>NZ_JBFUAE010000010.1:0-227743 GCF_056406435.1 Pseudomonas sp. P1_C12 | reverse complement strand
TCCTACAGGTATTGCGCAAACCTGTAGGAGCTGCGATGCGGCGACCCGACTTGCCAGCGAAGGCCATTACCCGATTTCGAGTCGAATCAGAAGAACCCCAGCGGATTGATGTCGTAGCTCACCAGCAGGTTTTTGGTCTGCTGATAGTGATCGAGCATCATCTTGTGGTTTTCCCGGCCGACGCCGGACTTCTTGTAGCCACCAAACGCGGCGTGCGCCGGGTACAGGTGGTAACAGTTGGTCCACACGCGCCCGGCCTTGATCGCCCGGCCCATGCGGTAGGCGCGGTTGATGTCGCGGGTCCACAGGCCGGCACCGAGGCCGAACTCGCTGTCGTTGGCAATGGCCAGGGCTTCGGCTTCGTCCTTGAAAGTGGTGACCCCCACCACCGGGCCGAAGATTTCTTCCTGGAACACACGCATCTTGTTGTGCCCCTTGAGCAGGGTCGGCTGAATGTAGTAACCGCTGGACAGGTCGCCCTCCAGACGTTCGGCCGCGCCGCCGGTGAGCAGCTCGGCGCCCTCCTCCTGGGCAATGGTCAGGTACGAGAGGATCTTGTCGTATTGCTGCTCGGACGCCTGGGCGCCGACCATGGTCTCAGTGTCCAGCGGGTTGCCGCGCTTGATCCTGGCGATCTTCTTCATCACCTCGGCCATGAACGGCTCGTAGATCGACTCCTGCACCAGCGCCCGGGACGGACAGGTGCAGACTTCACCCTGGTTGAAGAACGCCAGCACCAGGCCTTCGGCAGCCTTTTCGATGAACGCGGGCTCGGCGTTCATGATGTCTTCGAAGAAGATATTCGGCGACTTGCCGCCCAGCTCGACGGTGCTCGGGATGATGTTCTCGGCGGCGCAATGCATGATGTGCGCGCCCACCGGGGTCGAGCCGGTGAAGGCGATCTTGGCGATGCGCTTGCTGGTGGCCAGGGCCTCGCCGGCTTCGCGACCGAAGCCCTGGACGATGTTCAGCACGCCCGCTGGCAGCAAGTCGGCGATGAGTTCGGCGAAGATCATGATCGACAGCGGCGTTTGCTCGGCAGGCTTGAGCACGATGCAGTTGCCGGCGGCCAGGGCCGGGGCGAGTTTCCAGGCGGCCATCAGCAGCGGGAAGTTCCACGGAATGATCTGCCCGACCACACCCAGGGGCTCATGGAAATGATAGGCCGTGGTCAGCTCGTTGATCTCGGCGGCGCCGCCTTCCTGGGCGCGGATGCAGCCGGCGAAGTAACGGAAGTGGTCGGCCGCCAGCGGCACGTCGGCGTTCAGTGTTTCGCGCACGGCCTTGCCGTTGTCCCAGGTTTCGGTGACGGCCAGGACCTCAAGGTTCTGCTCGATGCGATCGGCGATTTTCAGCAGCACCAGGGAGCGGTCCTGGGCCGAGGTCTTGCCCCAGGCGTCGGCAGCGGCATGGGCGGCGTCGAGGGCCTTGTCGATGTCGGCGGCGCTGGAGCGCGGGAATTCGGCGATCACTTCACCGTTGACCGGCGAGGTGTTGGTGAAGTACTCGCCATTGATCGGAGCGACAAACTCGCCACCGATGAAGTTGCCGTAGCGCGGCCTGAAGGTAATGACGGCGCCTGGGGTTCCGGGTTGTGCGTAGATCATGGTGGGCCTCTGTCTGGGTCGATGCCTGTCGTGCTGACAGGCGATGAGCCGATACTAGAGAGCCCCGCGTGCCAGACGAATGCATCGTTGGCAGGAGGGGCTCTCGTTATTTGGTCGTAGGAGCCAACTTGCCGGCGAAGGCGCCTTCATTGGTAATGCAAGGCTCGAGGGCCTCTTCGCTGGCAAGCCAGCTCCTACACGGATCCCGGTGATATGCTCGATTTTTGTAGGAGCCGGCTTGCCGGCGAAGGCGTTTTCAAGGGTGCCTCCACTCGATCAGTGCTTGGCGACGAGGTCCTTGGGCAGCTTGAAGGTCCAGAGCATGCCGCCCTGGTTGAAGTCCTTGATGCGCTTGGCCACTTCACCGCCCCACAGCGGTACCGCGCCGCCCCAGCCGGAGAGCACCGAAACGTACTGTTCGCCGTCCATTTCCCAGGTGATGGGTGAGCCGAGCACGCCGGAGCCGGTCTGGAATTCCCAGACCTTCTCGCCGGTCTTGGCGTTGAACGCCTGCAGGAAACCTTCAGGCGTGCCGGTGAACACCAGGTTGCCCTTGGTGGTCAGCACCCCGCCCCACAGCGGCGCATAGTTCTTGTGACGCCAGACTTCCTTGCCGGTTTTCGGATCGATGGCCCGCAGCACGCCGATGTAGTCTTCGTTCAATGGCTTGATGGTGAATCCGGCGCCGAGGAACGCCGCGCCTTTCTTGTAGGCGATGCCTTCGTTCCAGATGTCCATGCCCCATTCGTTGGACGGCACATAGAACAACCCGGTGTCCTGGTTGTAAGCCATCGGCATCCAGTTTTTCGCGCCGAGGAACGCCGGTGCTACGAAGACCGAACTGCCCTTGACTTCCGAGCCCGGGGCGCCGGGACGGCTGGCTTCGTTGTAGATCGGCCGGCCGTTCTTATCCAGGCCGGTGGCCCAGGTGATCTTGTCCACGAACGGGAAGCCACGGATGAATTTGCCGTTGGTGCGGTCCAGCACGTAGAAGAAGCCGTTGCGGTCGGCAGTGGCCGCCGCCTTGATTTCCTTGCCGCCTTCGCTGTAGTTGAACGACACCAGCTCGTTCACGCCGTCGTAGTCCCAACCGTCGTGGGGCGTGCTCTGGAAGTGCCACTTGATGGTGCCGTCGTCCGGGTTGAGTGCCAGGCGCGATGAGGAGTAGAGGTTGTCGCCAGGGCGCAGGTGCGAGTTCCACGGCGCCGGGTTGCCGGTACCGAACAGCAGCAGGTTGGTTTCCGGGTCGTAATAGCCGCCAAGCCAAGGGGCCGCGCCGCCGGTTTTCCACAGATCGCCCGGCCAGGTCTTGCCCGCCTCGCCGCCGGAGATGCCGTTCTCCACCGCTTTGCCGTCCTTGTAGACGTAGCCCATATGGCCTTCGACCGTCGGCCGGGTCCACAGCAGATCACCGTTTTTCGGGTCGTAGGCCTCGATCTTGCCCACCACACCGAACTCGCCACCGGCCACGCCGGTAATCAGCTTGCCGTTGATCACCAGCGGCGCGGCACTGATCGAGTAGCCTTCCTTGTGGTCGGCGACTTTCTTGCTCCACACCACCTTGCCGGTGTCCTTGTTCAGCGCCACGAGCTTGGCGTCAAGGGTGCCGAAAATCACCAGGTCGCCATACAGCGCGACGCCACGATTGATCACGTCGCAGCAGGGGCGGATGTCATCCGGCAGGCGCGCGTCGTATTGCCAGAGTTTCTTGCCGGTGCGTGCATCCACGGCGAACACCCGCGAGTAGGAACCGGTCATGTACATCACGCCGTCCTTGACCATCGGCTGCGCTTGCTGGCCACGCTGTTTTTCACCGCCGAAGGAAAACGCCCAGGCCGGTCGCAGCTCCTTGACGTTGTCGACGTTGAGAATATCCAGCGGACTGTAACGCTGCCCCTGAACGCCCAAGCCGTTGGTCACGACCTGTTCCGGGTTCTTCGGGTCCTGGAGAATGTCCTGGTCGGAAACCCCGGCCAATGCCTGGCCGGACAACAGCATGGCACTGAGTAGCAGGCTCAAGACGAAGGGCTGGCGACGTGCGGGTTGGGTCATGACGGCTTCCTCTGCGGATTTTTGTTATGTCCGGAAAATTTTCCCGGTCTGGTGCAGATTCTTGGGCGCCGCCGCCCTGGCAACAATTGCCCGCAATGAGGAGATTGCTAATCCCTTAGTAGCGGGTCGTGTGAGATAAATACGGGATATTGTGATCGACACTGCCCCCTGTGGGAGCGGGCTTGCCCGCGAAGAGGCCGGCACATTCGACATCGATGTCGCCTGATACTCCGCCTTCGCGGGCAAGCCCGCTCCCACAGGGGATGTGGGTCGCCTGTTAGCGGATGGCATCCACCCGCGTCATCCGCTCGCGCTCGTAGCGCGGGTACAGATGGCTGACGCTGCGGATCAGTTCATAACGGCTCAGGTTGATCCCGGCAAAGCGTTCAGGGATGGGACTGCGGATCATCTCGGCCATGTCGCTGCCATTGGCGGCGCCGTCGCGCATCAGCTGATCGAGCCAGGTCAGGTAATCGCGCATTTGCTCGAAGGGTTGCCGATCACTGGCCACCGGCCCATGGCCCGGCACGATCAGCGTCCAGGGCAAGCCTTGCAGGGTCGCAATGTCCGCCAGCCACACTGACAGCCCTGGACTGTTGGGCGTGGTCAGGGCCCGTTGATAAAACACCAGGTCCCCGGCAAACAGCACGCCGGTTTGCTGGTCGAGAATAGCCAGATCCGCGCCCGTATGCCCACCCAGGCTCAGCAGACGCAAATCGTGATTCCCAAAACTTTTCACGCCGGGTGTCAGCGTCTGAGTCGGCAACAACACTTCGGTGCCACGCATCCAGTCGCCGACCATCCGGTACATATTTCCGGCCATGGCATCGCCTTGCCGGTGCAACAGCTCGGTGGTGCCGGCCAAGGCGCCGATCGGCACGTCGCTGAAGGCCTGATTGCCCAGCACATGATCCGGGTGGTGATGGGTCAGCAAGACCTCGATCACCGGCTTGTCGGTCGTGGCGGCAATGGCCTTGCGCATCGCTTCGCCGTACCGCCGGGACGGCCCCGTGTCGATCACCACCACACCGCGTTCAGTGACGATAAACGCGGTGTTGACGATGTTGCCGCCGTTGGCCTTGGCGAAATTATCCGTGCTGCCTTCCAGCAGCCAGGTGTCCTGGGCGATCTGCCGGGGCTTGAGCGAGTATTCAAGATCGGCCAGGGCCGGCAGACTGACGCTTAACACCATCAACAGGATCCAGCGCATGCCACGCTCCTTGGGGTCAGGGGATCGACGCATCGAACTCATTGCCGCTGTTGTCCCGTAGCAGCAGGCGCGTTTGCCCTGCCCCTTCGATGTCGAAGGCCAGGTTGGGGTTTTCACTGACCGCGGGAAACAGCTCCAGCCGGGCCAGCACTTGCTCGCTACGGTCACGCAACTCGGCATGGTTGATGAAGAATTCCGGGATGCCACTGACCATGCCGTTGTCCATGGGATGGGCCACCTGCAAACGCAAACGGCTGAACTCGCCCCGGGGATAACGCCCGCCGAGCACTTCGCCGATGTGCTCCTCCCAGCCCGGCTGGCTGCGTACCACGCTCGGCGCAGTGCAGCCGCCACCTGCCGCGTCGATCAGGGTCGAGCCGACATGCCACAGGCCGTCACGGGTCAACACCGCCGCGCGCAAGGGGGTGGCCTGTTCGATGCGAATGCGCAACGACAACCAGGGCAAAACCGAATTCAGCGGCTGGAAGTCGACGATTTTCGGCAAAGGGTTCAGCTCGGCCCAGGCGAGGATTTTCACCACCTCGCCGTTGAACGCCCGGGCGTCGATTTCCAGCGGCACCTGCCGGGCATCTTCGGCAAACGGCGGCGCCAGCAACTTGACCCGATCGTCGAAAACGAACGGCGCATTGCCAAGAAACTGCTGGTGATAGAACGTCCACATCACCGATGGCACCGGGTCTTTGCCGGGATCGATTTCGGCGGCCTGTGCCGCCAGGCTTAACCAGCAGGCCAACAGACAACTCCTTCGCCATTTCATCGCCTGCTCCTTATTGATACATCTCGGGCACGTCGTAACGCAGGCCGTAATGGCCGTAGATGGTCTTCACCGCGCCCTCGCGGATCAGGCCTTCGAGCGCCTCTTCCACGGCATAGGCCAGTTGACGGTTGCTTTCGTGCACCGCCATGCCGATCTCCCAGAGCTGCTTGCCCATGTTCGGATAGGCGTTCTCAGCCAGTGCCACTTGCGGGTCGGCCGCTTCATGCACTTGCCAGTCGATCTCGCCGCGCATGGCCATCACCGCGTCGACCTCACCGGCCTTCATCGCGGCAAACGCCTGGCGCACGCCGGGATAGTGATGGGTCTTGCCGGCGAGCATGCCGTTGAACACCGAGGTCAGGTAGAACGACGGTACGCTGTCGACTTCGACACCAATCGGGTGTTGCTCGAACACCGCGACGCTGGCGACCTTGTCCAGCCGCCGGCGGTCATAAGCCACCTGCCATTGCTCGTTCTGGTACGGACCGAACATCACCACGTGGCCGTTGACCAGTTCGCCGAACTCGTTGCGCTTCTGCGCGTAGTCACGGTCATAGGGCACGCGCATCATCAGGTCGGCCAGTTGCTGGTTGTGCAAGGCACTGGCACGCCAGATGTAATCGCGCAGGTCGTCATCGAGCTTTTCTCCCGCCGGCGCCCAGATCAGCGTCAGGCGCACGCCGAGCGCCTTGGCCAAGGCTTCGGCGAGTTCGACATCGACACCCTGGGGCTTTCCGGCGCTTTCAAAGCTGTAGGGGGCGAAGTCCTTGTAGACCGCCACCTTCAGCTCCCCGGCGGCGATCATTTCGTCGTAGTTGCGAACCTGCGCCTGCGCCGGCTGGCAGCACAGCCACAGAGCGCCGATCAACACCGCGAGCAGGCGCATGGGTCACTCCTCGACGTGCACAGTGTCCAGATAAGTGCGCACCGCCCACAGAGCTTCCTGGCTCAGGTAATCGGCCATCTTCGGCATGTACACCCGACCGTCGCGCACCGCGCCATGGCGCACCCGTTCGGCGAACCATTCATCGCCCGCCTCGCCGACATCGAGCATGCGCAAGTCAGGGGCGATACCGCCGGACTTGGCTTCCAGGCCATGACAGGCCGCGCAATTCTGGGTGTAGGCCGAGGCACCGATTTCCACTGCCTTGTCGTGTTCCGCAGCGGTGCGATACGGGTTCACCGCGGCCCAGCCATCGGCATCGAGTTGCACACCGGCGTCCTTGATCGGGGTCAGCCCCGGGGTCGCCACGGCTTGTGGGACCACGTTGCCGTGGGCCCAGACGGAACCTGCGCTGATCAAACTGGCCAATAGCCCGGTCACGAGCAAGGCGTTGCGTTTTGTTGTCATTGTTATGCCCTCTGGATTGCACGCAAAACCTCTTGGCAGAGGCTATGGCAGCCATCTTAGAAACGGTATCGCACTCACCCCATGCTGCTTTGGTGGTCGCCACCTAGTCCCTTGGTAGTAAGGCGCCGGATGGACACCACCGGTACTTTCTGCATATTTCCTCACCATCACGGGCTACCTAAGCTGGCGCTACCTGTAATGGAGTGCCCTATGCGCCAGCTTGCCCCTTACGCCCTGATCTACCTGCTGGCGATTGCCTGCGCCGCCGGCCTGGCCACCCAGAGCCAGGCGGCGGATGCACCTTTGCAGGTGCGCATCGGCTATTTGGGTTATCGCCCCGACCCAGGCCCGTTGCTGTCGAACGTCATCCCCGAGCCCACCGATGCCGGGCTGCGCGGTGCCGAACTGGCGATCACCGACAGCAACAGCACCGGGCGTTTTCTCAACCACGGCTACAGTCTGTTCAGCGCCAGTGTCGACAGCCCCGAGGCCTTGCTCGAAGCGGCAAAGGTGCAGCATGAACAAGGCCTGCGCCTGTTCGTGGTGAACGCACCTGCCACCAGCCTGCGCCAACTCAGTGCCGCACTGCCCGACAGCCTGCTGTTCAACGCCGGCAGCCCGGACGACAACTTGCGCACCTCCGATTGCCTGCCGAACGTGCTGCACACCTTGCCGAGCCGGGCGATGCTCGCCGATGCACTGGCGCAGTTTCTGGTGCTGCGCAAATGGCAGCGAGCGCTGCTGATTGTCGGCCCGACGCCGGACGATCAAGCCTATGCCGCCGCCCTGCGCCGCGCCGCCAAGCGCTTCGGCTTGCAACTGGTGGCGGAAAAAACCTGGAGCTTCGACAACGACCAGCGACGCAGCGCCCAGGCCGACATGCCGCTGTTCACCCAGACCGCCGAGTACGACGTGGTACTGGTGGCCGATGAACGCGGCGACTTCGGTGAATACGTGCCCTACCAGACCTGGTACCCGCGCCCGGTCGCCGGCACCCAGGGCCTGACCCCGGTGGGCTGGCACAAGACTGTGGAAACCTACGGTGCCGCGCAGCTGCAAAAACGCTTCGAAGCCCTGACCGGGCGCTGGATGAATGACCGCGATTTCGCCGCCTGGATGGCCGTGCGCAGTATCGCCAGCGCCGTGAGCAAACTGCGCCAGGCCGAGCCAATGGCGATCCGTACGCTGGAAATCAGCGATCAACTGCCGCTGGATGGCTTCAAGGGACGCAAGCTCAGCTACCGGCCGTGGAACGGCCAGTTGCGCCAGCCGATTCCCATCGTCCAGCCCCGGGCGCTAGTCAGCACCTCACCCCAGGACGGCTTTCTGCACCCGTTCAACGAGATGGACAGTCTGGGTTACGACAAGCCCGAGGTCAGCTGCCGCTTTCCCTGATCCGATCATCACAACAACAAGGAATCCGCCATGCGCCGCACCCTGCTCTGCCGCTCCCTACTTTCTTGGGTCATGCTGCTCGCCGCTGGCCATGCCGTTGCCAGCACTGCCTGGGTCTCCAACGAAAAGGACAACAGCCTGAGCCTGATCGACCTGCAGACCCTGCAAGTCACCGACACCCTGCCCGTCGGCCAGCGCCCCCGCGGCCTGCTGCTGTCCCATGACAGCAAGCTGCTGTACATCTGCGCCAGTGACTCGGACCGGGTCCAGGTGATGGACGTGGCCACGCGCAAGATCATCAAGGAACTGCCCTCGGGCAAAGACCCCGAGCAATTCGCCCTGCACCCGAACAATCGCTGGTTGTACGTCTCCAACGAAGACGATGCGCTGGTCACGGTGATCGACACCGAGACCTCCAAGGTACTCGGCCAGATCAACGTCGGTGTCGAACCCGAAGGCATGGCGGTGAGCCCCGACGGCAAGTGGGCGGTCAATACCAGCGAAACCACCAACATGCTGCACTGGATCGACACCAGTACCCAGACCTTGGCCGACAGCACCCTGGTGGACCAGCGCCCGCGCTTCGTCGAGTTCTCCCCGGACGGCGCCCAACTCTGGGCCTCGGCGGAAATCGGCGGCACCGTGACCATTCTCGACGTGGCCAGCCGCACCGCGCTCAAGACCCTGAACTTCCAGATCAAGGGCGTGCATCCGGACAAGGTGCAACCGGTGGGCATCAAGCTCAGCGCCGATGGAAAATACGCTTTCGTCGCCCTCGGCCCGGCCAATCACGTCGCGGTGGTCGACGCCAAAACCTTCGAGATTGTCGATTACCTGCTGGTGGGTAGACGGGTTTGGCAGATGGCGTTCACCCCGGACCAGAAGCAACTGCTGGCCACCAACGGCGTCAGCAGTGACGTGTCGGTGATCGATGTCGACAGCCTCAAGGTCAGCAAATCGGTGAAGGTCGGGCGCTACCCCTGGGGCGTGGTGGTGACGCCATGAACGCCCTTGAAGTCAGCGACCTGAGCTTCGCCTACGGTACTCGAGAGGCCTTGCGCAAAGTGAGTTTCAGCCTGGAGCCCGGGCGTTTCGCTGCGCTGCTGGGGCCCAATGGCGCCGGCAAGTCGACCCTGATTGCCCTGCTGACCCGGCTCTATGATCTGCAGCACGGCGAGATCCGCGTCGGTGGCAATTCATTGCGCAGCGCCGCACGCCCGGCACTCAGGCAATTGGGCGTGGTGTTCCAGCAAAGCACCCTGGACCTGGACCTCAGCGTCGAGCAGAACCTGCGCTATCACGCCGCATTGCATGGCCTGTCCCGGCGTCAGACCGACCTTCGGGTCGACGCCGAACTGGACCGCCAGGCCCTGACCGACCGCCGCCGCGAACGGGTGCGTGAACTCAATGGCGGCCATCGCCGCCGGGTGGAAATTGCCCGCGCCCTGTTGCACGAGCCGCGCCTGTTGCTGCTCGATGAAGCCAGTGTCGGCCTCGACCCGGCGAGTCGCCTGGCGCTCAATCAACACATCCGCAGCCTGTGTCGCGAGGAGCGCATCAGCGTGCTCTGGACCACCCACCTGCTCGACGAAGTGCAGCCTGGTGACGACTTGCTGATCCTGCATCAAGGCCGGCTGGTGGCCAGCGGACAGGCCGATGCCCTGAGCCTGGAACACGGCGGCGATCTCGGTTCGGCCTTCACCCGCCTGACAACCACGGGAGCCATGCAATGACTGCTTACTGGCAATGCTTGCGCGGTATCGTGCTGCGCGAATGGCTGCGCTTTGTGCTGCAACGCACGCGGTTTCTCAGCGCCCTGGTGCGGCCGCTGCTGTGGCTGCTGGTGTTCGCCGCCGGTTTTCGCGCAGCGCTGGGGATCGCGATCATCGAGCCCTACGACACCTACATTCCCTATGAGGTCTACATCATTCCCGGCCTGGCGTGCATGATCCTGCTGTTCAACGGCATGCAAGGGTCTCTGTCGATGGTCTACGACCGCGAGATGGGCAGCATGCGCGTGCTGCTGACCAGCCCCCTGCCCCGAACCTTTCTGCTGTGCAGCAAGCTGCTGGCCACGTCACTGATTTCGCTGTTGCAGGTGTATGCGTTCCTGGCGATTGCCTGGGTCTACGGCGTGCGGCCACCCGCCATGGGGCTGTTGCTGGCGTTGCCGACCCTGCTGCTGGTGGCGTTGCTGCTCAGCGCCCTGGGCCTGTTGCTGTCGAACGCGATCCGCCAGCTGGAGAACTTTGCCGGGGTGATGAATTTCGTGATCTTCCCGCTGTTTTTCCTGTCATCGGCGCTGTATCCGCTGTGGAAGATGCGCGACGCCAGCGAGTGGTTGTACTGGCTGTGCGCGGTGAATCCGTTTACCCATGCGGTGGAGCTGGTGCGTTTTGCCCTGTATGAGCGCTTCAATCCACTGGCGTTGGCGGTGTGCATGGGGCTGACGCTGTTGTTTGCGTTGCTCGCCGTACTGACCTTCAACCCGCAGCATGCGGCCTTGCGCAAAGCCAACTGACAACACGCCCCTGTAGGAGCCGGCTTGCCGGCGAAGGCGGTATGCCAGCCAACATTAATGCTGGAGCTGCCGGCCTCTTCGCTGGCAAGCCAGCTCCTACAAGGGTTCTCCACAATCACAGGGAAATTACTACTTTAGTACTGGTTTCCCTGTCTATCGTCGCATTCCCAATGCCCCCCGACTGGCATGTAATAGGTTCATAACTATAAGGACTGAACCCATGCCACGTGCCCGACGTTGCCTGTTGCGCCCTGTTCTCGCCGCCCTGTCGCTGGGCCTGCTGCTGAGTACTGCGCAGGCCGACACAGCGCTGTTCTCCACCGACGGCTTTCGCATCGGCCTGTACCGCAGCCCGACGCCCGACCAGCTGCAAGGCGCAACCATCATCGACACCCGCGCCCTGCAAACGCTGCTCGGCCAAACCCCGCGCCCGGTGCTGATCGACGTCTACCGCCGTCAGTGGCTGCAAGGGCAATTCATCGAAGACCAGCCCCATGAAAACCTGCCCGGCAGCCACTGGCTGGCCAATACCGGGGACGGTGACCTGACGCCGCAATGGCAGGACTATTTCGCCGCCAACCTGAAAAAGCTGACCGCCGGCGACCCGACGCAACCGCTGGTCTTCTATTGCCGCTCCGACTGCTGGTTGAGCTGGAATGCGGTCAAGCGCGCAGCCACCATGGGCTATAAGACGCTGTATTGGTATCGCGATGGCCTGGACGCCTGGCAAGCGGCCAACCTGCCGGTTTCGCCCGCCCGGCCCGAACCCTTTCCCTGAGCTTTACGCGTGCGTGTTGTTGCCACACCATAATCAAAATAATGAGGTGAAAGGCCATGTACAAAATTCTGATTGCCGACGATCACCCGCTGTTTCGCGAAGCCATTCACAACGTCATCAGCGACGGTTTTGCCGGCAGCGAGGTGATGGAAACCGCTGACCTGGACAGCGCCCTGGCCCTGACCCAGGAACACGACGATCTGGACCTGATCCTGCTCGACCTGAACATGCCCGGCATGCACGGGCTCAATGGCCTGATCAACTTGCGTAACGAGGCGCCGACCATTCCGGTGGTGATTGTCTCCGCCGAGCAGGACAAACAGATCGTGCTGCAAGCCATCACCTACGGCGCGGTGGGCTTCATCACCAAATCTTCGCCACGCACCCAGATGACCGATGCCATCCAGCAGATTCTCAACGGCAATGTCTACCTGCCCCCGGACATCATCCGCACCGCCAAAAGCAGCACCCACCGGCGCATGAACGACACCCCGAGCTTCCCGCCCGAACTGCTCCAGGCCCTGACCCGCAAGCAATTGCAGGTACTGGAACGCATGACCAAGGGCGAATCGAACAAGCAGATCGCCTACACCCTGGAAATCGCCGAGACCACGGTCAAGGCCCACGTCTCGGCGATCCTGCGCAAGCTCAACGTGCACAACCGGGTGCAGGCAATCCTGAGTGCCGGGGATATTGATTTCGGGTCTTATCTGCGGCGTTGACGACCGAGTCGCCCCTTTCGCTGGCAAGCCAGCTCCTACAGATCACCGCAATCCTGTAGGAGCTGGCTTGCCAGCGAAGGGGCCGTCCCATGCACCGAAGATTTCAAGGTCTGGTGAGTAGATGACTCATCGCCGTCTTCAGTTTCAACGGCCGCACCGGCTTGTGCATCAGGGTGTGGCCCAGTTCGCGGATCTGCTGTTTGAGTTCATTGCTGTAGTTGGCCGTGATCATCATGGCCGGGATCGGTGACGCGCGCCGGGCATTGATTCGGGCGACGGCGTCGACACCGTTGCGATCGTTATCCAGGTGATAGTCGGCGATCAGCAGGTCGGCCTCGGCGTGATAGTTGTCCACTTGCCGTGCCAGGTCCTCCTCCGATAGTGCCGTCACCACCCGACACCCCCACCCCTCCAGCAAGGTGCGCATGCCGGCACAGATGGTCGCGTCATTGTCCAGCACCCAAATCCGCGCACCCCGCAGGCGCTCCAGCATCGGCTCGCTCATCTGCAACGCCGGCTGCGGCTTGGGCGCGGTGGCGCTCAAGGGTACTTCGACCGAGAACATCGAGCCCCGGCCCGGCCACGAACGCACATGAATGCGATGCCCGAGGATGCCGGCAATCTTCTCGACAATCGCCAGGCCCAGGCCCAGGCCGCGATCCTGATCGGGTCGTTGCACATCACCGCGCTTGAACTCCTGGAAAATCTCCTCCAGGCGATGCTCGGCAATGCCCATGCCGCTGTCCCAGACTTCGATCGTCAGGCACTGATGATGCCGCCGGCAACCGAGCACCACGCGACCACTGTAGGTATAGCGAATCGCATTGCTCAGCAGATTGCGCAGAATCCGCGCCAGCAACTGGATGTCGCTGCGCACCAGCGCCGAACAGCCGATGAAGTGCAGTTGCAGGCCTTCACTGCGCGCCACCTGGGTGTATTCGGCGGCCAGGTTCTCCAGCAGCTCACTGAGGGCGAATGGCGCAATGTCGGCCTTGATCACCCCCGCATCGAGCTTGGAAATATCCACCAGGGTGCCGAGCAGGTTCTCCACGTCTTCCAGGGAATTGCTCACGTTGCGCACCAGAACCTCGCTGGACATCGGCTCGCGCCGCTCCAGCAAGGCACTGGTAAACAGGCGCGCGGCATTCAACGGTTGCAGCAGGTCGTGGCTGACGGCGGCGAGGAACTTGGTTTTCGACAGGTTGGCCTGCTCGGCTTCCTGCTTGGCCTCGCGCAAGCGTGACTCGACCAGGCGCCGCTCATCGATCTCGCGCAGCAGCTGGTCGTTGAGGGTGGTCAATTCCGCCGTGCGCTCGCGTACCCGCAGCTCCAGGTTCTGATAAGCCTGATGCAGCGCCTCGGCGGTGCGGCGGCGTTCGGTGATGTCGCGGATCAGCACGAAAATCCCCACCACCTCGCCACTGGCCAGACGGTTGGGCACATAGGAGCGCAGCATGTAGCGCTCCTGGTTGTTGACGTTGGTTTCGGCGAACTCGAAGGTCACGCTCTCGCCCGCCAGTGCCCTGGCCACGTAGGACTCCAGTCGCTGGTAATGCTGTTCGCTGTGCACTTCGCGCAGGCTCTGGCCGAGCATCACGCCGCGGGGCCAGCAGTACCACTCTTCGTAGACCTTGTTGGTGAACTCGTAGACCAGGTCGGCATTGAGGTAGGCAATCAATGCCGGTACGTGATCGGTGATCAGGCGAATCCAGTGTTCGCTTTCACTTAGCGCCTCGGCGTGCTGGTAGCGTTCGGTAATGTCGGTGAAGGTATTGACGAAACCGCCGGTGGGCAGCGGATGGGTGCGGATTTCCAGGACCCGGCCATCGTACAGGCGCTGCTCGCATTCGCGGACCGGTCGTCCGTTGCCATCGCGACTGGCCGGGGTCAGCAGGTTCAACTCGCTGTCGGCGATCACTTCGGCAAAGGGGCGATGGGCCGCCACCGGCGCCAGCCCGCTCAATTCCAGGAAACGCCGGTTCCACAACTCCAGGATGCCCTCGGCGCTGACCATCGCCACCCCTTGGGACAGGTTGTCGACCGCCCGCTGCAACAGGTGCGACTTCTGCGCCACCGCCTGCTCACGGCGCATGGTTTCGCTGAGTTTGACGTCGGTAATGTCGGTGAACAGAATCACCCGCCCCCCTTCCTGGGTCGGCCGCTCGCTGACTTGCAGCCAGCGCCCGTTCTGCAGGCGGTAAAGCAGGTTTTCGTCGGCATGCCCGCGCGGCTCTTCGGTGAACAGGCCGTTGTTCATCATCAACCGCTTGACCTCGGTCAGGCGCATGCCGGCGTTGATCCGCACCCGGCTGTTGCTCCAGAACGCCTTGAAGCGACTGTTGAACAGCACGATGCGCTGCTCGGCGTCGAACAGCACGAAGGCGTCGGATATGCTTTCGATGGCATCGATCAGGTGTTGATGCGCCGTTTCCGCGCGCAGGCGGGCTTCGCTGAGCAAATGATTACCGGCCTTGAGTTCGGCCATGGCCTGGTTCAGGGCATCGGTGCGTTCGCGCACTTGCTCGGCCAACACCACCGAATGCTGGAATGCCGCGTACGGATCGTTGCCGCGGGTCCCCCCGGACTCGACCCGTTCGATCAGCGCGCCATTGATGCGCTGCAGTTTATGGTTTTCCAGGCGCAGCCTGGCCAGTTCGGCCTGCAGCTCAGCGATGTCCTGGGGCACGGCCACGGGCAATGGCAACGCCGGTGAAGGTCTGGTTGATGTGCATGCCATTGAACTGTTCTCCATAGGTGTTGAAACCCATCACCCGTTGTTCACGCAAAAACGAGCCGATCTGATCAAGACTGCCGTCGTCTTCGAGTTCCAGACGCCGCAGGAAACAGTCGCAACCGATGGTCAGCAGCAAATCGCCCAGGCGCTCCTGCAACCCTTCGAACAGGCTCTGCAGGTTCGGCAGCATCGACCCCGGGGTCATGGCGGTGAGGACGATGCCGTTTTCCACGGCGCAGTAGAAACTCAGGCTCAGGTCCGGATGCACCTGCTGGATGGCCCGCACGTAGTACTGCTGGTTGATCCGCACCGCCAGCGGGTGCGCGGCGAAGACCCGGTGATCGAGTTGCGCCACCGGCACGCCGATGTGCCGGGCGTACTCGGCGGCAGCCGGCTCGGCATTGAGTTCGAAGACCCGCCGTGAGGCGCTGTCGGCTCCGGTGACCACCAGCTTCTCGGCGCGGGGCAGCACGTGGTGGGTGGTGAACACTTCGAAATCCAGCCAGGTATTGACCAGCACCACCACGGCCGCACCGCTGTGGAACTCGCCATCGAAGTACACATGGGTATGGGTCAGGTAGTTGTCGTCGCCGGCCGAGCCGCCGAAATGCGGAATGTCGCCCAATGCCGCGCTCAAGGCCGCCAGGACCATTTCTTCGCGGCTGGACAGGCCATCGAGCAGGGTCAGGGCAAAGCTGTTGCCCTTGATCGGCGCCAGGGTGTTGCTGCGACAGCCACTGACCAGGCGCTCGACCATTTGCTGGGCGTCGATCAGGCTGAAGTGCTCCATCTGGTCGATCAGCTCGATCGCGATGGAAAAGTGCCGATGATCAAAGCCCACCGCCGTCACGCAATTGCGCCCGTAGCCCAGCGGGGTGATTTCCCCGGCGCTGGTGCAGCCCGCCAGGCGAATGCCGCCGAAGCTTTGCTGCAAGGCCTGGCCCAGCGCCTGCAAGTCGTACTCGGCGGAACAGAAGAACAGCACGAACCCCAGGTGCGGATGCAACAACTGTCGTGCCAGTTCCTGCGCGACCTGCCGGGCATCAGTGGCCTGGGACATTGCACTGACGACGCCTTCGCTCTGCTGCATCCTTACCTCCCGCAGGTGCGTGTGTATGAGGCACGAGTGTACGAAGCCTGCGAGGTGCGACGAATGCTACTTGGGTAGCGGGTAGCCACTTCGATGGGATGAGACGGGTGGCGACCCTCGCCGCGATGCGCACGGCCAGGGCCACCTCCCGGGGTTACCAGGTCAGCACCGCACCCACGGCAAAGGTGTCGGTGTTTTCGTTCTGCTCGCTGGTGTCGTGGCCGTTGATTTCGAACTGGTTGTACTCGGCCACCAGCTTGAGGTTATCGTTCACGTCATGGAACAACGCGATGCCGCGGGTCTCGTAGTCTGCGCCGCTGCCGACCACGCCGTTGCCATCGTCATTGGTCTTGCCGTAGGACAAGGCCAGGCGGTTCTTGCCCAGTTTGTAGGAGCCCTGCAGCAGGTAGCCGTCGCTGTCGACGTTGCGCAGGGTCGGCTCGCCGGCATTGTTGGTGAAAAACGGGTTGATGCCCTTGGCCTGGAAACCCGACCCGGTGAGGGACAAGCCGCCCATCTTCGCCTGCACGCCATAACCGACACCCTTGGAGGTGACGGTCTCGACCGTGGAATCGGTGTTGTCCGAAGTCTGGTAGCTGCCGTTGACCCAGCTGTAGATCTTTGCCCCGGCCAGGTCGAACTGATAGGTGACTTCGCTCTCGGTACGCGGGTTTTCCTGATAGGCCTTGCCCGTCGGGCTGCTGTCGTTGGTGTCCACCGGGTCCATGATGCCGACCGCCACACGCAGACCGTCCATCACCGGGGTGCGATAGGTGATCTGCGAGGTCGGGAACGGATACGGGTAACCGGTGCCAATGTTGCCGAACGACACCCCGCCGCCATCCACCAGCCCCAACGTATCGCTGACCTGACCGTAACCGGCGAGCATTTCGTCGAGCAGGATGTTGGAACGGGCGAACAGCCCGAAGTCTTTGCCGATCAGCACTTCGCCCCACTCCGGGTTGGCCACGGTGCCGAAGAACTGCCGCACATCGATGGCGGTGTCGGTGCCGTTGGTTTGGCTGTCGTTGATGGTGACCCAGAACGAGGCGCGGGCACCGAGCTTGAGATCGTCTACCTGCTTGCCCATGTTGAACCCCAGGTAGTTGGGCAGGAACCCCATTTTGACCCGCGACTGCCGACGGTCGAACTGCTCGCCGGCGCGGTCGACATCGCTGTTCACGTAGAAGGCGTTGATGTAGCCGTCGGTGGAGAACGTGGTCTGGTCCTTGTCGTACAGCATGATATCCGCCTCGGCCAGCGGGCTCAGGCCAAGGGCAGACAGGCTGGCGATAAAGGCAGGCAGAAAACGATGCGTGACGTTCTTATTGTTGTGCATGGCGCGCTCCGAAACGGGGGACTGAGTGTCGGAGGCGATTATCGAAACCTGACCGGCGGCGCCATACGCTGCCTTGGGGGTGGTTTTCAGGTGCTTTGGATTGGCCGGCGGTGCGCGACAACTAAGGCGTACGACCGCTTGTCGGCAGGGCAAGCCACTAAAGTTGTAAAGAACCGCTTTTCGTAGGAGCCGGCTTGCCGGCGAAGGCGCACTTGAAGCCCCCTTCGCCGGCAAGCCGGGCTTCTATAGGTCAAGCGCTCGTTTTTATCAGCATGTACGCGGCGACCACGAAACAGATGCTGGCGAACCCGACCTGCAACGCCCGCGCCGGTACCTGGGCGCAGAGCTTGCGGCCAACGATCATGCCGGCAATGCTGGCGCCGATGAAGGTGGCGCCGACGCTGTCGATGCGCACGCCGGCCTGGAAGGCGCCGATCACGCCGATGGCGGAAATCAGGCTGATCACCATCAGCGAGGTGGCAATGATCCCGCGCATCTGCACATCGGTCAGTTGCTTGAAGGCCGGGACGATCAGAAAGCCGCCACCCACCCCCAGCAACCCCGACACCACTCCCGTCACCGCCCCCAGTGCGGCGAGGGTCGCAGTGCATTTGGCGGTCCAGGAAAAACGCCCGGTCTGTTGATCGAGCATGCAGTTCTTCTGGCCCCAGTTGGCCTGACCGTGATCGCTGGGGCCCTCTTCCTTGCGCTCGCGGCGCAACATCCGCCCGGCCACCACGACCATCAGCAGGCTGAACAGGATCATCAGGATTTTTTCCGGCAACTGATGGGCAAAGTAGATGCCCACCGGCGAAAACACCGCACCCAGCGCGGCGATCAGCAGCGCCGCGCGATACCGCACCAGGCCATGGCGCAAACCGTCGATGGCGCCGACCGCTGCCGCACTGCCCACCGCGAACAACGCCACCGGAGCGGCCTGGGTCATGCTCCAGCCCAACCCCAACACCAGGGCCGGGACCGCAAGGATACCGCCACCGGCGCCAGTCAAGCCGAGCACCAACCCCATCACTACGCCAAACAGACTTGCCAGCAACATAGGGAGTTCTCAGTCGACCCTGGACACATGTGTCAGCCACTCGCGGCCCTTGAGCATACCGTTCCAGTAGAACCACGGCAGCAGTGTCGCCTTCAGCTTGAGCAGGCTGGCGACAAAGCCGATGCCCGCCGTGCCGCCGCCGCCGCCGCCGCCGCCGATGAGCACGATATCTGCACTGATGGATGGGCCCCAGTGTTGATCGTTCATTGCTTGTTCCTTTTGCTGCACGCAAGTTTTCTTCCAGCCGCAATACAAAATTACTGTAGGAGCGAGCTTGCTCCGGGCGGCGTTCCGACGATGGTCGCTAACGATTACGCGTGTTATCTGTATAAACGCGGTGCCATTACGTCCATCGCGAGCAGGCTCGCTCCCACAGGTTCTGAGTGTTGGCTTGCATTCAGGGTTGAACCCAGCTTTTGAGCAACGCCCCGCAATACAGCCCGGAGAGGGTTTTCATCACCTGGATCACTTCGTGACTGGCAAGACCATAAAAAATGTACTTGCCTTCACGACGGGTCGCGACCAATCCCTCATCGCGCAGGATGCCCAACTGCTGGGACAGAGTCGGTTGGCGCACGCCGGTCATTTTCTCCAGCTCGCCTACGTTGCGCTCACCCTGGGTGAGCTGGCACAGGATCAACAGGCGATCTTCATTGGCCAGGGCCTTGAGCAGCGCACACGCCTTGGAGGCCGAGGCGCGCAGTTGGGCGACTTCACATTCGGTCAGACTGGATTGCATTTGCAGGATGCCTTCAATGTCACTTAAGCTGCGAACATTATGTTTTTACATAAAGTGTTGCAACCCATGACTGACTTTTCTACCCCTGCACAGGTTCGTGTCCATGCCCGCGTTGATTGAAGCATTCCTCGACCCCGCCTCCTCGACCTACAGCTACGTGGTCTACGAGGCGGATGGCGGGCAGTGTGCGATTGTCGACCCTGTGCTCGACTACGACGGTGCCGCCGGGCGCACCGCGACCACCCAGGCTGACAAAATCATCGCGTTCGTCCGCGCCCATCACTTGCAAGTGCAATGGCTGCTGGAAACCCACGCCCACGCCGATCACTTGTCCGCTGCGCCGTATCTGCGCGGGGAGTTGGGCGGCAAGATCGCCATTGGCGAGTCGATCAGCAAGGTGCAGGACGTGTTCAAGGCGCTGTTCAATCTGGAGCCCGCCTTTCGCGTCGACGGCTCCCAATTCGATCACCTGTTCGCCCCCGACGAATCGTTCATGATTGGCAATCTCAAGGCGACCGCCCTGCACGTGCCCGGTCATACCCCGGCGGACATGGCCTACCTGATCGGCAACGAGGTGATCCTGGTCGGCGACACGCTGTTCATGCCGGACGTGGGCACCGCGCGCTGCGACTTTCCCGGCGGCAATGCCAACCAGATGTACGCCTCGATCCACAAGCTGCTGGCCTTCCCCGCCAGCGTGCGCCTGTACATCTGCCACGATTATCCGCCCGAGGGCCGCTCCTCCCAATGCATGACTACCGTGGGTGAACAGCGCAAAAGCAATATTCACGTACGCGATGGCATCGACGAAAACGCCTTCGTGGAAATGCGCACCCGGCGCGATGCGGGATTGGGGATGCCGACACTGTTGCTGCCGGCGATCCAGGTGAATGTGCGGGCGGGGAATTTGCCGCCGGCCGAAGACAACGGCGTGACCTACCTGAAAATCCCCCTGAACAAACTCTAACCCTGTAGGAGCTGCCGAAGGCTGCGATCTTTTGATCTTCAGCGATCCAACTGTCGCCAGAATCAAAAGATCGCAGCCTTCGGCAGCTCCTACAAAGCGCGATCCTTGATTTTCAGTTACCCAACGTCAGCCCATTCGCCGGCAACGGCAGCGCGGTCTTATAGCGCACCTGCTTGAGCGCAAAGCTCGAGCGGATGTTCGCCACCCCCGGCACCTTGGTCAGAAAGTCCATCATGAAGCGCTCCAGCGACTGGATGGTCGGCACCAGCACCCGGATCAGATAGTCCGGGTCGCCGGCCATCAGGTAGCACTCCATCACCTCGGGGCGATCGGAAATCGCCTCTTCGAAATGCTGCAGCGCCTCCTCCACCTGCTTCTCCAGGCTGACGTGAATGAACACGTTCACGTGCAGCCCCAGCAGGTCGGCATCCAGCAGCGTCACTTGCTCGCGAATCACCCCCAGTTCTTCCATGGCCTTGACCCGGTTGAAACATGGCGTCGGCGACAGGTTCACCGAACGCGCGAGGTCGGCGTTGGTGATGCGTGCGTTCTCCTGAAGGCTGTTGAGAATGCCGATATCGGTACGGTCCAGTTTGCGCATGAGATAAAACCACCTGTTTTTTATGTTTATGCAGGTTTTTTATCTTCAAATGATCTTTAACGCAACGAAACAGAGAGAAATATTCTTCTTGGCCGGGCCTATGATTGTTGTAGGACAAGATTTCTTCTACCGAACGAAATCTGTCAGCTCACTACAAGAAATTCACAAGATCGAGCGTAGAAGCCATGACCCAAGCGTATGAACCGCTGCGTCTGCACGTCCCCGAACCCTCGGGCCGTCCAGGATGCAAAACCGACTTCTCCTACCTGCATCTGACCGATGCCGGCACGGTGCGCAAACCCCCAATCGACGTTGAACCGGCTGACACGGCGGATCTGGCCCGTGGCCTGATCCGCGTGCTCGACGACCAGGGCAATGCCCTCGGTCCATGGGCTGAAAACGTGCCGGTAGAGATCCTGCGCAAGGGCATGCGCGCCATGCTCAAGACGCGGATCTACGACAACCGCATGGTGGTTGCCCAGCGTCAGAAAAAAATGTCGTTCTACATGCAGAGCCTTGGCGAAGAAGCCATCGGCAGCGCCCAGGCCCTGGCCCTGAACATCGACGACATGTGCTTCCCGACCTACCGCCAGCAAAGCATCCTGATGGCCCGCGACGTACCGCTGGTCGACCTGATCTGCCAACTGTTGTCCAACGAGCGCGATCCGCTCAAGGGACGTCAGTTGCCAATCATGTACTCGGTCAAGGAGTCCGGTTTCTTCACCATCTCCGGCAACCTCGCCACCCAGTTCGTGCAAGCCGTGGGCTGGGGCATGGCCTCGGCGATCAAGGGCGACACCAAAATCGCTTCGGCGTGGATCGGCGACGGCGCCACCGCCGAGTCGGACTTCCACACTGCCCTGACGTTCGCCCACGTGTACCGCGCGCCGGTGATCCTCAACGTGGTCAACAACCAGTGGGCGATCTCCACCTTCCAGGCGATTGCCGGTGGTGAAGCCACCACCTTCGCCGGTCGTGGCGTCGGTTGCGGCATTGCCTCCCTGCGGGTCGATGGCAACGATTTCTACGCGGTCTACGCCGCCTCTGCCTGGGCCGCCGAACGCGCCCGCCGCGGCCTCGGTCCTACCATGATCGAATGGGTCACCTACCGCGCCGGTCCGCACTCGACCTCCGATGATCCGTCCAAATACCGTCCCGCCGATGACTGGAGCCACTTCCCGTTGGGCGATCCGATTGCGCGCCTCAAGCAGCACCTGATCAAGACCGGTCACTGGTCCGAAGAGGAACACACCGCGGTCAGCGCCGAACTGGAAGCCCAAGTGATCGCCGCGCAGAAAGAAGCCGAGCAGTACGGCACCCTCGCCGGCGGCCAGATTCCGAGCGCCGCGACCATGTTCGAAGACGTCTACAAAGAGATGCCGGAGCACTTGAAGCGCCAGCGTCAAGAGTTGGGGATCTGACATGAACGATCACAACAACAATATCGAGCTGGAAACCGCCATGACCACGACCACCATGACCATGATCCAGGCCCTGCGCTCGGCCATGGATGTGATGCTTGAACGTGACGACAACGTCGTGGTCTTCGGCCAGGACGTGGGCTACTTCGGCGGCGTGTTCCGCTGCACCGAAGGCCTGCAAGCCAAGTACGGCACCTCCCGGGTGTTCGACGCGCCGATCTCTGAAAGCGGTATCGTCGGCACCGCCGTGGGCATGGGCGCCTACGGCCTGCGCCCGGTGGTGGAGATCCAGTTCGCCGACTACGTGTACCCGGCCTACGATCAGATCATTTCCGAAGCCGCGCGCCTGCGTTATCGCTCGGCTGGCGAATTCACCGCGCCGATGACCCTGCGCATGCCCTGTGGCGGCGGCATCTACGGCGGCCAGACCCACAGCCAGAGCATCGAGGCACTCTTCACTCAGGTATGCGGTCTGCGCACCGTCATGCCGTCCAACCCCTACGACGCCAAAGGCCTGCTGATTGCCTCCATCGAAAACGATGACCCGGTGATCTTCCTGGAGCCGAAACGACTGTACAACGGTCCTTTCGACGGCCACCACGACCGCCCGGTAACCCCGTGGTCGAAACACCCCGCCGCACAGGTTCCGGACGGTTACTACACCGTACCGCTGGACGTTGCCGCTATCGCCCGTCCGGGCAAGGACGTCACCGTACTGACCTACGGCACCACCGTCTACGTGTCGCAAGTGGCCGCTGAAGAAAGCGGCGTGGATGCCGAAGTCATCGACCTGCGCAGCCTGTGGCCGCTGGACCTCGAAACCATCACCAAATCGGTGAAGAAAACCGGGCGCTGCGTGATCGTTCACGAAGCCACCCGCACTTGCGGCTTCGGCGCCGAACTGACAGCGCTGGTGCAAGAGCACTGCTTCCACCACCTGGAAGCGCCGATCGAACGCGTCACCGGTTGGGATACCCCTTACCCGCACGCGCAAGAGTGGGCGTATTTCCCAGGGCCGTCCCGAGTGGGCGCGGCGTTGAAACGGGTCATGGAGGTCTGAATGGGCACGCACGTCATTAAAATGCCGGACATTGGTGAAGGCATTGCAGAAGTTGAATTGTCGGTATGGCACGTCAAGGTCGGCGACATGGTCGTCGAAGATCAGGTACTGGCCGATGTCATGACCGATAAGGCGATGGTCGATATCCCGTCGCCGGTGCATGGCAAGGTCATTGCCCTCGGTGGCCAGCCGGGTGAAGTCATGGCGGTCGGCAGCGTGCTGATCAGCATTGAAGTCGAAGGCGCGGGCAACGTTAAGGAGTCGGCGCAACCGGCTCCCGTTAAAGAAGCCCCGGTGGCCGCAGCTAAAGTAGAAGCCGTGGTTGAAAGCAAACCGGTCGCTGCCCCAGCGCCGAAAGCCGCCGTTTGCCAGGGCCCGATGGTCGCTCGCGAAGCCGATGAGCGTCCGCTGGCCTCCCCGGCCGTGCGCAAGCATGCGCTGGACCTCGGTATTCAGCTACGTCTGGTCCGAGGCACCGGCCCTGCCGGCCGCGTACTGCACGAAGATCTCGACGCCTACCTGGCTCAGGGTCAGTCGACCGCCTCGGCACCGGTGGCGGCTGCTTACGCCCAACGTACCGATGAACAGCAGATCCCGGTGATCGGCATGCGCCGCAAGATCGCCCAGCGCATGCAGGACGCCACCCAGCGTGCCGCCCACTTCAGTTATGTCGAAGAAATCGACGTCACGGCTGTGGAAGAGTTGCGCGCGCACCTCAACGAAAAACACGGCGCCACCCGCGGCAAGCTGACCTTGCTGCCATTCCTGGTCCGCGCCATGGTCGTCGCCCTGCGCGACTTCCCGCAGATGAACGCCCGTTACGACGACGAAGCCCAGGTCATTACCCGCCTCGGCGCGGTACATGTCGGCGTCGCGACCCAGAGCGATGTCGGCCTGATGGTGCCGGTGGTGCGTCACGCCGAAGCCCGCAGCCTGTGGGACAGCGCAGCGGAAATCGCTCGCCTGGCCAACGCCGCACGCAACGGCAAGGCCAGCCGCGACGAGTTGTCCGGTTCGACCATCACCCTGACCAGCCTTGGCGCCTTGGGCGGCATCGTCAGCACGCCGGTGCTGAACCTGCCGGAAGTGGCGATTGTCGGCGTGAACAAGATCGTCGAACGGCCAATGGTGATCAAAGGCCAGATCGTGATCCGCAAGATGATGAACCTCTCCAGCTCCTTCGATCACCGCGTGGTCGATGGCATGGACGCGGCGCTCTTCATCCAGGCCATTCGCGGCTTGCTCGAACAACCCGCCACTCTGTTTGTGGAGTAACGAATGCAGACTTTGAACACCACGCTGCTGATCATCGGCGGCGGCCCCGGCGGTTACGTAACAGCGATCCGTGCCGGCCAGCTGGGCATTCCGACCATTCTGGTGGAAGGCCAATCCCTGGGCGGCACCTGCCTGAACATCGGCTGCATTCCGTCCAAGGCACTGATTCATGTTGCCGAGCAGTTCCACCAGACCCGGCACCACAACCAGCACTCGGCGCTGGGCATCAGCGTCTCGGCGCCGACCCTGGATATCACCAAGAGCGTCGAGTGGAAGGACGGCATCGTCGATCGCCTGACCACTGGCGTTGCGGCGCTGCTGAAAAAGAACAAGGTCCAGGTTGTTCAAGGCTGGGCCAAGGTCATCGACGGCAAGACCGTTGAAGTCGGCGACACGCGTATCCAGTGCGAGCACCTGGTGCTGGCCACCGGTTCGAAAAGCGTGAACCTGCCGATGCTGCCGATTGGCGGGCCGATCATCTCGTCCACCGAAGCCCTGGCGCCAACCTCCGTGCCCAAGCGCTTGATCGTGGTCGGCGGCGGTTACATCGGTCTGGAGCTGGGCATTGCCTATCGCAAGCTCGGCGCCGAAGTCAGCGTGGTGGAAGCGCAGGAGCGCATCCTGCCGGCCTACGACGCCGAATTGACTCAACCGGTGCACGACGAACTGAAAAAACTCGGCGTAAAGCTTTACTTGAAACATAGCGTTCAAGGTTTTGATTCTTCTAACAATACCTTGCAAGTACTGGAACCAGGCGGCGAGACCCTGAACCTGGAAACCGATCAGGTGCTGGTGGCCGTCGGTCGCAAGCCGAACACCCAGGGCTGGAACCTCGAAGCGCTGAACCTGGACATGAACGGTTCGTCGATCAAGATCGACCACCGCTGCCAGACCAGCATGCGCAACGTGTATGCCATCGGTGACCTGAGCGGCGAACCGATGCTCGCGCACCGGGCCATGGCCCAGGGCGAGATGGTCGCCGAGCTGATCAGCGGCAAGACCCGCGAGTTCAACCCGACCGCCATCGCCGCCGTGTGCTTCACCGACCCGGAACTGGTGGTAGTCGGCAAGACCCCGGACGAAGCCAAGGCCGCAGGTCTGGACTGCATCGTGTCGAGCTTCCCGTTCGCCGCCAATGGCCGGGCGATGACCCTGGAGTCGAAAAGCGGCTTCGTGCGCGTGGTTGCCCGTCGCGACAATCATGTGATTGTCGGCTGGCAGGCGGTGGGCGTCGGCGTATCGGAGTTGTCCACGGCGTTTGCCCAGAGCCTGGAGATGGGCGCGCGGCTGGAAGACATCGGCGGCACCATCCATGCGCATCCGACGCTGGGTGAGGCGGTGCAGGAAGCGGCGTTGCGGGCGTTGGGGCATGCGTTGCACCTGTAAAGATCAAAAGATCGCAGCCTGCGGCAGCTCCTACAGGTGGCCGCCGATCCCGTAGGAGCTGCCGCAGGCTGCGATCTTTTCGACGATAGACCGGGAAGTCTAATAAGCAGGCTAATAAATCTGCTTCTCCCCCTATCGTCCGGGCTGCGATTTAGCCCAAGAATGAAGTATTGTTGTCCCCATCCAAAAAACGTCAGAAGCCTTGAACCGTTTCGGCGGTTGTTAAGAGATAGAGGGTGTCATGGGTAACGAAAGCATTAATTGGGACAAGCTGGGTTTTGACTACATCAAGACCGACAAGCGCTATCTGTCGTACTTTCGCAATGGCGAGTGGGACAAAGGCACCCTGACCGAAGATAACGTGCTGCACATCAGCGAAGGCTCCACTGCCCTTCACTATGGCCAGCAATGCTTCGAAGGCATGAAGGCCTACCGTTGCAAGGATGGTTCGATCAACCTGTTCCGCCCGGACCAGAACGCCCTGCGCATGCAGCGCAGCTGCGCCCGCCTGCTGATGCCGCAGGTGGACACCGAGCAATTCATCGAAGCCTGTAAAGCAGTGGTCCGCGCCAACGAGCGTTTCATTCCGCCGTACGGCACCGGCGGCGCGCTGTACCTGCGCCCGTTCGTGATCGGTGTGGGTGACAACATCGGCGTGCGTACCGCCCCCGAGTTCATCTTCTCGATCTTCTGCATCCCGGTCGGCGCCTACTTCAAGGGCGGCCTGACCCCGCACAACTTCCTGATCTCCAGCTACGACCGTGCCGCGCCACAAGGCACCGGTGCCGCCAAGGTCGGTGGCAACTACGCCGCCAGCCTGATGCCGGGTTCCCAGGCCAAGAAAGCGCATTTCGCCGACTGCATCTACCTGGATCCGCTGACCCATACCAAGATCGAGGAAGTCGGTTCGGCCAACTTCTTCGGGATCACCCACGACAACAAGTTCGTGACCCCGAACTCGCCATCGGTACTGCCGGGCATCACCCGTCTGTCGCTGATCGAACTGGCCCGGTCCCGCCTGGGTCTGGATGTGGTCGAAGGCGACGTGTTCATCGACAAACTGTCGGACTTCAAGGAAGCCGGCGCTTGCGGCACCGCTGCAGTGATCACGCCAATTGGCGGCATCAACTACAACGACCACCTGCACGTGTTCCACAGCGAAACTGAAGTCGGCCCGATCACCCAGAAGCTCTACAAAGAGCTGACCGGCGTGCAAACCGGCGACATCGAAGCGCCAGCGGGCTGGATCGTCAAGGTTTGATCTGACGCCAGACGCACAAAAGCCCCCCATCGGGTGACCGGTGGGGGGCTTTTTCATGGGCGTAAAAAGATCGCAGCCCCTGTAGGAGCTGCCGCAGGCTGCGATCTTTTGCTCTTCTCCTCAATATCCAACCGCAAATCGACCCCGAACCGCCCCGCTACCTCCTTGCGCCCCAACGCCGTCAACGCCAACGCGCGACTGTCCAGATCCTGGGTCACCCACTTGCGCTTGAGCGCCGTTTGCAGCAACGCCGCACCCAGCGATCCGCCCAGATGCGGCCGACGCATGCTCCAGTCCAGGCACGGGCAGGCGAAGCGGCGGCGCAAGGTGCTCAAGTCCTGTACCTCGATCCCAAGCCCCTGAAACATTGCCGAACCACTGTCACTCAAGCGATAGGCCTGTTCGTCGGTTTCCTCGAGCCAGCCCGCCTCGAGCATCCGGTCATGCATCAGCACGGCCAGGGTGCCCGCCATGTGGTCGTAGCAGGTGCGGGCAAACTGCAGGCGATCCGGGGTCCGCGAGTTGAAGCCCGGCGCAGTGTTCTGGCCGATCACCATCAGCGCCTCCAAGGCCTGGGCCACGCGTTTGTCCGCCAGGCTGTAATAGCGGTGACGTCCCTGAACGTGCAGCCGCACCAGCGCCAGCTCCTTGAGTTTGGCCAGGTGGGCACTGGCGGTCGACGCGCTGACTTCGGCCACCGTCGCCAGTTCGGTGCTGGTGCGGGCGTGGCCGTCCATCAGCGAACAGAGGATTTTCGTCCGTGCAGGCTCGGCGATGGCTGCCGCTACCTGCGAGACACCGATGTCGTGTTGTTCTGCGCTCATATTTCGCTCCCGGACGAATCAACGCCCTTTCGGACTGGAGATAGTAGCAACACTTTCCAACAACAAAAGGCTGCGCCCCATGGACCCGATCATTGCTGCGACCCATGCCGATCCTTATCCCTACTACGCACGACTGCGTGCCGAAGGTGGGCTGGCTTTTCATCCAGAACTGAACCTGTGGGTGGCCAGCAGCGCCCGGGCGGTGGCCGCCGTGCTGGCGCATCCCGATTGCCACGTTCGACCGGCGCAGGAGCCAGTCCCCAAGGCGATTGCCGACGGCATGGCCGGCCAGGTGTTCGGCCAATTGATGCGCATGAATGAGGGTGAACGCCAGCGTTGCCCACGGTCGGCGATTGAGCCGGGGCTGGAGTTGATCGATGCGCGGGAAGTCGAGGCCCTGGTCAGCGCCCGATTGATGACCGCGGATGCCGCAGGCCTGTACAACGCCATGTTTCGCGGACCGGTGTGCGTGGTGGCGGCGTTGTTGGGATTCACCCCGGCTCAGGGCCGCGCCATCAGCGAGTTGACGGCGGATTTCGTCGCCTGCCTGTCGCCCTTGAGTGACGCGGCGCAATTGACCGCCGCCCACGCTGCCGCCGAACAAATGAGCAGTTACTGTGTCGAGCTTCTGGCCGACCCGGACAACCACAGCCTTCTGCTTGCAGGCATCCGCCAGCGCTTCGCGTCCGGCGCACCGCAAACGCTGATCGCCAACCTGATCGGCCTGTTCTCCCAGACCTTCGACGCCACTGCCGGACTGATCGGCAACGCCGTGCTGGCATTGATTCAACATCCGTCGTTGCGCAGCGAATCAACCCCTGTCGAAGACCTGCTGGCCGAAGTGCAGCGTTTCGACCCGCCGGTACAGAACACCCGCCGCTTCGTCGCCGCCCCCTGCGAGATTGACGGGGTGCAGCTGAAAGCCGCAGACGTGATCCTGGTGCTGCTGGCCTCGGCCAATCGCGACCCGCAGCTCAACGACAACCCCGACGCGTTCCTGCTCGACCGCCCGAACCGGCGCAGCTTCACCTTTGGTGCGGGGCGCCATCAATGTCCGGGGCAACGACTGGCGTTATGCATTGCGGGCGCTACCGTCCAGCAAATTCTGGCGATGAAGACGGCACTGGATCGCCTGACCTGGCATTACCGCCCTTCCTTGAATGGGCGGATTGCGCTGTTCAGTGACCGACCGAAAACCGCTCAAGCAGTGCGGTATTCGACGGTCAGGTGAGACAACTCATGGGCCGGCGCCAGACGTTCGCATTGGCTAGCCAGCTTCAAGTCAATCATCCCGCGTCAGCACTTCCAGCAATTCAATTTCGAAGATCAGGTTCGAATTCGGCGTGATCTTGCCCATGGTGCGTTCGCCATAGGCCAGGTGCGCCGGCACCAGCAACTTGCGCTTACCGCCGACCTGCATGCCCATGATGCCCAAATCCCAGCCCTTGATGACCCGCCCGGTGCCTATCACGCACTGGAAGGGTTTGCCACGGCTGTAGGAAGAGTCGAATTCGGTGCCGTCCTCCAGCCAGCCACGGTACTGGGTGGTGATCAGTGCGCCTTTGATGGCGGTTTTTCCGTCACCCACCTGAAGATCGATTACCTGAAGCTCGTCATTCATTGAATTCACTCGTATGCTCTCTCGCCCTCAAGGGCCTGACGGGCGCCGTTTTCCCAGATTTGCTCTCGATTGGCAACCATTGCCGTCTCCGCGCGCGGCGTTTAAAGCTGTTTACTGAACTAAAATAATCAACAATTACCCGAACGGTTCACCGCCCTGAAGGCCTCCCCCGAATGATCCTGCTCTGGACCAGCGTCATCCTTGGTTCAATGACGCTTACCCTGATCGTCGCGCTGGTCTGGCGCGAACGCTCGCTGCACAAGCAGCTGGCGGAGTATCGCGCGATCATCAACAGCCTGTCCGAAGGCCGGAGCATCCACCAGGATGACGACGCCGAGCGCTTCAAACGCAGCCAGTATTTCGCTCGTATCGGCACCTGGGATTGGGATGTCGACACCGACCGGTTGTACTGGTCAGATGCAATTTTCGGCATGTTCGGCTTCAAGATCGGCGAAGTGATGCCCTCTTACGCCCTGTTCTGCTCCTGCGTGCATCCGGACGACCGGCACAGGGTTCGGGCCGGCGAACTGCGTTGCCTGGAAACCGGCGAAAACCATGACGAGGAGTACCGCGTGGTCTGGCTCGACGGAACGATCCGCTGGCTGCGGGAAACCGGCAACGTGGTCAAGAATGACCACAACGAAACGATCAAGATGATGGGCGTGGTACGCGACATCACCGAAGAAAAGGCCTCGGCCAACTACCTCAAGCACCTGGCCCATTACGACCGGCTGACCGGCCTGCCCAATCGCCTGGTGCTCGAAGAGCGCCTGTCCGAAGCGCTGGAACAGGCACGCGCCGGTGCCACGCGGGTGGCGCTGGTGTTTGTCGACCTCAATGGTTTCAAGGCCATCAACGACCGCTATGGTCATGCGGCGGGCGACCGGGTGCTGGTCACGACCGCCACACGGCTCAAGCGCATTCTGCGTGGCACCGACACCGTCGCCCGGATCGGCGGCGACGAATTCGTGGTCATCCTCCAGGACCTGCCCCAAGGTAAAAGCCTGCAAGACGAAGCGCGCACCATCTGCCAGAAAATCTTCGTCGAACTCTCCCCGCCCGTCACCATCGGCAACGACCAGCGCCACATCGGCACCAGTCTCGGCGTCGCCGTGTTCCCCGATCATGCGCCGAGCATCGACCGCTTGCTGCACATTGCCGACCTGGCGATGTATGAGGCCAAGCGCAGCGGGAACAATCAGTATCGGCTGGGCACCGAGAGCGTAGTGCGGGCACATAGCGAATAGCGTTTCGTCGACGGGTGCCTGTACCGGTAACTGCACGAGCACGTCCACGAATGCATTGATCCACTTCACACATCAATGCATGCCAACTATGCAATTAACATATCGATCCCCCTGCTCCACTATCCGCCCCAATAAGAACCGTGCGCCGCGTCCAGGCAGCGCACGTCATAAAAGCGGTGGAGTATTTATCGATGACAGCCTCAATCCCGCGCGGACGCTCTCGCGCCAGTGCCATTTTCCGGGTCACCTCGGGCAACTTCCTCGAACAGTTCGACTTCTTCCTTTTTGGTTTCTATGCCACGCAAATCGCTGCCGTATTCTTTCCGGCCAGCAGCGAATTCGCCTCGCTGATGATGACCTTCGCAGTGTTCGGCGCAGGCTTTCTGATGCGTCCGTTGGGCGCGGTGGTGCTGGGTGCCTATATCGATGATGTGGGCCGACGCAAAGGGTTGATCGTGACTCTGTCGATCATGGCCAGCGGCACCATCCTGATTGTGCTGGTGCCCGGCTACGAAACCATCGGCTTGTTCGCCCCGGCCCTGGTGCTGATCGGGCGGCTGCTGCAGGGCTTTTCCGCCGGTGCGGAATTGGGCGGCGTGTCGGTGTATCTCGCCGAGATCGCCACACCCGGCCACAAGGGCTTTTTCACCAGTTGGCAGTCGGGCAGCCAGCAAGTGGCGATCATCGTCGCCGCCGCGCTGGGTTACGCCTTGAACCAGTGGATGGCGCCGAACGTGATTGCCGATTGGGGCTGGCGGATTCCGTTCTTCGTCGGCTGCATGATCGTGCCGTTCATCTTCCTGCTGCGCCGCAACCTGGAAGAAACCGAAGAGTTCGCCACCCGTAAACACCGCCCGAGCATGGGTGAAGTGTTCCGCACCCTGGGGCAAAACTGGCTGACCGTGTTCGCTGGCATGATGATGGTCGCCCTGACCACCACCGCGTTCTACCTGATCACGGTGTACGCGCCGACCTTCGGTAAAACCGTGCTGCACCTGAGCACGTCCGATGCGCTGCTGGTGACATTGCTGGTCGGCGTCTCGAACTTCATCTGGCTGCCGATTGGCGGAGCCCTGTCCGACCGAATCGGTCGCCGCCCGGTGTTGATTGTCATGGCTGTGCTGGCCATCGCCACCACCTATCCGATGCTGACCTTTCTGGTCAACGCGCCCAGCTTCATCCACATGCTGCTGGTGTTGCTGTGGCTGTCGTTCATCTACGGCCTGTACAACGGCGCAATGATCCCGGCGCTGACGGAGATCATGCCAGTGGAAGTCCGGGTGGCCGGTTTCTCCCTCGCCTATAGCCTGGCTACGGCCGTGTTCGGCGGGTTCACCCCGGCGATGTCGACCTTGCTGATCCAGTACACCGGCGACAAGGCGGCGCCGGGTTACTGGATGAGCTTTGCAGCCCTGTGCGCGCTGTGCGCGACGCTCATGCTCTATCGACGCGCCTCGAACCATCTGCAACCGGTGGCCTCGTGAACCGGCCCTTTATCGAGAACTTGACCATGAAAAAAACCTTCAGTTTTGCCGCCCTTGCGTTGGTGGCCAGTCTGGGCTTGAGCGGCATTGCCCAGGCTGAAGAGATCCGTGTGATGACCTCCGGCGGCTTCACGGCGGCCTACAAGATCCTCGGCCCGAAGTTCGCCGCCTCCACTGGCAACACCCTCGACACCGCACTCGGCCCCTCCATGGGCAAGGCCCCGGAAGCGATCCCCAATCGCCTGGCCCGGGGTGAGCAAGCCGACGTGGTGATCATGGTCGGCTACGCGCTGGACGATCTGATCAAACAAGGCAAAGTCGATCCCGCTTCAAGAGTCGAACTGGCGGATTCACGCATTGGCCTGGTGGTGCGCGAAGGTGCGCCGAAACCGGATATCAGCAACGTCGAGGGCCTGAAAAAGACGCTGCTCGACGCCAAATCAGTGGCCTACTCAGACAGCGCCAGCGGCGTGTACATCGAGCAGCAGCTGTTCAAGCGCCTGGGGATCGAGGACCAGCTCAAGCCAAAGTCGACCATGGTGCCGAAAATCCCCGTGGGCTCGGTGGTTGCCACCGGTGACTATCAACTGGGTTTCCAGCAGGTCAGCGAACTGTTGCCGGTTCCGGGGGTCAGTTTCGTGGCGAAGATTCCGGAGTCGGTGCAGTCGGTCACCCGGTTTGCCGCCGGTATCCCGGTAGGTGCCCGACACCCGGCCGAAGCCAAGGCCTTGCTGGAATACATGGCCTCGGCCCAGGCTCAACCGGACGTGAAAGCGACCGGACTGGACTCGGTCAGTCGCTGACCGACGGCTGCAGGACTTTCATCTCCACCACCAGCCGCTCCAGCTCCAATGCCGCCGGGGTCAGGGTTCGACCCCGGCGCTTGATCAGACCGACGCTGCGCATCACTTGCGGTTCGGTCAATGGCACCCGCGTCAGGATCGGATGATCCGCCGCCGGCATCGCCATCAACGGCACCGCCGCCACGCCCAACCCGGCCTCCACCAGACCGATCATGGTGGTCACGTGCCGGGTTTCGCAGATGCTCGGCCGCTGCGGCACCACGCCGGTCAGCGCCTGGTCCAGCAGAAAACGGTTGCCCGAGGTTTTATCCAGCGAGATGTAATCCTGCTGATAGAACTCGTCCCAGGTGACACTGCTTCGCCCCGCCAGCGGATGATCGCGCCGGCACGCCACGACATACCCCTCTTGCACCAAGGGCTCGAAATCCACTTCGGCTTCCAGGGTGCCCATGAAACTCAGGCCGAAATCCGCTTCGCCATTGACCACCGCGCTCAATACGTCGTGGGCGCTGGAGTCCAGCACCTTGACCTTGATCCGCGGAAACTGCCGGTGATAGTGCGCGATCACTCGCGGCATGAAGTAATACGCCGCCGAGGGTACACAGGCGACCGTGACATGGCCGAGCCGGGTCGAAGCGACTTCGCTGATGCCCAGCAATGCCACGTCCAGATCGTCCAGCAGGCGTTCGACGCTGGGCATGAAACCGCGGCCGGCCTGGGTCAGGCTGACCTTGCGCGTGGTGCGCTCGAACAGCCGCACGCCGAGGGCGTCTTCGAGTTTTTCGATGCGCCGGCTCAAGGCTGGCTGGGAAATACGCACCGTATCGGCGGCCTTGCGAAAGCTGCCCTGCTCGACCACGGCACGGAAGGCTTGCAGATCGTTGAGGTCGAAGTTGATCGCCATGGGGGCTACTCGAGAGGGACAGTTGGATTGATCAGCTAATTCTATAAATGTAACTAATTAATGCAAACTGTAACATCTGAGCCCGAGCGTTTTGCTGACGCCGAAGGGCCCAGCCTTTATTCTTGTCACCCCCGCTGTACCGAGTCCTGGAGTTTTCTCATGCCCCATGAAGGCAACCTGCTACAAGCTGCTGTCGTATTTCTGATGGCGGTCGTGCTCATCGTTCCATTGGCCAAGCGCCTGCAACTGGGGGCAGTGCTGGGCTACCTGTTCGCCGGAGTGATCATCGGCCCGTCGGTGCTGGGCCTGATCGACAACCCGCAAAGCGTCGCGAACATTTCCGAACTCGGCGTGGTGTTGCTGTTGTTCATCATCGGCCTGGAGCTGTCGCCGCGACGCTTGTGGGTGATGCGCAAATCAGTGTTCGGCGTGGGTCTGGCGCAAGTGCTGCTGACCGGCTCGGTGATTGGCGTGGTGGCGCTGTGGGGCTTTGGCCAGCCGCTGAACACCGCGATCGTCCTGGGCCTGGGCCTGGCGCTGTCGTCCACGGCCTTCGGCCTGCAAAGCCTGGCTGAACGCAAGGAACTGACCAGCCCCCACGGGCGACTGGCGTTCGCGATTCTGTTATTTCAGGACATCGCCGCAATCCCCTTGATCGCCATGGTGCCGTTGCTGGCCGGCGGCGATCACAGCACCACCCCCAGTGAAGACCTGAACCATGGCCTGCAAGTCTTGGTCAGCATTGCGGTGGTGGTGATCGGCGGGCGCTATCTGCTGCGACCGGTGTTTCGCGTGGTGACCAAAACCGCGTTGCCAGAGGTCTCCACCGCCACGGCGTTGCTGGTGGTGATCGGCACGGCATGGTTGATGGAGCTGGCCGGTATTTCCATGGCCCTGGGTGCATTCCTCGCCGGCCTGCTGCTGGCGGACTCCGAGTATCGCCATGAACTGGAAGCCCAGATCGAACCGTTCAAGGGCCTGTTGCTCGGGCTGTTTTTCATCAGCGTCGGCATGGGTGCGAACCTGAGCCTGTTGCTGAGCACACCGGTCGCAGTGCTGGGCCTGACTCTGCTGCTGATCGCGATCAAACTGCCGCTGCTGTTTATTGTCGGGCGCCTGGCCGGCGGCTTGAACAAGGTCAGTGCGATCCGCCTGGGTATCGTGTTGGCGGCCGGTGGTGAATTTGCCTTTGTGGTGTTCAAGATCGGTCGCGACCACGGGCTGTTCGCCGCGCAACTGTATGACTTGCTGGTGTTGACCATCACCCTGTCCATGGCCGTGACGCCGCTGTTGCTGCTGCTTTGCGCACGCTTGGTCAGCCCGAAAGTGCAACCGGTGGAAGTACCGGAGAAGTTCCGCGAAATCGACACCGACGCGCCACGGGTGGTGATCGCCGGCATGGGTCGCATGGGCCAGATCATTGCGCGGATTTTGCGCGCACAGAACATCAAATTCGTGGCCCTCGACACCTCGGTGGAAACCATCGAGCTGTCCCGCAGCTTTGGTGGCGTGCCGGTGTTCTACGGCGACCCGATGCGCCCGGAAATCCTCAGCGCGGCCAAGGTCGGGGAAGCCGAGTATTTCGTGATCGCCACCGACGACCCGGACACCAACATCAAGACCGCCGAACTGGTGCGCAAGCTCTACCCGCAGATGAAAATCATCGCCCGTGCCCGTAACCGTCAGCATGTGCACCGGCTGATGGACGTCGGCGCTCACGCCGTGCGCGAAACCTTCCATTCGAGCCTGGAAATGAGCCGGCGAACCCTGATCGGGCTGGGTCTGACCCAGGCCCAGGCGGATGCGCGGATCAAACGCTTCAAGCAGCATGACGAAGAGGTGCTTGAAGCCCAGCACGCGGTGTATGACGACGCAGTGAAAGTGATGCAGACCGCGCAGGAAGCGCGGGTCGAACTGGCCAGGTTATTCGAGTCGGATCAACTGCAAGAGCAAGCGGGCACAAAATGAGGTGAATTTGAGGGCCCCTTCGCGAGCAGGCTGCTCACACGCTCTTCTGTAGGAGCGAGCCTGCTCGCGATGAACGATGACGCGGTGTGATGGATCAACAACAATTGCCAGGGAACCACCATGACTGACCAACCTGCCCCCGCCCTGAAGGAAATCTTCAACACCGAGCGCCTCCAGCACATCGCCAGCGAAATGACCGCGATCTATCCGCCATTCGAGGCCAGGCGCTTCCTGAAGCTGGCCCAGTCCGGCCTGGCAGACCTCAGCGTCATGCAGCGCATGGCCCGGGTCAGCGAATGCCTGCACGCGGTGTTGCCGCTGGACTATGAGGCGTCGCTAGAGGTGCTGCGCGCCCTCGCCCCGCGCCTCAACAGCGGCTTCGTCAGCATGTGCCTGCCGCACTATGTCGCCAGCTACGGCGCCCATGCGTTCGATCAGTCGATGGACGCGCTGAAGTACTTCACCGCTTTTGGCTCTTCGGAATTCGCGATCCGTCACTTTCTGCGCAGCGACCTCAAGCGCTCGCTCAAGCTGATGCATGCCTGGTCGCTGGACGACAACGAGCATGTGCGGCGCCTGGCCAGCGAAGGATGCCGGCCGCGCCTGCCCTGGTCATTCCGGCTGGAGCCCATCCAGGCCGATCCGACACTCGCCGCGAACATCCTCGACAACCTCAAGGCCGACACCAGCCTGTATGTACGCAAATCCGTGGCCAACCACCTCAACGACATCACCAAGGATCACTCCGATTGGGTGCTGGACCTGATCGAAGGCTGGGCGCTGGACAACAGGCACACCGCATGGATCGCCAGGCACGCCCTGCGCAGCCTGATCAAACAGGGCAACCCGCGGGCACTGGCGATCATCGGCGCGGGCGGCAAGCCTGAAGTCGAGATCGTCGATGTGAAAGTCGAACCGCCGGTGATTGGCCTGGGAGAAAAAATCACCCTGTCGTTTGCCATCAGATCCACGGTAGAAAGCAGTCAGCGTCTGGTGATCGACTATGCCATTGATTACGTCAAGGCCAACGGCAGCACCTCGGCGAAGGTGTTCAAGCTCAAGGCGCTGACGCTGCCCGGCAAAGCCAGCGAAGCCGTCAGTCGCGGTCAGCACATCAAGGAGCTCACCACCCGCCGGCATTATGCGGGGCGTCATGCGGTGCACATCATGGTTAATGGTGAGCGGCTGGCCAGTACCGCGTTCGAGATTGAGGGTTAAACCGCAAGATCAATTCCGAATGGGCCGCCGCCTTCGCTGGCAAGCCAGCTCCTACATAGGTATGCGTTGCCCCTGTAGGAGCTGGCTTGCCAGCGAAGGCGTCCGTTCAGGCACCGCCCAACAACAACCCCTGCTCCCGCTCACACAACTGCACCACATAATCCCACAACACCCGCAACCGCACCGATTTGTGCAGCTCGCGACGCGTGCTGATCCAGTAGCTGCGCTGGATGCTTTCGTCCGGCAACAATGGCACCAGACCGGGATCAGCACAGGCCATGTAGCACGGTAGCACGGCAATCCCCAGGCCTGAGCGCGCCGCCTGTTGCTGGGCGATCACGCTGGTGCTGTGAAACACCACCTGCGGGTTGCGGCAGAAGCTGTTGAGAAACATCAGTTCCTGGCTGAACAGCAGATCGTCGACGTAGCCGATCCACGCATGACGCCCCAGGTCCTCACGACTGCGCAATGGCGGCGAACGATCGAGGTAGTCCTGGCTGGCATACAACGCCAGGCGATAGTCGGTGAGTTTGCGGGTGACCAGCATGTCAGCCGCCGGGCGCTCAAGGTGGATGCTGATTTCCGCCTCACGGTTGAGGATGCTGACAAAACGTGGCACCGCCACCAGCTCCACTTCCAGCCCCGGATAGCGTTCGAACAAGCCGTTCATGCGACTGGCGAGGAACATGATGCCCAGCCCTTCGGTCACCCCGACGCGGATCTTACCCAGCGGCGCGGTGGACTGGGTGATTTCCTCCTGGGCCAGCAACGCCACGTTCTCCATCGCCTCGGCGTGTTTAAGCAACGCCTCGCCCGCCGGGGTCATCTCATATCCCTGGGCATGTTGAACGAACAACGCCGTGCCGAGGCTCTTTTCGATGGCCTCGATGTGCCGCGCCACGGTGGCATGGGTGGTGTTCAGGCGGCGGGCGGCCGTGAGCAAACGCCCGCTGCGCTGCAATTCGAGAAAAAACCGCAGGTCATTCCAGTCGAACATGAATCGTCCTTGTTCTTTGCTGTTCGGGATGCTGTTTAAAAACGCACAGCGGCTGCGCAAAAACTAACATTCTTTTGACGAAAGCTAACAACTAGGATGACAGACAACAAGAACAACAAAACGAGGTCAGGGATGCAGACTCCCCTGGATGAATACGATTACATCGTGGTCGGGGCCGGGCCGGCCGGGTGTCTGCTGGCCAATCGACTGTCGGCCAACCCGCAACATCGTGTGTTGTTGCTCGAAGCCGGTGGCCGCGACAACTACGCGTGGATTCACATCCCCGTGGGCTACCTGTTCTGCATCGGCAACCCGCGCACCGACTGGTGCTTCAAGACCGAAGCGCAACCGGGCCTGCAAGGCCGCGCCCTGAGCTACCCGCGCGGCAAGGTGCTGGGTGGCTGCTCATCGATCAACGGCATGATCTACATGCGTGGCCAGGCCGCTGACTACGACCGCTGGGCCGCCGACGGCAACCCCGGCTGGAGCTGGCAGGACGTGTTGCCGCTGTTCAAGCAGAGTGAAAACCACTTTGCCGGCGCCGCCGAATTTCACGGTGCCGCGGGCGAATGGCGAGTCGAACGCCAGCGCCTGTCGTGGCCGATTCTCGACGCCTTCCGCAGCGCCGCCGAACAAAGCGGCATCGCCAGCATCGATGACTTCAACCAGGGCGACAACGAAGGTTGCGGCTATTTCCAGGTCAATCAGAAGGCCGGCATCCGCTGGAACGCGTCCAAGGCCTTTCTAAAACCCAGTCGCCAGCGTCCGAATCTCACCGTACTGACCAGTGTCGAAGTCGATCGCGTGCTGCTGGACAATGGCCGCGCCTCGGCGGTCAGCGCCCGCTGGCAAGACCAGTCGAAGACCTTCAAGGCGCGCAAGGAGATTGTCCTGTGTGCCGGCTCGGTCGGTTCGCCGAGCATCCTGCAACGCTCCGGCATCGGCCCGCGTCCGCTGCTGGAACGGCTGGGCATCGGTGTCGCCCATGAACTGCCCGGTGTCGGCGGTAACTTGCAGGATCACCTGCAACTGCGGCTGATCTACAAGCTGGAAAATGCCCGCACCCTGAACCAGATTGCCGGCAGCCTGTGGGGCAAGATGGGCATGGGCCTGCGCTACCTGTATGACCGCAGCGGTCCGCTGTCCATGGCGCCGAGCCAGTTGGGCGCCTTTGCCCGCTCGGGGCCGGAGCAGACTTCAGCCAACCTCGAATATCACGTACAACCGCTGTCGCTGGAGCGCTTTGGCGAACCGCTGCATACGTTCCCGGCGTTCACCGCTTCGGTCTGCGATTTGCGTCCGCAAAGCCGTGGCCGAGTCGATATCCGCTCGGCCAACCCGCAAGAAGCACCGCTGATTCAACCCAATTACCTGAGCCACCCGGAAGACCTGCGGGTCGCCGCCGATGCCATTCGCCTGACCCGGCGCATCGTCGCCGCGCCGGCCCTGCGACCCTTCAATCCCGTGGAATATCTGCCCGGTGACAGCCTGCAAAGCGAAGAACAGCTGCACGAAGCCGCCGCGCGGATCGGCACCACGATTTTCCATCCGGTGGGCACCTGCCGCATGGGCAACGACGCCGACGCCGTGGTCGATGCGCAGCTCATGGTCCATGGCATCCCCGGCCTGCGCATCGCCGACGCCTCGATCATGCCGCGCATCACCTCGGGCAACACCTGCTCGCCGACACTGATGATTGCCGAGAAGGCTGCGCAGATGATCCTCAACTCCGCTGCAAACACAATCCCTGTAGGAGCGAGCCTGCTCGCGAAAGCGGTGGATCAGCCAGTATAAACGTTGAATGGAACGACGCCATCGCGACCAGGCTCGCTCCTACAAGGACCGCATTAGATTCACGGACATCGAGCATCACCCCTGCAAGGAACACGCAACACCAGTGGAACAACAAAAACAATCACTGTGAGGGATACCGGTATGTCAGAACACGTTCAGTCCCTGGAAGCCGTGCGCAGCGCGGGCACCAGTCAGGAAACCCAGAAAGTCATCTTTGCCTCGTCCCTCGGGACGGTCTTCGAGTGGTACGACTTCTTCCTCTATGGCGCCCTCGCGGCGGTGATCAGCAAGCAGTTTTTCGCCGGGGTAAACGACACCACAGCGTTCATCTTCGCGCTGATGGCCTTCGCCGCCGGCTTCATCGTCAGGCCGTTCGGTGCGCTGGTATTCGGTCGGTTGGGGGACATGATCGGACGCAAGTACACCTTCCTCGCCACCATCATTCTCATGGGCCTGGCAACGTTCTGCGTCGGATTGCTGCCGACCTACGCCAGTATCGGCATCGCTGCGCCGATCATCCTGGTGGTGTTGCGCATGCTCCAGGGCCTGGCCCTGGGCGGTGAGTACGGCGGCGCCGCGACCTATGTCGCCGAGCACGCGCCCGTCGGCAAGCGGGGCTTCCACACCAGCTGGATTCAGTCCACCGCGACCCTGGGCCTGCTGCTGTCGCTGCTGGTGGTGCTGGGCTGCCGCTACTTCACCGGCGATCAGTTCGAAGTCTGGGGCTGGCGTATTCCGTTCCTGTTTTCCATCGTGCTGCTGGGCATCTCGACCTGGATTCGCATGAGCCTGCACGAGTCGCCGGCCTTCGTGAAAATGAAAGAAGAAGGCAAGCTGTGCAAACAGCCGATTCGCGACTCCTTCGGTAAATGGGAAAACCTCAAGGTGGTGCTGATCGCGCTGTTCAGCATCAATGCCGGGCAAGCGGTGACCTTCTACGCCGCGCAATTCTATGTGCTGTTCTTCCTCACCCAGTTCCTGAAAATGGACCCGGCGGTGGCCAACGGTCTGCTGATTGTCAGCGTGACCATCGGCGCCCCTTTCTTCATTTTCTTTGGCTGGCTGTCGGACAAGGTCGGGCGTAAGCCGGTGCTGATGCTCGGCCTGCTGCTGGCCACCGCGCTGTACTTCCCGATCTTCAAGACCCTGGCCCACTACGCCAACCCGGCCATCGACCAGGCCAGTCGCCAGGCACCGATCACCGTAATGGCCGACCCGGCCACCTGCACCTTCCAGTTCGACCCGGTGGGCAAGGCGAAATTCGACAGCCCGTGCGACAAGGTCAAGACCTTCCTGGTCAAGCAGGGCCTGCCGTACCAGAGCACAGCGGCCCCGGCCGGCAGCGGCGTGCAGGTGAGCGTCGGTGACGTGAAGATCGATGGTTTCGACGAAGCCGCCTTGCGCGGTGCCGTGACCCTCGCCGGTTACCCGCAACAGGCGGACATGCAGCAAATCAACAAACCGATGATCGTGGCGCTGATTGTCGCGCTGATCATTATTTCCGCGATGTGCTACGGCCCGCTGGCGGCGCTGATGGTCGAACTGTTCCCGACCCGCATCCGCTACACCTCGATGTCCCTGCCCTATCACATCGGCAACGGCTGGTTCGGCGGCTTTTTGCCGACAGTGTCGTTCGCGCTGGTGGTGTACACCGGGGACATCTTCTACGGGCTGTGGTATCCGGTGGTGATCACCGGGGTGAGCCTGGTGGTGGGGATGATTTGTCTGCGTGAGACGCGCAACGTGGATCTCGACAAGAACTGAGGTCATTGCTCGCGACGAGGGAGCGGGTCCCTCGTCGCGGCTATCAGCCACAATCAAACTTCGGCATCGAGCAGTTCGAACTTCACCTGATCCGGATAGAACGCCATGTACCCGCGGATTTGTTCTACCGACACCTTGGGGTCCTCGTAACTCCACACCGCATTGGCACCTTCATGCCCTGGCACCTGCAAACTGAAATAGCTGGCATCGCCCTTGTACGGGCAATAACTGGTGTGGTCGGTGCGGGCGAAATACTTCTCGTCGATATCCTCACGCGGCACGTAGTACACCGGCGGGTAGTTGGCCTCCAGCAACACCAGGGCCCGCGCCGAGGCGGCTACTTGAATACCGTGAAACCTTACCAGCAGGCAGCCAGGCTGCTCGGCGATGGTGATGACAGGGCTAGGACCGGAGCTTTTCATGGAATGCGTTCCTCATGACGGTGATGGACCTGCAAATCGTTGTAGGAGCGTGGCTTGCCCGCGATGGGCTGCGCAGCAGCCCCAAAACCTGAGACCACGATTTATCAGGTATAACCCAAGTTTCACCCTCGCGACGGCTTCGCAGCCGAACGGGAGCGACACACCAAGCTGTACATCCATACAGATAAAGATTGCTCCATCGTCCATCAACCGCCATTCTGTGCACCTCTCGCACATTGATCGACGATGGTGGTTATGCGGCTGTACCTCTGTGAAAAACCTTCCCAGGCCAAAGACATCGCGGCAGTCCTCGGCGCCAGGCGCCGGGGCGATGGCTGCTGGCTGGGAACGGACGTCACGGTGACCTGGTGCATCGGCCATCTGCTGGAAACCGCACCGCCGGACGCCTACGACGCACGCTACAAGCGCTGGGTGCTGGCGGACCTGCCGATCATTCCCGAAAAGTGGAAAATGACCGTCAAGCCGCGCACCGCCAGCCAATACAAGGCGGTCAAGCGTCTGCTCGGTGAAGCGTCCGAACTGATCATTGCCACGGACGCCGACCGCGAGGGCGAGATGATCGCCCGGGAACTGGTGGAGCATTGCCGCTATCGCGGGCCGATCCGCCGCCTCTGGTTGTCGGCGCTGGACGATGCGTCCATTCGCAAGGCCCTGGCGGCACTTAAACCGGGGAACGAGACCTTCAGCCTCTATCACTCGGCCCTGGGGCGTTCCCGGGCCGACTGGCTGATCGGCATGAACATGAGTCGGCTGTTCACCCTGCTGGGGCGCCAATCCGGTTACCAAGGCGTGTTGCCGGTCGGCCGGGTGCAAACGCCGACCTTGCGCCTGGTGGTGGATCGCGATCGCAGCATCGCCGACTTTGTGCCCGTCGCCTATTGGGCCATCGATGTGCAACTGCTGCACAACGGCACCGCGTTCACCGCTCAATGGCGCGCGGCATCGGACCTTTGCGACGATCAGGACCGCTGCCTGAATCAGGCGCTGGCACAACAAGCGGCGGCCGCCATGAGCGGCGCGGCCAGTGCGCGGGTGATCAAGTTGCGCACCGAACGCATGCGCGAAGTGGCCCCGCTGCCGTTCGATCTGGGCACCCTGCAGGAGGTCTGCTCGAAGAAGCTCGGCCTCGGCGCCCAGGAAACCCTCGACATCGCCCAGGCGCTGTACGAAACCTACAAAGTCATTACCTATCCGCGCAGTGATTGCGGCTACTTACCCCTCAGCCAGCACAGCGAGGCGCCGGCCATTCTGGCGGCGTTGCGCCAGGCCGATCCGGCGTTGAGCGCCTTGCACGATCACCTTGATCCGCAACGGCGCTCACGGGCCTGGAACGATGCCAAGGTCAGCGCACACCACGGCATAATCCCCACCGCTGCGGCGAAAAATCTCGACAAGCTGGCGGGCAAACAGCGCGCGGTCTACACCCTGATCCGCGCGCGATACCAGGCGCAGTTCCTGCCCAATCACGAATACGACCGCACCCAGGCCGACTTCGACTGCGCCGGCGAGGCCTTGCGCGCTGTCGGCAAGCAGATCATCGAGCCAGGCTGGAAACGCGCCCTGCCCGAAGCGCTGGCTCCGGCCAAGGGGCGCGAAGCTCCCGCGCCGCAGACCTTGCCCAACCTGGCCGAAGGCATCGATTGCGCAGTGGCCGGCGTGCAACTCAAAGACCTCTGGACACAACCGCCAAAGCCGTTCACGGAAGGCGATCTGATCAAGGCCATGAAGAACGTCGCCAAACTGGTGGAAGACCCGCTGCTCAAGCAAAAGCTCAAGGACACCACCGGCATCGGCACCGAAGCGACTCGCGCGTCGATCATCCAGGGCCTGCTCGACCGTGGTTACCTGGTCAAGAACGGCAAGGCCCTGGCCGCGACGCCAGCCGCGTTCAGCCTGATCGACGCCGTACCGCGGGCCATCGCCGATCCGGGCACCACGGCGATCTGGGAGCAGGCCCTGGACATGGTGCAAAGCGGGGAAATGAGCCTGGAAGAATTCGTCACCAAACAGGCGGCGTGGATGAGCAAGCAGGTCAGCCGTTGCGCCGGGCTGAGCATGACCATCAGCGGCCCGCCGCCCACCGGCTCCGCCGCAGCCCCTTGGAAGAAAAAACGTAAAGGCGCCCCGCGTAAACCAGCGAACGGCACCAAGCGCAGGTCAAAACCGGCAAGCAACTCTCAAACCTGACACCGAACCTTGTGGCGAGGGGGCTTGCCCCCGTCGAGTCGCGAAGCGGCTCCCAAATAAAGGACTGCTGCGCCCGAACGCGGACCGGTCCGGCGGGAGCAAGCTCCCTCGCCACAGATTACTTGTCGCCAACCATAATGAATGGTGTCCCCGCCCCGGCGTATCTGGAGCCAACCCTTATGTCTTCGATAGAACTGCACGCCGCCCAACGCGATGAGCTGGAAACCATCGAGAACCTGATGCAGTTCTACACCTACGACTTCAGCGAATGGTTGCCGCTGAAACTGGGCGAATACGGTTTGTTCAACATCCTGCCCATGCCGGACTACTGGCGAAACCCGGCCACCCGCCCCTTCCTGATCAAGGTCGACGGAGAACTGGCCGGTTTCGCGACCGTGGATAACCAGACCCACCTACCCGGTGCCGAGTACAACATCGGCTATCTGTTTATCAGTCGACGCTTGCGTGGCCGGGGTGTCGCGCGATTTGTCGTTTCCACCCTCTTGAGCCGATTCCCCGGTCAATGGCAGATTTTCCACATCGAGGCGAACCAGCCGGCACGCCTGTTCTGGGCCGCCGTGATGCCGGGGCTCAGCGTTGTCGGACTCACCGTGCATCAGCAGGTCGTTGACCGCCATCCCTGCACTTTTTACCGCTTTGAGTGTCCGCCTTTGTCGTCCTGACCGACACGTCCTCGACTCCGCCCGCTAATTCCGAACAGCTTTGTCCGACAATATGTAGTGACTAAAAATATTCACTACAAAACCGTTGACGCCTTCGATCTGCCCTTGCATGATGCAGACGTCTCCCCGATCGGGAGTACAGGCAACACGTTTGAGCAAGCTCGTCTGACCGCCGAGCTGTTTTTCCCGGATACACGCTGCCCACAAGGCAGATTGAAGAAGCTGACCTGGCCTGAACGTCCAGTACAAGGGCGAGAAGACTTGGCGAGCAATCCTCATGACGCTTGTGGCCGACCCTGAAAACGTCGGCAGTGGCCTTAAGGTTTTCGCCGCTTCTCTTCGTTGTGACGCTATTGCGTAGCAGTTATTCAACACGACTACATGCAGCAGACGCAGGACCCCGCCCGATAAGGCGGTCGAACGCTGACGTCCTGGTTTCGGTGCCAGGGATCAACTAACCGATGGGCTACCTGTATTAGCGAATCAACTTTGAAAGATCACCAATTGGTCAAGGGGCTTTATGATGAATCTGAACAATCAACCAACTATCGATGAACTGGCTCGTATCTTCGCTGCAAAAAAAGACAGCCACGACAACCATATTCTCTGGATCAGCAAGTGTGGCCAGGTTCATATCGACTGCCTGTCGCCGCACGCCCATGAAGCAGAGTTCGACCAGAACAACCAGAACCTGCTGGCCCGACTGAAGATGTACCGTCGCGGCCAGGGCTATGTCGGCAAGAAGGCCGCGGCCGACAAGGACTTCATCGGTAATGTTCTGCAAACCCTGAAACAGGCCTGGGCCTCGATGCAGAATCAGAACGAAGTTCGGGTGATTGACCGGTTCTACTAATTGAAATGAGTCACTACTGACTTATTGATAAACATGGCCTGCTCCCGATAAGGAGCAGGCCTTTTTTATGTCTGAACGAAGATCAACTGTGGGAGTTGTAGTAGTCAAGAAATCCCCATTCCCAATACCAGCTCCACAAACGCCAACGCCGCCGCGCTGTGATAGTTGTTCTTGCGCCGCAGCAACGCGGCCCCGCGCTCTGGCGCTGCGCCTCGCATGGACAATTTGCGCAATGCCCGATCCTGAGTGGCGATGGGTTCCGGCAGGATAGTGGCGATGGCCGAATACCGGATGACTTCCAGCAGTGTGTTGACCGAGTTCACTTCAATCACCACTTTGGGCGTGATCTGCGCCTGAGTGAAATACTCATCGATGCAGGTCCGGGTGATGTAGTCCGGGGTCAGCAGCGCGAATTCAAGGCGAGCCACCTCTTCTGCGGACAACGCGTCCTGATGTTCGTAAAGCGGATGATCCCGCCCAACCATCAACCCCAGGGTTTCGGTAAAGGCCGGGATCGATTCGATGTCGGTGCTTCTCACCTGATCAAACGCAATCGCGATATCCAGCGAATCATCCGCCAGCCCGACCTCGATTTCGTCCATCGACAACTCGAAAATCTCCAGGTGGATGTTCGGGTAGCGCGCCAGGTAGTCGCGCACCAGTGGCCCTACCAGATAGGCCATGAACGTCGGCGTCATGGCCAGGCGCAAGGTCCCGCGAGACAAATCCTTCACGTCATGCAAAGCACGCTTGCCCGCTTCCAGTTCCACCAACACCCGCCGCGCGCATTCAATGTAAGCCTCGCCGGCATCGGTGGGTTTGACCGTGCGCGAGGTGCGGTCGAACAGGCTCACACCGAGGGATTCTTCCAACTGCCGGATCTGCTGCGACAAGGTCGGCTGGGACACGTGCAGCATTTCGGCGGCGCGGGTGAAACCACCATGGTCGGCCACCGCCAGCAGGTAACGCAAATGTCGAAGCAACATGGGATTCTCAATCTATAGGCAGTACTTATGGCTTTCATTGTATATCGGTCTTGGACGCTATGGATGGATCGGCAGAAGATGGCCCCACACCCAAGCGACACCCCTTCCGATAGGAGAATCACCATGCAACAGTCCCATGCCTACAACGACCCAAGCCTGGCCCTGACCACTTCTGTCCTGGACGCCAAGGCGCGCAAAAACCTGTCGTGGCAGGACCTGGCCGACGGCACAGGTTTGAGCCTGGCCTATGTCACCGCCGCCCTGCTCGGTCAACACCCGCTGCCTGAAAGCGCTGCCAAAGTGGTCGGCGACAAGCTGGAACTGGACGCCGACGCCGTGGCCCGGCTGCAGATCATCCCGCTGCGCGGTAGTCTCTCGGGCGTGCCGACCGACCCGACCATCTACCGCTTCTACGAAATGATCCAGATCTACGGCACCACCCTCAAAGCCCTGGTTCATGAGCAGTTCGGCGACGGCATCATCAGCGCGATCAACTTCAAGCTCGACATGAAGAAAGTCGAAGATCCGGAAGGCGGCTCCCGCGCCGTCATCACCCTCGACGGCAAGTTCCTGCCGCTGCGTCCTTTCTAAGTTGCTAGCGGCTCGCACGCCCCGTGCGGGCCACACCCTGCTCCCCCTTGAGGACAAGAACATGAAAGCGCTCATCGACGGTTTTTTGAAGTTCCAGAAAGAAGCCTTTCCACAACGCACCGATCTGTTCAAGCACCTGGCCACGACCCAGCATCCGGGCACGCTGTTCATCACCTGTTCCGACAGCCGTGTAGTGCCGGAGCTGCTGACCCAACAAGAACCCGGTGAACTGTTCGTGATCCGTAACGCCGGCAACATCGTGCCGTCCTACAGCCCGCATCCGGGAGGTGTCTCGGCCACGGTCGAATACGCCGTCGCCGTGCTCGGCGTGACTGACATCGTGATTTGCGGCCATTCGGACTGCGGCGCCATGACGGCCGTGGCCAAGTGCACATGCATGGATCACCTGCCCGCCGTCAGCGGCTGGCTGCAACATGCCGAGTCGGCGAAAGTGATCAACGAAGCCCGGCCACACACCAGTGAGGCGGCCAAGGTCAATTCGACGGTTCGGGAGAATGTCATCGCCCAACTGGCCAACATCCAGACACACCCGAGTGTGCGACTGGCCCAGGAAAAGGGCCTGTTGAACCTGCATGGCTGGGTGTACGACATCGAGACCGGTTCGATCGATGCGCTGGATGCCAACAGCCGAAGCTTTGTGTCGCTGGTCGAGCATCCGCGCACTTGTGCGGTATCGGCCAAGGCGATCAAAGCCGCTTGATCAGAACTGTCGTTTGCGTAAAAAAGTGACCGCCCTTGCAGCGGTCACTGGTTCCGCCATCTCAGCGTTTGACGCCCAGATCGATCTGGGTCATGCGGCTGCGAATGGTGAACACGCCATCACCCGAGAGAATCGCACTGCGAGCAAACAGGCGCCCGCTCTCCCAGTTCGAAAGCCCCAGTTCCGGCTTGCTCAGCGCATACTGGCCGTCGACCCAACGGGTGATGCCATTGCCGACAAAAGGCGCGTTGACCGCGTTGTAGAAACGCTCCTGGGCCTCGGCACTTTCACTGATCAAGGACACGGTGAATTGCGGACTGTAGCGATTGAACAAGGCAATGGCGCTGTCCAGGTCGTCGACGATTTTCAGGCTGACTTCCGGGGTTTCTTCCCACTCCCATTCACGGCCCAATTGATCTTCCGCCAACGGCTCGGCCTGCGCTTCGGTCTGATAGCCTTCGGCGCGGTACACCTCGACCGTTGCAGCCAGCCAGTCTTGCGGCAAATGCGACTCGCTGCCTTCGACGATGTGCAGCTTGCAGCCCTGCCCACGTGCAGTGCCGGCCTGCTTGAGTGCGTCGAGGAACAGCGGCACCAGTTCAGCGGCACGGTCGCGGTGAATCAGGCAGACGTTCAGGGTGTTGCAGACCTTGCGGTCCAGGGAGTTGCGCACCACGGCGGCAAAACGCGGGGCGTCGGCATCGGCGTTGGCGATCAGCCACGCACCACCGGTGCCATGCAGGCTGACCGCCGTGCCGGCCTGCTGCGCGATGCTGCCCAACTGGCTGACGGCGCGCCCCGAACCACGGGCCACCGCCAACGACAGGCGTCGGTCCGCGAACATCGCCCAACCGGCGGCGTGGTTGACACTTTCCACCAGCGACACTGCACCGGCCGGCAAGCCGGCGTCGCTCAGCGCAGGGTTCAGTGCATGGGTGACGATCGCCTGGGCCGTGCCCAACGCATCACTGCCAATGCGCAGCACGGCGGTGTTGCCGGTGCGCAATACACCGGCCGCATCGGCAAACACATTCGGCCGACCTTCGAAGACGAACGCGACGATGCCCAGCGGCGAGACCACTTGTTCGACTTTCCAGCCATCATGCTCGACGCAACTGATCACCTTGCCACGGCTGGCCGCTGCATCACGCCAGGCGCGCAGGCCGGCGATCATGTCGCGACGCATGCGCTCATCGGCCAGCAACCGGGTGGTCGAGCGACCGCGCGCCTTGGCCCGTTCGATGTCGGCCAGGTTGGCGGCCTCGATAAAGGCCCAGCACTCCGGGGTTTCAAGGCGCTGGGCAAACAGATCGAAGAAGGCGCTGATCGCTTGATCGGACACCGCCGACAGCGCGGTAAACGCCGCTTCGGCGCGCTCGATCGCGACGCTGGCCGCTTGCTGGTCCGCCACGGGGATCAGCAGCAACTCGCCGCTGACCTGCTCCACCAGCAGGTGGTCACCGGGCTGGAAGCGTTGCGCCAGTTCGGGGCTGACAACAGTGACACGATTACCGGCAAAAGGGATTGGCGTGCCAGCGACTAGACGTTCGAGCGCAAGAGACATGAAGCGGTTACACCATGCAAAGGGCGGCCGGAAAATGTATAGCAATTTTCCTGTGGGAGCGAGCCTGCTCGCGAAGAGGCCGGCACATCCAACATAGCGGCCTCCCGACACTCCGCTATCGTCGGATCGCCGCCCGGAGCCGGCTCGCTCCCACAAGGACAGTGGTGGCCGTTTACGTATCTCAATGTATACAGCCCCGCCCCTGACACACCCCACACTCAAAACCCCGCCACAACGACACACCGCAGATACACCCCTTTGATGAAATACGCCTGTCGATTGGCCAGGCCGATCAAAGCGCTCAACTCACCGGGCACGCCGTTGCCCCGCCTCCCTGACCTGAAAGAGATCAACATCCATGAGCACCTCCATTTCTTCGGCCGTCAAAGGCCTGTACCTGAACCTCGACCGTGCCGGCGACTGGGTTGCGCCTTTGGCGCTGCGGGTGTTCCTCGCCTGGGAATTCCTGGAGTCCGGCCTGGAGAAATTCAACGGCCAGAACTGGTTCACCGATATCCAGGAGCGCTTCCCGTTTCCGTTCGACCACCTTCCAGCGACGCTGAACTGGGAACTGTCGATGTGGGCCGAACTGGTCTTTTCCATGACCTTGCTGCTGGGCCTGGGCACACGTTTTTCGGCGTTGAGCCTGATGGTGGTGACCCTCGTCGCAACCGCCGCCATCCATTGGCCCGCCGACTGGCATACCCTGAGTGAACTTGCCCAAGGCTATGCCATCAGCAACAAGGGTTACGGCAACTTCAAACTGCCATTGATCTACCTGGTGGCCTTCACGCCGCTGTTGCTGATGGGTGGCGGCAAGCTCAGCATCGATGCACTGCTGGCTCGTTGCTTCTGGCGTCGCTGAAACGAAACCTGCAACGCGGACAAACAAAAGGGGACTTCCATGAAGTCCCCTGTTTTTTTGCCCGGAACTAACCCATCACTTCTTCCAGCCCGGTCTGCTCGGCCAGCTTCGGATGCGCGCTGCGTTCATGCACATGGGATTGCGGGGTGCGGTCGATCAGCAGGCTCAGCAATTCCGGGCGGCTGTAGTGGCCACGGGAATCCATCATGCGTTTGCGCTTGTCGATCTGGCTCATGTCGAGATCAACAATCACCTCGCCCTCACCTTCCTGCAACGAACCCAGCACCACACCGTCCGGGCCGACGATCGCCGTGTAGCAGCCACCCGAGATCGGACCAATGGCGCAACCGGTGTCGGCCATGATCTGCGCCTGTTGCTCGGGGTACAACCACGCCGTGGAATTGACCACAAAGCAGGCGGCCTCCAGGGCATGCTGGCGAATGCTGACTTCCATTTGCGAGGCGAACAACGGACCTGCAAACGACCCCGGGTACATGGCCGCATGGATCTGTTCGCCATCGGCCATCAAGGCATAACGGGCCAGCGGGTTGAAATGCTCCCAGCAGGCCAGTTGCCCGATGCGCCCTGCCGCGCTGTCGACGGCCCGCAGGCCGGAGCCGTCGCCCATGCCCCAGATCATGCGTTCGTGGTAGGTCGGGGAAATCTTGCGGCGACGCTGGATCAGCGAGCCGTCGGCATCGAACAGCAACTGCGTGTTGTACAGCGTGCCGCCATCGCGCTCGTTGACGCCGATGGACACGACCATGCCGGCTTGCCTGGCCGCAGCGCCGATGGCATCGGTGGCGTCCGAAGGCACGGTGACAGCCTGGTCCAGCAGCTTGAGGTGTTCGGCGGCCATTTCGAACGGCGACTGCACGTAGGAAAAGTACGGGTAGTAGGGCACAACGGTTTCCGGGAACACGGCAAATTGCACGCCCTGCTCGCCGAGGTCGAGAATCTTCTGCACCACTTTGTCGACGGTGCCTTCACGGCTGTAAAGAACGGGACTGATTTGTACGGCAGCGGCTTTGACGAGGGTCATGGCGGTGATCTCATTGAGGGAAAAGTTTCAACGAGATAAATATTACGATAATAATATATCGACATGAATGTCGTATACACCACCTTTCAGGACATCATGATTCAGCCCCGACTGGCACGCTGAATCACCTGTGGCGGCTGCCCGAACGCCCGAATAAAAGCGCGACGCATACGTTCCCGGTCACCAAAGCCCGTGTCCGTCGCCACCACATCGATGGAGTACCGCCCGCTTTCCATCATCAACCGGGCCGACTCGACCCGCAGGTTTTCGATGGCCTTGGCCGGAGACTGGCCGGTTTCGGCATGAAACACCCGGCTGAATTGCCGAGGGCTGAGATTGGCCGCGCTGGCCAGTTCCTCGACTGACAGCGCGGACTTGAGATTCTGTTTGGCGTAGTTCAGCACGGCCTGTATGCGATCGGTCTTGGGGGCCAGTTCCAGCATCACCGAAAACTGCGACTGCCCACCGGAACGCCGGTGGTACACCACCAATTGCCGCGCCACCTTGCGTGCAACGTCGGCCCCCAGATCCATCTCCACCAGTGCCAACGCCAGGTCCACGCATGCGCTCATCCCCGCCGCGGTCCACAGGTGGCCATCGTTGATGAAGATCCGGTCTTCCTCGACCTTCACGTTCGGGTACGCCTTGCGAAAGGACGGCACATGCGCCCAATGGGTGGTCGCCCGCCGACCGTCGAGCAAACCGGCCTCCGCCAACGCATTCGCCCCCGTGCAAATCGAGCCCAGACGCCGGGTGCCGTGACTGGCGCGGCGCAAAAACTCCAGCATGCCCGGCGTGGTCGGGCGGATCAGGTTGTCGCCCATGACCAGTAGCGTATCGAACGCACGCTGGTCGAACGCCTCGGTCTGCACAGCAAAACCGGCGGACGTCTGCACCATGCCGCCCGGTTCGGACAGTAATGCAATGCTGTACAACGGCTCATCTGCGGCGCTGTTGGCCAACTCGAAGGCGGCACACATGGCCAGGCCCAGAACCTGGAAACCAGGGTAAACAATGAGTCCGATCTGGTGCATGGTTATATGACCTTAAACGCGTCATACCTGATATTCAGGCCAGGATCTGCACTCTAACCCGAATAGCCCCCACCGGACATCGGGATGGAGCACCTCGCGCATTGGCCGATGGCGACGGATAATCAAGTGGTTTCCATCTCATCGAGGATTTGAAGGATGTCACTGACTCTTTATTTCCACCCGCTCTCGTCGTTCTGCCACAAAGCGCTGATCGCGCTCTATGAACTGAACATCGAGTTTGAAAAAAGAGTTATCGATCTGGGCAACGATGCCGACCGGGCCGAACTTCAAGCGCTGTGGCCGATCGGCAAGTTCCCGGTGCTTCGCGATCACGCCCGGCAAAAGGTTGTGCCGGAGTCGAGCATGATCATTGAGTACCTGGACCGGATTCATCCCGGCCAGGCGCAGCTGATTCCCGAAGATCGGGAAACCGCCCTGGAAGTACGTCTGTGGGATCGTTTTTTCGACCTGCACGTTCAGGTGCCGATGCAGAAGATCGTCGCTGACCGAATGAACGCCGCCAACGGTGACCTGACCCGGGAACGCGCCGCGCTGACAACGGCGTACGGCATGCTTGAACGTCAACTGGCGGCAAGAACCTGGGTGGCCAGCCCGGCGTTCAGCATGGCCGATTGCGCCGCCGCCCCGGCGCTGTTCTACGCCAGCACCCTCGTGCCGTTTCCCGACGATTACCAGCACTTGAGTGCTTATTTCGACAGGTTGGTCCAAAGGCCCTCGGTCAAGCGCGTGATCGGCGAGGCAAGACCCTGGTTTTCCTGGTATCCGTTTGTCGATGCCATCCCGGAGCGCTTTCGGTAGAGGTGGACAACGGGCGAAAAAACGGAAAAAACGACGAATAATAACCGTCGGTCGAGTGTTATCTGATTACGCAGGAATAAAAAATGGCAGGGGCGGCTGGATTCGAACCAACGCATGGCAGGATCAAAACCTGCTGCCTTACCGCTTGGCGACGCCCCTGTATCTGTTGCGATGAGTGCCTGGCACTCGCTTTCTTGAGTGGCAACAAGAGCTGTTGCCTGCTTGCGCGAGAGGCTCCCTGAGGGCCTGTGCAAGAGTGGGCGCAAATTTACCAACCTTTGTCTCGTTTGGGAAGCCCCAACAAAACAATTTGTTTTTTAAAACAGACGCTTAGTGTTGAACCGCATCTTGGCGAGTGGTCGACACACGTTCAGCCCGACCAGGTCTGCTACGCTTTTCCTTACTCGAATGGAATCGGGAATCGTGTGCGCAACACCCTTCCCCTTGTCATCTGAGGGCGCCAATGTGAAAGGCAAATTAATGGCTACCGCTGCAACCCTACTGGTGGTCGGGGCCGCGATCTATGGGTTGCACACCTGGGAACACATCCAGAGCCAGCGACAGGAAACGGTCTGCAAGGCCGCCCGGGAGCATCTCAATCGGCTGGAAACCCAGACGAGAGCCTTGGCCTCCGGGTTGACGGTCGAAGCCTATGCCGAAGCCGAAAAAGCCGAGGCCGGCCAGTTGGTTCTAGCGCTCGATACCGCCAAAAATGCAGCCGAGGTCGATGCCGTCATCGACAAGCATGCTGCGGCCATCGAAGCGCAGATAACGGCCGAGGACGCAGAGGTCCAGTCCAGGGGCGAGCAACCCTTCCTCGGTCAGGAACTGAAAAAGCAGCGCATCCCCACCGACGTCAAACAGGAATACAAACGAGCTGAAAAAGCCGTCGCCGAAACCTGCGAATAGTTTCAACCGCCAGCTCCAGGTTTGTCGCCAGCGTCTAGACTTCAGCAAAAGCAGGTTGCAACCAGACCCCGCGTTTATCACAAAGAACCTACAAAAAACGAGGGGGGCTCGACTTTGAAAATATCAACCCTCTGCGTCATCGCGAGCCTGCTGGTGTCGGTCGCGGTGTCTGCCAACGGCGTCATTCCCATTCTCGAAATGGACTTCACACGGTCTGCGATGGAAACCCTGAAAAAAATCGGAATTGACGATGCCTGCATCATCGGCGCCTCGAGCCCCGCTTCGTTCACCTACTGCCGGGAAGGATCGATGACGCTCTGGAAGTATCAGGCACTGGACCTGGAACAAATGGCGGCGATACACAGTGATGTGCAGCGGCCCTTGACGGTTTACCAACCCATTTCTGTCCTGGAGTTCGAGAGCGCGGCCTGTGAAGACGAGATGCGCGTATCCGCCGCTGGAAAACCGGCAACGATACGTTGGCTGACCCTTGGCCTGATGGCTATTTTCCTGCTGGTCGGCTTGGGTTACACCTATCGGGCCATTCTGCAGCGCCGCCATGACGCCACCGCGTACTCGCAACCCCATGAGCAAGGGTCGAGCGAATTTCAGGCAACCGCACAAACAAAAGCCCTGGCAGCGTTTGGTCTGGCTGTTGCCGTGGCATTCGTTTACTTCAACTACACAGGGTATTGAACAACAGATGAGCGCGCCGTTGCGGCGCACTCACCGGTCACTCAGTGCGGCGCGCGCGGGATGGTCTTGAGCAGGTCTTCGGGGCTGATGTGCCCTACCACGCTGCCCGGTTGCGGCAGGTTGAGGATGTGGCCCTTCATCTTGCCGATGATGTGCATTTCACAAGGCTTGCAGTCGAACTTCAGCGTCAGTACTTCATCGCCGTGGATCAGTTGCATCGGCGCGACCTTGGTGCGTACGCCGGTGACGCCCTTGGCCTGTTTCGGGCACAGGTTGAAGGAGAAACGCAGGCAGTGCTTGGTGATCATCACCGGCACCTCGCCGGTTTCCTCGTGGGCCTCGTAGGCCGCGTCGATCAGCTTGACGCCATGGCGGTGATAGAAGTCGCGGGCCTTCTGGTTGTAGACGTTGGCCAGGAACGACAGGTGCGACTCCGGGTACACCGGCGGCGGGCTGGTTTCAGCTTTACGGCTGCCACGCGGGTGGGCGGCAATCCGCGCTTGGGTCAAGGCTTCGATCACTTCACGGCGCAAGGCCTTGAGCTGCGAGTTCGGGATGAAGTACGCCTGCGGCGCGTCCAGCTTGATGTCGATGGCGTGGTACTGCGTGGTGCCCAGTTGACCGAGCAGATCCTGCAATTGCTCCAGCGCCTGTTCCGGCTTGTTGGCGGCGCCGAACGGGCCGTTCAGGGTGACGCTGGCGCTGATGCCTTCTTCGCTGGTAGCGCTCAGTTCCAGCTGTTCTTCACGCAGGCGAGCGACCCAGCTCAGGGCGATACGACGCTCGGCAGAGGTCTTTTGCAGCGCCTGTTGCCAGTTGTGATCGAGATTGCGATTCAGCGGATGGTTGGGGCGCAGCTTGTACATCCCCTCCGGCATCTCGTTGGGCTCGACGCGATAGCGATAGCGCTTCTCGCCGTCTTCCTCGAACTCGCCTTTGGGCTCGGCGATGTTGGCACGGAAACCCACCACTTCACGCTTGACCAGCACGTTGAGGCCGTCGCCGTTTGACAGCGGCTCGTGCGTCACGACCTGCATGTCACGCTTGGCGACTTTCTCCACCACACCCACCGGCAGACCGGTGAAGGTCGGCGAGTCAAAGGCGCCGATATCGATCTTGCGGTCAGTGACGAAGTAATCGGTGCTGCCACGGTGGAAGGTTTTTTCCGGGTCGGGCAGGAAGAAGTGCGCGGTGCGGCCGCTGGAAGCGCGGGCCAGGTCAGGACGATCTTCGAGAACATCGTCGAGGCGCTGGCGGTAGTAGGCCGTGATGTTCTTCACATAGCCCATGTCCTTGTAGCGGCCCTCGATCTTGAACGAACGCACGCCGGCCTCGACCAGGGCGCGGATGTTAGCGCTCTGGTTGTTGTCCTTCATCGACAGCAGGTGCTTTTCGTAAGCGATCACGCCGCCCTTTTCGTCCTTGAGGGTGTACGGCAGACGGCAGGCTTGCGAGCAGTCGCCACGGTTGGCGCTGCGCCCGGTCTGGGCGTGGGAAATATTGCACTGGCCGGAAAACGCCACGCACAACGCGCCATGGATAAAGAACTCGATGGCCGCATCGGTTTCGTCGGCAATGGCGCGGATCTCCTGGAGATTCAACTCACGGGCCAGCACCAGTTGCGAGAAACCGGCCTGATCGAGGAACTTCGCCCGCTCCAGGGTACGGATGTCAGTCTGGGTACTGGCGTGCAGTTCGATCGGCGGAATATCCAGCTCCATCACCCCCAGGTCCTGGACGATCAGCGCATCGACGCCGGCGTCGTACAACTGGTGGATCAGCTTGCGGGCCGGCTCCAGTTCGTTGTCGTGCAGGATGGTATTGATGGTGGTGAACACCCGGGCATGGTAACGACGGGCGAATTCCACCAACTGGGCGATATCGCTCACTTCGTTGCAGGCATTGTGGCGGGCGCCGAAGCTCGGGCCACCGATGTAGATGGCATCGGCGCCATGCAGGATGGCCTCGCGGGCGATGCTCACATCGCGGGCAGGGCTGAGCAATTCCAGGTGATGTTTGGGCAAAGACATAGTTTTTTTAGTCAGGCTTGTCACGGTCGAGGCGTGCATTGTAGCGGCGAAACGCCTGACCGGCACTCGTGCGCTGCCCGATGGTGTATTGCGTAGGCCCAGCCTGCCTGAATCCTTGTAGGAGCGAGCTTGCTCCGGGCGGCGTTCCGACGATGAACATAAGGACGACGCGTGCATACAGAATGCCCGCGTCATCGTTAACGTCCATCGCGAGCAAGCTCGCTCCTACAGTATTGAGTGTGTTGCTTCGATCAGGCCTTGGCGGCCATCGCGGTCACTTCCACGCGCATGCCTTGCACTGCCAACGAGGCAACCCCGACAGCAGCGCGCACCGGCCATGGCTTGGCGAAGTAGCGCTTGTAGACTTCGTTGAACGCGGCGCGGTCGGCCATGTCGGTGAGGTAGATGGTCAGGTGCATCACGCGGTCCATGGAGCTGCCGGCACGCTCCAGCGCAACCTTCAGCGCTTGCAGGGTGCATTCGCTTTGCAAGGTGATGTCGCCCAATTCGAGGCTGCCGTCGGCGCGGGTGGGGATCTGGGTGGAGACCAGCACACCGCCGAAACCGACGACGTCGGAGGAAATCGAATCGGCATCAGGATCGGGGGTAAAGGTCAGGTCGTGATTTGCCATTGCAGGTTCTCTTGCTTGAAAGGGTAAGGCAGGCGCCTTTTGCGCGGCCAGTTTACAGGGCGATCCCTGGCGCGTCGCTAATCCAGACCGGACGGCTGCTCGTGTCCCGTGGCCTGGCGGTACTGGCGCGGGGTGAAGCCGGTCAAGGCCTTGAACTGCCGGGTGAACGCGCTGTGGTCGGTATAGCCGCACTGCAGGGCAACCTCGGTGATCGGCATATCGGTGTGGAGCAACCGATGCGCATGCTCCAGGCGAACCTTCTGGATCATCTGCCGGGGCGTCAGGTGGAACACGCGCTTGCAGTAGCGTTCCAGCTGCGCCACTGAAATGCCGGCGATCCGCGTCAACTCGCCGAGGGTGACGCGACGGTTGAAATGCGCGCGAATGTGTTCGTCCACCGCCGCCAGGCGCTGGTACGCCGGGTGCGTATCACTGGCCGATTGCAGATCGACCGAGATGCCCGCCAAGCCGATGATTTCATTGTGGCGGTTATACAAGGGTCGTTTATGGGTCAGGCACCAGCCCGGCTCGCGGCTGCCGTACAGATGCAACTCCAGCTGGTCTTCCAGTACAAAACCCTGCTCCAGCACTCGCCGGTCCTGCTCGGTGTAACCAGGCCCCAATTGTTCGGGAAACACCTCGGCGCTGGTTTTCCCCAGCAGAGGTTTTAGCTGCTTCAAGCCACAGCGTTGCACCAGCGTGCGATTGGCCATGACATAGCGCGCCTGCACATCCTTGATGAAGATCGCCGCATTGGGAATGACATCGAGCATGGGCAGCAGCAGCGCCACGCCGGCCAGCAGTTGTTCGATGGATTCGGGGCGGTTCGAGTCGTCGCCCTGGCACAACAGCGCAAACGCATCCTGAGTCATCAACCGGTCCCTCGCAAAAATCAGACATTTCCCATTGTGCTGATTTCGTCATCGACACCCAAGGAAAACATCAATCGCGAGTAAGCCGCCGAGTTCACTCTATGGCCACCGCCCTCCTCGGCAAAACCGAAAAGGGCGATTTGAAGTGCATACCTGCCTATCCAATAACTCACAAGAAGGCGATGCCATGTCAGGCCAAGGCAAGTTCAAAAAACAACTTTCGTTGATAGACCTTACGTTTATCGGACTGGGGGCGATCTTCGGCTCCGGCTGGCTGTTCGCAGCCAGTCACGTGTCCGCCATCGCGGGACCGGCGGGGATCTTTTCCTGGCTGCTGGGCGGTTTTGCGGTGCTGCTGCTGGGCATCGTCTACTGTGAACTCGGCGCCGCATTGCCGCGTGCCGGCGGTGTGATTCGCTACCCGGTTTACTCCCACGGCCCGCTGCTGGGTTACCTGATGGGCTTCATCACGCTGATCGCGTTTTCCAGCCTGGTGGCCATCGAGGTGGTCGCCGCGCGCCAGTATGCCGCTGCGTGGTTTCCCGCATTGACCCAGGCCGGTTCCAGCAATCCAACGGCGCTAGGCTGGCTGGTGCAGTTCGGCCTGCTGTGCCTGTTCTTCATGCTCAACTACTACAGCGTGAAAACCTTCGCCAAGGCCAACAACCTGATCAGCCTGTTCAAGTTCATCGTGCCGTTGCTGGTGATCGGCGTGCTGTTCACTTTCTTCAAACCGGAGAACTTCCAGTCCCAGGGCTTCATGCCGTTCGGGCTGTCAGGTGTCGAGATGGCAGTGTCCGCCGGCGGCATTATCTTCGCCTACCTGGGGTTGACGCCGATCATCTCGGTGGCCAGCGAAGTGAAGAATCCGCAACGTACCATTCCGATTGCATTGATCCTCTCCGTACTGCTCTCCACAGCCATCTATGTGTTGTTGCAAGTGGCGTTCCTCGGCGGCGTGCCCACCGAAATGCTCGCCAACGGTTGGGCCGGCGTCGCCAAGGAACTGGCCCTGCCCTACCGCGACATCGCCCTGGCATTGGGTGTGGGCTGGCTGGCTTATCTGGTGGTGGCCGACGCGGTGATCTCCCCCAGCGGTTGCGGCAACATCTACATGAACGCCACCCCGCGGGTGATCTACGGCTGGGCGCAAACCGGCACCTTCTTCAAGGTCTTCACCCGTATCGATGAAAAGTCCGGCATCCCGCGTCCGGCGCTGTGGCTGACCTTTGCCCTGTCGGTGTTCTGGACCCTGCCCTTCCCCTCCTGGGAAGCCCTGATCAACGTGGTCTCCGCCGCGCTGGTGTTGAGCTACGCCGTGGCCCCGGTGTCGGTGGCTGCCCTGCGCCGCAATGCGCCGGACATGCCGCGTCCGTTCAAGGTCAAGCGCATGGGTGTCCTCGGCCCGGTGTCGTTCATCATCGCCGCGCTGATCGTCTACTGGTCCGGCTGGAGCACCGTGTCCTGGCTGCTCGGCCTGCAGATCCTGATGTTCGTGGTGTACCTGCTGTGCGGACGTTTCGTGCCGACCCAACACCTGAGCCTGGCCCAGCAAGTGCGCTCTTCGGCATGGCTGATCGGCTTCTACGCCGTGACCATCGTGCTGTCCTGGCTGGGCAGTTTCGGCGGCATGGGCGTACTCACCCATCCCTTCGACACCGTGGTCGTGGCGGCTTGTGCGATGGGCATCTACTACTGGGGCGCGGCCACCGGCGTACCGGCGCATCTGGTTCGCCTGGAAGACGAGGACGGTGAAGCCGAAGCCGATCCCGTTTACAGCGGCCAGCGTCCGATTGGCGCGTCCATCCAGACTTCCCGCTGAGATTCAGGCCAGCAAAACCTCTGAGTTTTTCCAATGGAAAGGTTTATGAAAAAAGTACATGTCATTGATTCCCACACCGGCGGCGAACCGACTCGCCTGGTGATGTCGGGCCTGCCCCAACTGCCTGGCCGGACCATGGCTGAGAAGCGCGATGCCCTGCGCGAGCAGCATGACCAATGGCGTCGCGCCTGCCTGCTGGAGCCCCGTGGCAACGATGTGCTGGTGGGTGCGCTGTATTGCGAACCGGTGTCGCCGGATGCCACCTGCGGCGTGATCTTCTTCAACAACGCCGGCTACCTCGGCATGTGCGGCCACGGCACTATCGGCCTGGTCAACTCGCTGCATTACCTGGGGCATATCCAGCCCGGCGAGCACAAGATCGATACGCCGGTCGGCCCGGTCAGCGCCACGTTGCATGAGGACGGCAACGTCACCCTGCGCAACGTGCCCGCCTACCGCTACCGCCAACAGGTGCCGGTCGAAGTGCCGGGGCATGGCCGCGTGTACGGCGACATCGCCTGGGGCGGCAACTGGTTTTTCCTGGTGTCCGATCACGGTCAGGCGTTGCAGATGGACAACGTCGAGTTCCTCACCGAATACACCTGGGCAATGCTCAAGGCCCTGGAAGCTCAAGGCATCCACGGCGAAGACGGCGCGCTGATCGACCACATCGAACTGTTCGCCGACGACGACCACGCCGACAGCCGCAACTTTGTCATGTGCCCCGGCAAGGCCTACGACCGCTCGCCCTGCGGGACCGGCACCAGCGCGAAACTGGCATGCCTGGCAGCCGACGGAAAACTGGCCGCCGGTGAACGCTGGGTCCAGGCCAGCATCACCGCCAGCCAATTCGTCGGCAGCTACGAATGGGAGGGCGAACGCATCATCCCTTTCATCACTGGCCGCGCCTACATGGCCGCCGACAGCACCTTGCTGATCGACGAACAGGATCCCTTTGCGTGGGGCATTTGAGCCGCCACGCCTTTTCCCTAACCCGATCTGAATGAACGCTTCAAGGAGTGACTACACAATGAGCGATAACATTTTCACTGGCTGCATCCCTGCACTGATGACTCCGTGCACCGCCGAACGCAAGCCGGACTTCGACGCGCTGGTGGCCAAGGGTCGCGAGCTGATCGACATCGGCATGAGCGCCGTGGTGTATTGCGGTTCCATGGGTGACTGGCCGCTGCTGACCGAAGCCGAGCGTCAGGAAGGCGTGGCGCGCCTGGTGGCCGCCGGCGTTCCGACCATCGTCGGCACCGGTGCCGTCAACAGCCGCGAAGCGGTGTCCCATGCGGCACACGCGGCCAAAGTCGGCGCCCATGGTTTGATGGTCATTCCCCGCGTGCTGTCTCGCGGCGCTTCGGCCACCGCGCAAAAAGCCCACTTCGCCGCGATCCTCCAGGCCGCTCCTGGCCTGCCGGCGGTGATCTACAACAGCCCTTACTACGGCTTCGCCACCCGCGCCGACCTGTTCTTCGAACTGCGCCGCGAGTACCCGAACCTCATCGGCTTCAAGGAGTTCGGCGGTGCCGCCGACCTGCGCTACGCCGCCGAACACATCACCTCCAAGGACGATGACGTGACCCTGATGGTCGGCGTCGACACCCAGGTGGTGCATGGCTTCGTCAACTGCAATGCCACCGGCGCCATCACCGGCATCGGCAACGCACTGCCGCGCGAAGTGTTGCGCCTGGTGGCCTTGAGCAAACAAGCGGCCAAGGGCGATGCCAAGGCGCGTCGTCAGGCGCGGGAGCTGGAATCCGCACTCGCCGTGCTGTCGTCCTTCGATGAGGGTTGCGACCTAGTGCTCTACTACAAGCACCTGATGGTGCTCAATGGCGACAAGGAATACACCCTGCACTTCAACGAGACCGATGTGCTCAGCGATGCCCAGCGTCGTTATGCCGAGAACCAGTACGCACTGTTCCGTCAGTGGTACGAGCAGTGGTCGGCCGAGCAGAACTTCGCCTGACATCCAGCCTGTACAGCGGCGTGCCAATGCGCGCCGCTTTTATTTTCGCCCACGGCGGTACGGCGTTTTTTCGCAAACGCCTCCCCTCTTTTTTTCAGGAACGACCATGACTCTGACAGGCAACATGTTGATCGGCCAGCAGGCCATCCCCGGCAGTCGCGAAGCGATCCGCGGCATTGATCCCGCCACTGATCTGCCCCTTGAACCGGCCTATCACGGTGGCAGCGGCGAGCACGTCGAACAGGCCTGCGCCCTGGCGTGGAGTGCCCTGGACAGCTATCGCGCGACGTCCCTGGACGCCCGCGCCGAATTCCTCGAAACCATCGCCAGCGAAATCGAAGCCCTGGGCGATGAATTGATCGACCGCGCCGTGGCCGAGACCGGCCTGCCGCGCCCGCGTATCCAGGGTGAACGAGGCCGCACTTGCCAGCAGCTGCGCACCTTTGCCCGCACCGTGCGTGCCGGTGAATGGCTGGATGTGCGGGTCGACTCCGCACTGCCGGAGCGTCAACCCCTGCCCCGCCCGGACCTGCGTCAGCGTCAGGTGCCGCTCGGCCCGGTGGCGGTGTTCGGTGCCAGCAACTTTCCCCTGGCCTTCTCCGTCGCCGGCGGTGACACCGCTTCGGCGCTGGCCGCCGGTTGCCCGGTGATCGTCAAGGCCCATGGCGCGCACCCTGGCACCAGTGAACTGGTAGGCCGAGCGCTGGCCCGTGCGGTCAAACTTTGCGGGCTGCACGACGGCGTGTTCTCGCTGTTGTACGGCTCCGGCCGCGATGTGGGCATCGCCCTGGTCACCGACCCGCGCATCAAGGCGGTAGGGTTCACCGGCTCGCGCAGCGGTGGCATGGCCTTGTACAACGCGGCCCAGGCACGGCTCGAGCCGATCCCGGTGTATGCGGAGATGAGTTCGATCAACCCGGTACTGCTATTCCCCGCGGCACTGCAATCGCGTGCCGAAGCGCTGGCGCAAGGCTTCGTTTCATCCCTCACCCAAGGCGCCGGCCAGTTCTGCACCAACCCCGGTTTAGTGATTGCCCGCCAAGGCGCGGACCTTGAGCGCTTCATCAATGCGGCGGCAGATCATGTACGACGCAGCCCGGCGCAGACCATGCTCACACCCGGTATTTTCAACGCCTACGAGGCCGGAGTCGACGCACTGCTCAAACATGCACACGCGGTGGCCATCGGCTTGCGGGGCGAAACCTCGAACCAGTGCCAGGCTCACCTGTTCGTCACCCAGGCCAGTGAGTTTCTCGCCGACCCGGCGCTGCAGGCAGAAATGTTCGGCGCCGCTTCGCTGATCGTGCAATGCGCCAGCGACGAGCAAATCCGCCAGGTCATCGAACACCTGGAAGGCCAGTTGACCGCCACCCTGCACCTGGACGATGCCGACGTGGAGAGCGCCAGGGCCTTGTTGCCGACCCTTGAGCGCAAGGCCGGACGCCTGCTGGTCAATGGCTGGCCGACCGGGGTCGAGGTGTGCGACGCCATGGTCCATGGCGGCCCATTCCCGGCGACGTCCGATGCGCGCACCACCTCGGTCGGCACCGCCGCCATCCTGCGTTTCCTGCGCCCGGTCTGCTATCAGGACTTCCCCGACGCCCTGTTGCCGGCCGCGCTCAAGCACGGCAATCCGTTGCAGTTGCGTCGCCTGCTCGACGGCCAGAGAGAAGCCTAGGCCATGTCCAACGACTCCCTTTTCAACAGCCCGCACACAGCGGCGGACGTTGCCGTGATCGGCGCCGGAATCATCGGCGTCGCCTGCGCCCTGCGTCTGGCCCGCCAGGGCCGGCGGGTGGTGGTCATCGATCAACAGGAGCCCGGCCGTGGCGCCTCGTTCGGCAATGCCGGGCACCTGGCCACCGAGCAGGTCTTCCCCATCGCCGACCTGTCGATCCTCAAACGCCTGCCCGCCATGCTCATGGACCCGATGGGCCCGCTGCGCCTGGACTGGAAATACATGCCCCGGGCCCTGCCCTGGTTCGTGCGTCTGTTGCTCAACCTGCGCCCGGCGCCGTTCCAGCGCACCGTGGCCGGCATCCGCGCGCTCAATGAAAGCAGCCTGGGTGCCTGGCACCGGTTGCTGGAGACCATAGACCGCCCCGGATTGCTCAAGGAAGACGGCTCGCTGCTGGTGTTCGAACGCCCCGACTCGCAACAGGCCATCGAAGCGCTGCAGGCGCGCATGCGCCAGCAGCAAGTGCCGGTGGATTTCTGGCAGGCCCAGGCGGTCCGCGATGCCGCGCCGCAACTCAGCGAGCAGATCCGCGGCGGCTTGTTCTTCCCGCGCACCGGGCACTTTCTCGATCCCTTCCGGGTGGTCGGCGAACTGGTCCACGCCGCCAAAAGCAGCGGCGTACAGTTCCTCAAGCAACGGGTCGAGGCCGGGCAGTTGCATGAAAACGGCGTGTCGTTGATCACCGATCAAGGCCGTTTCAACAGTCGCCAGGTATTGATTGCCTGTGGCGCCCATTCAGCGAAGCTCACCGCCGCACTGACCGGCAAGAAGGTGCCGCTGGACACCGAGCGCGGTTATCACCTGATGCTGCCCCACGAACACGGGCGCTTGCCGTTCGCCGTCACATCGCTGGAGCGCAAGTTCATCATGACGCCGATGACCGAGGGCCTGCGGTTGGCCGGCACCGTTGAATTCGCCGGTCTGGAATGCCCGCCGACCATGGAGCGCGCCTGGCAGTTGCACCGTCTGAGCAAAGGCCTGTTCAAACACGACCTGAGTGCCGAAGCCGCCACGCCGTGGATGGGTTTCCGCCCCTCCCTGCCCGACTCCCTGCCGATCATCGACCGGGTGTGCCACGGCAAGGTCCTGCTCGCCTTCGGTCATCAGCATCTGGGGCTGACCCAGGCGGCGGTCACGGCGGAAATGATTGCGCAAATGGCCTCGCCTTTGATCGAAGCCCAGCCTCACGGCCTGCCGGCGACTGCGCCGTACCGGCTCGATCGTTTCTGAGGATCACTTGAAAAAATCACTCGGCGTCTTGCCGAACTGCTTCTTGAACATGGTCGTGAACGCGCTTGGGCTGTCGTATCCCAGCTCCCCGGCGATGTCGATGATCTTCTCGCCGACGGCGATTCGTTCCAGCGCCAGCAGCAGTCGCGCTTGCTGGCGCCATTGGCCGAAGGTCATACCGGTTTCCTTGCGCAACCTGCGCTGGATGGTTTTTGCGTCGAGGCTCAATCGCGTACTCCAGTCCGACAACGTCGAGCCATCCCCGGGATTACGCTGCAACGCGGTGCAGATCAGGTTGATCCGTGGATCGGTGGGCTGTGGCAGGTTCAACGGCAAGGTCGGCAGGATCGTCAGTTCATCCAGAATCAGCCGCAGCACCCGGGCTTCCCGCGAGTCCGGCTCACAGGCAAAGTCAAAATCGACCGAGACCTTGATCAGCTCGCTCAGCAACGCGGAAACACTCACCGCCCGGGTTTCGGCGGGCAGCTCCAGGCTCGGGTCAGGGCGCACGAAAACGCTGCGCATCTTGATCGCCCCCACACAGCGAATCGAGTGCACTTCTCCACTTGGCATCCAGATGCCACGGCTCGGCGGCACCGTCCATTGGCTGGTGGCGGTGTGCACCACCATCACGCCTTCGATGGCATAGATCAGTTGATGCTTTTCATGGGAATGCGGCGCGATGAACCAGTTTTCCGCGTAGTCGGTCGCACTGCTGCGTACGCTCCAGCCGCCCTGGTCGATCTCCGCAAGAAATGCCTGCAATGGTTTGATCATGACGCCCTTTTTGCGATGGTCAATGCCCGAGTTGCGCGAGACGGGCGCCTTTGAGGCCCCTAGGATAACGCCGAACCCTGAAATGGGCTGCGCCTTGCGTTCGCAGTTCGCGTTTTTATCCGGAAACTCGCCTATGTCGACCACTACCCTCAGCTCACCCTCGCCCACCGTCTCGGTTGCAAGCCAGGCCAGCCCCCTGGTCATGCGCGTCATCGGCGCTTGCGCCCTGGCGCACCTGATCAACGACTTGATCCAGGCCGTGCTGCCTTCGATCTACCCGATGCTCAAGGCCAGCTATGGCCTGAGTTTCACCCAGGTCGGCCTGATCACCCTGACCTTCCAGCTCACCGCTTCACTGCTGCAACCGTGGATCGGTTTCTACACCGACCGGCATCCCAAACCGTGGCTGCTGCCAGCGGGCATGGTCTGCACCCTGATCGGTATTCTGATGCTGTCGATGGTCGGCAGCTTCCCGGCCATTCTCGTGGCCTCGGCACTGGTGGGGGTTGGCTCGTCGACCTTTCACCCCGAGACCTCACGGGTGGCGCGACTGGCCTCAGGCGGTCGCTACGGCCTGGCGCAGTCGACCTTTCAGGTCGGTGGCAACGCCGGTAGCGCCTTCGGTCCGCTACTGGCCGCCGCGATCATCATTCCCTATGGCCAGGGCAACGTCGCCTGGTTCGGCCTGTTCGCGGTGTTCGCCATCCTCGTGCAGTACGGGCTGAGCCGCTGGTACCGCAACCACCTGAACCTGTTCAAGCTCAAGCAAGGCAGCAAGGCCACCCACGGCCTCTCCAAGCGGCGAGTGACCTTCGCCCTGGTGGTGCTGGCGTTGCTGGTGTTCTCCAAATACTTCTACATGGCCAGCTTCACCAGTTACTTCACCTTCTACCTGATCGAGAAATTCGACCTGTCGGTGGCCAGTTCGCAGTTGTACCTGTTCCTGTTTCTTGGCGCCGTCGCGGCGGGCACCTTCTTTGGTGGCCCGATCGGCGACCGGATCGGCCGCAAGCAGGTGATCTGGTTTTCCATTCTCGGCGCCGCCCCCTTCACCCTCGCCCTGCCCTACGTCGACCTGTTCTGGACGGGCGTGTTGAGCATGATCATCGGCTTCATCCTCGCCTCGGCATTCTCGGCGATCGTGGTCTTCGCCCAGGAACTGGTGCCCGGCAACGTCGGCATGATCGCCGGGGTGTTCTTCGGCCTGATGTTCGGATTCGGCGGCATTGGCGCCGCGCTGCTGGGGCATCTGGCGGATATCCATGGCATCGAGTACGTGTACATGCTGTGTTCGTACCTGCCGTTGCTGGGGATTTTGACGATCCTGTTGCCTTCGACCCGGAGTGCTCGCTGAAGGATTCAGCCGATCATTTTTGATACCCGCCCTGTAGCACTCGGTAACACCTGGCCCTGTTGCGGTGCGTCTTTGCCACGACGCACCGCCACCCGCCCCGCGCCACACGGGCAAAACCGCCATGGCGTACTTTGTGCATCCAAAGGCCATCCTCTTCTGCCTGTAGCCGCCATGCGCCCCAAGGAACTGAAACTCTGGACCACCGGAGTCGCCCACCTGCTCGACCTGCCTGCCGGGCATGCGCGGCTGTCGGGGTTGAGCCATTGGCTTCGGCAAATCTGCCCGGTCGATCATTTCGTGTTGTTTGTCTACGAAGGCAATCACCGGCCACTGGCGTTGTTCGATACGTTCTCGGCGGACAAGCGGGCGGTGTATGTCGATGACTATCAGTGCGGGCCTTACCTGCTCGATCCGTTCTACCTGGCCTGCACACGCGAGCAGGCACCGGGGCTGTGGCGTCTGCGCCAGTTCGCCCCCGACCACTTCTACCTCGGCGAGTACTTCCTGACCTATTACCAGCAGACGGGTCTGGCCGAGGAAGTGGCGTTTTTCGTCGACCTCGGCGGTGGTGCCACGGCGGTGTTGTCACTGATGCGCTCCAGCGCCAGCTGTGCGTTCAGCCGGGACGAAATGCAACTGGTCGAGTGCGCGCAAGCGGTGGTCGAACAAGTCATCAATGAGGCCTGGCGCTTGCGTCAGGCCCAGCAACCGCGACCGGCACAGGACCTGGACTTCAAGATCCGCGCAGCCTTCGACCAGTTCGGCGCGCACATCCTCACCGGCCGCGAGCAGGAAATCGTTCAACTGTTGTTGCGCGGCCACTCCAGTGCTTCGGTGGCCGAACAACTGAACATCAGCCCCGGCACGGTGAAGATTCACCGCAAGAACATCTATGCCAAGTTGGGTATTGGCAGCCAGTCGGAATTGCTGGGGTTGTTTATTCGGGAATTGACGGAGGATCCGTTGCAAGCCTCCGGCCTCAAGCTACAGGCCTGATACCCATCGGTTGTCCGCCCCACCTGTAGGAGCTGGCTTGCCAGCGAATGCGGTTATTCAGCCGACAAGTCAGTTGCCTGACACACCGCTTTCGCTGGCAAGCCACTCCTACAGGTCTGTGGGTGATCTGGAGATTGTGGTCAGGGCGGATCAAGCTGATCCAACGCCCGGTTCACCGCCAGTTCCCCCAGCATGATCACCTGCGCAATCCCCAACAGCGCATTGCGGCTCGTCCCCTCCAGATGATCCACCAGATCGTTGGCCATGACATTGGCCGACGCCAGGGATTCACAGGCGCGCACCAGCAGGGTTTCGGTATTGAGTTCGGGATTGACGATGAACATCGTGCTGGGCTTGCGCGGCGTCGCCATGATGTGGGGGACGGGGTTGAGGTCGTGATCGAGGCTTTCGTACGGAGATGCCGGATCGGTGTCAGGCGGGTTGGGTGTGACTTTGAACATAGTGAAACTCCTTGTACCGTAAAAAAGAGCCATCACTCTCACGCTACCAAACGTTGGGTGGTGGCCATACGCAGGTTGGTAGACCGGGTACAAGGAAACCGGCGCGCCCGAAGGCGCCCTGTGCATGGCCACCATGTAGCAGCAGAGCAGAAAAACGCTGCTGATAGTGACGCATTGCACCTTGTAACACCGGGCTACCAAACCCGATCACTGTTTTTCAGTGACCGGCAAACGATAAGACCCGACCCCAAGGCGCACAAGCCGGCGGATTCTGGCGTACCTGTAGGCAACGACGCAAGGTGGTGTAGCCTTCGCGAAGTAACTCCGGGTGTCTTTAAACACGCATCTGCATTTTGTAGGAGCGAGCCTGCTCGCGATGGTCGTTAACGAATACGCGTGATGACTGGCTGAACGCAGCGCTCTTGAGCCCATCGTCGGAACGCCGCCCGGAGCAGGCTCGCTCCTACAACAAGCTGTTCCTATCCCCCAAGGGATATATACACCGCAAAACCCCGATTGCTAGTTTGGCCCCCGACGCACTGATTCATCACTGCAAGGGAGCCCGCCTCGTGAACAACACCCCGCCAAGCGATATCGAATTCTGCAATGTGGTCAAACGCTATGGCGAGGTGCAGGCCGTCAGCGGTCTGGATTTCGCGGTGCGGCGCGGCTCGTTTCATTCCTTTCTTGGCGGCTCTGGCTGCGGCAAGACCACCACCTTGCGCATGATCGCCGGCTTCGAGCAGCCCACCAGCGGCGAGGTCCGTCTGGCCGGTAAAAGCGTGGCCGATGTGCCGGCCTTCGAGCGGCCGGTGAACATGGTGTTCCAGCATTACGCGTTGTTCCCGCATCTGACCGTGGCGCAGAACATTGCCTACGGACTGCGTTATCGCACGCCGCGCCCGGACAAAAAACAGCAAATGCGCATGGCCGATGAAGCGCTGGAGATGGTGCGTCTGAGCGGCTTCGGCCAGCGCAAGCCGAGTGAGTTGTCCGGCGGCCAGCAACAGCGTGTCGCCCTCGCCCGCGCCTTGGTCAACAAGCCGACGGTGTTGCTGCTTGACGAGCCGCTGGCCGCGCTGGACCGCAAGCTGCGCAAGGAGATGCAGTCGGAATTGCTGCGTCTGCAGCGCGAGGTCGGCATCACCTTCGTGCTGGTCACCCACGACCAGGAAGAAGCCTTGTCGATGAGCGACAGCATTAGCGTGATGCACAACGGTTCGATCATCCAGACCGCCACCCCGGAACAACTCTACGAAGCCCCGGCCAGCCGTTACGTGGCCGACTTTATCGGCGAGTCCAACCTGTTCGACGGCACCGTGCGCCAACTCAATGGCAACTCGGTGGTGCTGCGCACCGAGCAAGGGCTGGAGCTGACCAGCCCACTCACCCCCACCGGCAAGGGCCTGAGCGCCAACGCTGCCGGCTGCATAGCGGTGCGGCCGGAGCTGATCAGCATCGCCGGGGCCAACGCCGAGATGGCCCGGGAAGTGAAGCTGCAAGGCTGCGTCGAGGACCGCATCTACCTGGGCAATTCCACCGAATACCGCGTGCGCACCCAAGCCTTCGGCGTGGTCTGCGTGCGGGTGCCGCGCCAGCAGGATCACGGCGCCAATGCATTCGAACACGGCGCGCCAGTGCGCGTCGGCTGGGATCACGCCAATGGTCTGGCCATGGCGTTGTAAATCATCGATTCGTTTCATCAACCGGATGTGGAGCGTGCTATGGACCAGAAGACTTTTATAAAAACCCTGCGCAGCTGGCAGAACGGCTCGATCAGTCGTCGCGATTTCCTTGGCCGCACCGGCCTGGGGATTGCCGCTGCCGTGGTCGCCACCAACATGCCCGGCCTGCTGACCTCCACCGCCGAGGCTGCCGAGCAAACCAAGCTGGGTGATCGCCTGTCGCTGGCGACCTGGCCGAACTACCACAGCCAGGAAAACCTCGACGCCTTCGGCAAGACCACCGGCGCCCGGGTGTCGATGAGCGTATTCGGCTCCAACGAAGAAATGCTCGCCAAATTGCAGGCCGGCGGCAGTGGCTGGGACGTGCTGGTGCCGACCAACTACACCATCAGCACCTACGTCGGCCTGGGGCTGATCGAGCCGCTGGACCTGTCGCGCATTCCCAACTTCGACGCCTCGGCGTTCCAGCAGAAGTTCATGGCCCAGGGCACGGTGGACGGCAAGGTCTACGCGGTGCCGAAAAACTGGGGCACCACCGGCATGCTCTACGACGCCGGCAAGCTGAAGAACGGCCCCGCCAGCTGGAAGGAATTCTGGGCCACCGCCCAGGGCCCGGCCAGCGGCCGCACGATGGTCCACGACTACCAGTTGACCGCCATCGGCAACGCGCTGAAAAGCTTCGGCTACAGCTTCAACTCCCTGGACCCGAAAGAACTGGCCGACGCGGAAAAACTGCTGATCGAAGTCAAGCCGCACCTGTTCGCGATCAACTCCGACATCCAGCCGTCGATGCGCAGCGGCGATGCCTGGCTGGCGATGTCGTGGACTGGCGACGCCTCGCAACTGCACCGCGACAACGCGCAAATGCAGTTCGAACTGGGCAAGGAAGGTGGCGAGCTGTGGAGCGACTTCTTCGCCATCCCGAAAAGCTCGGAGCACAAGGATGCCGCCTACGCGTTCATCAATTACCTGCTCGATCCGCAGCACAACAAGCTGGAAGTGCTGAGCCACGGCTACCCGAGCGGCGACAAGCGTGTCGACGCGCTGCTGCCTGTGGCGATGCTCGACGATCCGATCATGTACCCGGCCGCCGAGGCCCTGAGCCCGCTGGAGTTCGGTGCCGCCGCGACGCTGACCAGCCCGGCGCGCGCCGAACTGATGGCGCGTTTCAAGTCCGCCTGATCGCTTGACCATGGCCAATGAGGAGTCACCCATGAATGCCGTCGCCCACCCGCAAACGGTACAGCCGGGCCATGCCCTGTCGGCCGAGGTTCGCCAACGGCGCAGCCTCGGCCGGCGCATCACCCTGGTGATGCTCTTGCCTTCGACCCTGTGGTTTCTGCTGCTGTTGTTGATGCCGCTGGTGATCATCCTGGTCTTCAGTTTCGGCGAGCGCAGCGCCGTGGGCGGTTACGCCGGTGGCTTCACCCTGGCCAACTACCTGAACCTCGGTTCTCGCGGCGCGGCGTTCAGCAACACGCTGATGCTCGCGCCGCTGGGTACCCTGGTGTGCCTGTTGGCGGCCTATCCGTTGGCGTACTTCCTCGCGGTCAAGGTCACGAGGAACCGCTCGCTGTTGCTGACCCTGGTGATCGTGCCGTTCTGGACCAGTTTCCTGATCCGCACCTATGCGTGGATTTTCATCCTCAGTGGCAAAGGCATTCCGGCACTGCTGGCCAGCCTGGGTCTTGAGGATGTGCGGCTGATCAACACGCCGTGGGCGGTGCTGATCGGCATCGTCTACGGCTACCTGCCGCTGATGGTGTTCCCGATCTACGTCAGCCTGGAAAAACTCGACAAGCGCCTGCTCGAAGCCTCGGCGGACCTGGGTGCCAGCGCCTTCGAAAGCTTCCGTCGGATCACCCTGCCGCTGTCCGCGCCGGGGATCATCACCGGGGTGATGCTGGTGTTCATCCTGTTGATGGGCGAGTTCCTGATCCCGGCGATTCTCGGCGGCGGCAAGGTGTTCTTTGTCGGCAACGCGCTGGTCGACCTGTTCCTGCAATCGCGCAACTGGCCGTTCGGCAGTGCGCTGGCCATGACGTTGGTGGCGATGATGCTGCTGATCATCGGCGTGTATCTGAAACTGGTGGCGCGCTATGGCGGCCGCCCTGCCGACGGAGGCCTGTGACATGTGGCTACGTAGCTATTCAACCTCGCTGTACCTGTTCCTCTATGCGCCGATTGCCTTGATCGTGCTGTTCAGCTTCAACGCAGGGCGCAGTGGCCTGGCGTTCCAGTGCTGCTCGGTGCAATGGTTCGGCACTGCGTTCGGCAACCCGTTCATCATGGAAGCCCTGGGCAACAGCGCGCTGATTGCCGCAAGTTCCTCGGTGATCGCCACGCTGTTCGGCACCCTGGCGGTGTTTGGCTTGCAGCGTTGCGGCAGCAAGGTGCGCATGTTGTTCGATGCGCTGACCTATTGCGCGATCATCGTGCCGGGCATCGTCATCGGTATCTCGACGCTGATTGCGTTCATCAGCCTGTTCGACCTGATCAACCCGCTACTGGCGAGCTGGCTGCCGACGGTGCCGAAATTGAACATGGGCTTCTTCACCGTGATCGCCGCGCACTCGCTGTTCACCATGGCCCTGGTGATGGTGATCGTGCGCAGCCGCGTCGATTCACTGGACAAGGCTTTGCTCGAAGCCTCGGCGGACCTGTATGCGCCACCGATGGACACCTTCTGGCGGGTGACCCTGCCGCAGATCAGTTCGGCGATCATGGCCGGGTTCCTGCTGGCCTTCACCTTCAGCTTCGACGATTTCATCATCGCGTTCTTCGTTGCCGGTTCCGAAACGACGTTGCCGATCTACATCTTTTCCTCCATCCGCCGCGGCGTGACGCCAGAGATCAACGCGATTTCCACGGTGATCATCTGCGTGTCGCTGGCCCTGCTATTCACTTCCCGCCATCTGCAAAACCGCCGCACCGGCGTCCAGGAGTCACACCATGCGTGATCAGCTCTACATCAACGGCGAATGGGTCAGCCCGGACCTGGGCGGCTATCTGGACGTGATTGATCCGGCTACCGAACAGGTCTTCCACCGCGTGGCGGCGGGCACTGAAGAGGATGTCGACCATGCCGTGCGTGCGGCCCGTCGCTCCTTCGACAATGGCTGGGGACAAACCAGCGGCGCCGAGCGTGCGCAGTGGCTCGAGGCGCTGGCCGATGAGCTGGAAAGCGGCCAGCAGACGCTGGCGGAACTGGAAGTGCGTGACAACGGCAAGCCGCTGCCCGAAGCGCAATGGGACATTGGCGATGCGATCGGTTGTTTCCGTTACTACGCCGGTTTGGCCCGCGATCTTGACCAGCAGCAGGATCAGCCGTTGGCCTTGCCGGATGAGCGTTTTCGCTGCCGCCTCCGCCACGAGCCGATTGGCGTGGCCGGGCAAATCATTCCCTGGAACTACCCGCTGCTGATGGCCGCGTGGAAGGTGGCGCCAGCCTTGGCCGCCGGGGCCACCGTGGTGTTGAAACCGTCCGAACTGACGCCATTGACCGCGCTGGAACTGGCGGCCGCTGCCGATCGTATCGGCTTGCCCGCCGGGGTGCTGAACCTGGTCACCGGCCTCGGCGCCGACGCCGGCAGCCCGCTCACCGAGCATCCGGGGGTGGACAAACTGGCCTTCACCGGCAGCGTGCCCACCGGGGCGAAAATCATGTCGGCAGCGGCGCGGGACATCAAGAACATCAGCCTGGAACTGGGGGGCAAGTCTGCGTTCATCGTGTTTGATGACGCCGATGTCGAAGCCGCTGTGGAGTGGATTCTGTTCGGGATTTTCTGGAACCAGGGTCAGGTGTGCAGCGCGACTTCACGCCTGCTGGTGCAGGAAACCATCGCCCCGCGCCTGATCGAACGGCTGGTGGAGGAAACCCGCAAGATCAGCATTGGCCCCGGTATGCAGCCCGGCGTTCTGCTCGGGCCGCTGGTCAGCCAGGGCCAGTACGACAAGGTGCTCGGCTTCATCGACCAGGGCTTGGCCAGCGGCGCCCGTTTGCTCACCGGCGGACGGCGACCGGCGCATCTGGCCGAAGGGTATTTCATTGAGCCGGCGATCTTCGATGAGCCGGGGCACAGCAGCATCTTGTGGCGCGAAGAAGTGTTCGGCCCGGTGCTGTGCATCAAGCGCTTCAAGACCGAAGAACAAGCGCTGCAAATGGCCAACGCCAGCCGCTTCGGCCTGGCCGCCGCCGTGATGAGCGCCGATTTGCAGCGCACCGCCCGGGTCGCCAACCAGCTGCGCGCCGGGATCGTCTGGGTCAACTGCTCGCAACCGACCTTCGTCGAAGCGCCCTGGGGCGGGATGAAACACAGCGGGATCGGCCGGGAGCTGGGGCAATGGGGGTTGCACAATTACCTGGAGGTCAAGCAGGTGACCGAGTACGTCAGTGACGAGCCGTGGGGTTGGTACTTGAAATAAACCAGTCAACCTCTTTGCTTTTGCTTTGGCTTTGGCTTTGGCTTTTGATCTTCTTGCCCCCTCGAGAGGCCGAGCGCAGGTTCTGCGCAGTGGGCAACCCGGCATGGATGCCGGGTTAGCCGCCGCCGGCCATGGATGGCCGATGGCGGCGGGCCCACGGAGCAGGACCGGAGCGAGGGAATGCCGAGCTTGGGCGAGGCACCGAACGAAAGGGGCAAGAGCCCTTGGTTACTTGGGGCTTTTCCAAGTGACCCGCCGTAAGGGCGGAACCAATAGTCGCCGTTACCGCAAAAACGGATATGTACACCCGCAAAACCACATCACCCAACACATAGCCATCGCGAGCAGGCTCGCTCCTACAGTGGATTTTCGGCGTGGCATAAAGCCGGCTTGTGGCAACGGGTCGACAACGGGTAATTTGGACGACCTGCCCCTCAAGACACGCCGGAGTTGATCCATGCGCATCGCCTTGCTGTCCGACATGCACCTGTCTGTCAACGCGGTCCCTTTTCCCACCGTGGATGCCGACATTGTCGTACTCGCCGGGGACATCGCCCGGCCGGCCAAGGCCATCGAGTGGGCCAGAGCCTGCCCGGTTCCGTTGTTGTACGTGGCGGGTAATCACGAGTTTTATGGCAGTGACCTGGTCTCCACCTACGAGCAGTTGAACAGCCTGGCGCAAGGCACACAGATCCACGTACTGGAACGTTCGGAGTACATCCACGACGGCGTACGTTTTCTCGGTTGCACCTTGTGGTCTGACTATCGCCTGCTCGACAGCCCGGAGGATCGGGCGCTGGGCATCGATCTGGCGACGCAGCTGATCCGTGACTTCAGCCACATCAGGATCGCCCCCGACTTTCCAGACCTGTTCACCCCGGCCATTTCCCAACTGGTGTTTCTACAGACCGTCGTCTGGCTGGAAGACTGCTTCACCCGCGACAGCAGCACGCCCACGGTGGTGGTCTCGCATTTCGCCCCGACCCGGTCGAGCATCAGCCCGACCTTTGCCGGCTCGCCGATCAACTCAAGTTTTGTCTCGGACCTCGAAGCGCGGATCAAAGACTGGCAGCCGGCACTGTGGCTGCATGGCCACACCCATGGCAGCTTCGATTATCGGGTGGGCAACACCCGCGTGGTGTGCAACCCCCAGGGCTATGCCAAAAATGGCATCAATGAAAATCCTGATTTCGATGAGGCCTTGGTGATCGATCTGGAGTTCTGAGGTAACGCTCAGATCAACAGTTCCAGCGCATCGAACCGTTCGACATTCTCCGAAAGCCTCGGGCGCCCCTACCCCACGTCCGGCGCGAAACGTTGCGCGTACTCCCTGGGACTCACGCCAAGGCGCCGGACGAAAACCTTCCTCAGTACGTCAACGCTGTGATAACCGCATCGGCGTGCGACCTCCTCCATCGAGCGCCCACCCAGTTCGAGCTCCCGGCACGCGGCTTCCAGCCGAACGTCTTCCACGTACTTGGCCGGGGTGGTCTGCAACTCGCGCTGAAAGATCCGGATCAAGGTTCGGACACTGGTAGCAAAGCGGTCTGCGAGGATTTCCACGGTCAGCTGTGAACTCAGGTGCTCACTGATCCAGTGGCACAGTTCATCCAGATTAGAACCGGGGACCTGCTGCGATTGCAGGGCGACACTGAACTGCGCCTGCCCACCGGGACGGCGCAGGAACAGCACCAGGTTTTTCGCGATGTCCAGCGCAACGTCATCCCCCAGGTCTTCGCTGACCAGCGCCAAGGCAAGGTCGATGCCCGCCGAGATGCCGGCCGAGGTATAGACTTTGTCGTCCTTGATCCAGATCGGATTCGGATCGACCTGCACCTTGGGATATCGCTCGGCAAGATCGCGTGCCATGCGCCAGTGAGTCGTCGCCCGGCGCCCGTCCAGCAGTGCTGCGTCTGCCAGGGCGAACGCGCCGACACAGATCGAGCACACCCGTCGTACGCTTTCGGACCTCGTGCGAATCCATTCGATGGCCGCCCCGTCCAGCTGATCGATTGCCTGCCAGCCTGTCGCCACGATCAGCGTGTCGATGGCCTTGTCGGCACGCCGCTCGTGCTCGAGGGTCGTGTGCGCCATGAGCCCGATGCCAGTGCTGCTGGCCATTTGCGGGTCGACGCCCGCGCAGACCAGTTCAAGCACGTAGGGCGCGAAGGCTCCGTCGTGCAGAGTGTTCGCCAGGGAAAACACCTCGGCCGGGCCGATGACGTCGAGCCCGTCGACGGGTGGCAACCCCAGAATCACCACGCGTTTTGGTGTGCGGCCCTTCAATGAATGGCCAGGTTTCGTCTTGTTCATCACGGCGGGTTCCTGCTCGTTCAAGGCACCAATATTGGCACAAATCATCCGCAAATAGTCAATTACGCCACACCATACATCCCTAGAGTGAATGGCAAGCCAAGTTCATTACCGGGAGGCACCATGAATACACCCATCAACATCAGCGGCTTCAGCGCTCCAGACTCCGAGCTAGCCCGCAGAGCCGCATCGCTCGTGGAGCGCGTCCATTCCAGAGCGCTTTTGCATCATGTGCACCGGACATGGTGGTTTGCCGAATTCCTTGGCCAGCGCCGGGGCTTGCGGTACGACCGTGAAGCGGTCTACCTCGCCGCACTGCTGCACGATTTGGGGCTGACGCCCGAGTTTGCCGCCGACCAGCGCTTTGAAGTCGATGGCGCCGATGCCGCCCGTCATTTTCTCCTGGCCAACGGTTATCCGCAGGCGAAAGCTGAACAGGTCTGGGATGCAATTGCCCTGCACTCCAGCGCCGGCATCGCCGACCGCAAACAGCCGGAAATCGCCCTGATCTATCTGGGCGCCCATGTCGATGTCATGGGCCTGCACCTGGATGAAATCACCCCTTCGCTGGTCGACGACACGCTCGCGCTTTACCCCCGCATCGGCATGAAAGCGGCCTTTACCCAGGCCGTTGCCGAAGTGGCCAGGAACAAACCCCATACGGCCATTGGTACCGGGCTCGCCGATGTCGGACGTCGCCATGTCCATGGTTTCGATTGCCCGAATGTCTGCGACCTGATCGACAACGCCCCCTTCGACAGCTGATCCACTTCCCGTTTATTACAGTGAGAGAACCCATCATGCAGCCACACAAATACCTCATCACCGGAGCAACCGGTAAAACCGGCGTCTACACCGTCCGTCATCTGCTCAATGAAGGTCATACAGTGCGGGCCTTCGTGCATCAACTGGACGAACGCAGCGCCGCCTTGCAGAACGAGGGCGCCGAAATCTTTGTCGGCGACCTGCTGGAACATGACGATATCTTGCGCGCCATGGATGGCGTGACCGGCGCGTACCTGTGCTACCCGGTTCGCCCCGGCTACATTCAGGCAACCGCCTATTTTGCCGATGCCGCACGGCGCGCAGGCGTCGAGGTGGTGGTGGAAATGTCGCAGATTTCCGCGCGGGAAGACTCTCTGAGCCATGCCGCCCGCGACCACTGGATTGCCGAGCGCGTACTCGACTGGTCGGGCGTGCCAGTGGTGCACATTCGCCCGACGTTCTTTTCCGAATGGCTGATTTTTCCGTGGGTGCTGGATCAGATCGTCAAGGAAAACAAGATAACGCTGCCGTACGGTAGCGGGCGGCATGCGCCGATTGCGGCAGAGGATCAGGCTCGCCTGATCGCGAAGCTCCTGACCCAGCCGTCCGGTCATATCGGCAAGACCTACCCGCTGTGCGGCCCCATAGAACTGAGCCATCAGCAAATCGCCGAGGAAATCAGCGCCATCGTTGGCCGCACCATCATCTACAGTCCGTCGACGCTGGAGGAGTATCGTCAGCACCTGCAGACCTACGATCTGCCGGAATTTGTCATCCAGCACTTCCTGGCAGTCGCTGTCGATTACCAGAACGGGATCTTTTCAGGAGTGGATGGCGTGATTGGACAAGTCACCGGTCAAGCACCACAAACGGTGGCTGACTTCGTACAGGCCAATCGCCAATTGTTCGAACAGTGACCGTGGGTGTATGCGTCGGGTGTTCAAGTATCAACGCTCGCGCCCGATGCAACGTCGGCAACCCGCTACACTTTCCTCGCTCCGCCGCGGCACCAAAGCGGCCAAGACCCCTGACTTCTGATCTGGAGGTATCCCATGAGCGACAGCAGCGAACTCACCACCTTTACCGGCTGGGCCGCCACGGCAGCGGGCGCGCCACTGGAACCCTTTAGCTACGATCCCGGCCCGCTGGGAAGCGATGAGGTGGAAGTCGCCGTGGAATATTGCGGCGTCTGCCACTCCGACCAGTCGCTGATCGACAACGACTGGGGCATCAGCAGCTACCCGTTTATTCCCGGTCACGAGGTGGTCGGCCGTATCGTGCGGCTGGGCGACCAGGTTCGCGGCCTGGAAATGGGCCAACGAGTGGGCATCGGTTGGTACAAGGGCAGCTGCATGCATTGCACGTCGTGCATCGAAGGCTCCCATAACCTGTGCCGCACCGTGCAACCGACCATCATCGGCAGCAACGGTGGCTTTGCCGACCGCATTCGCTCGCACTGGGCCTGGGCCTTGCCGATCCCGGCCGGGCTCGACCCGGCGATGGCCGGGCCGTTGTTCTGTGCCGGTTCGACCGTGTTCAACCCGCTGGTGGAATTCGGTATCAAGCCCACTGATCGGGTCGGTGTGGTGGGCATCGGCGGCCTCGGTCACCTGGCGCTGCGCTTCCTCAACGCCTGGGGCTGCGAAGTCACCGCCTTCACCTCATCGCTGAGCAAACAGGACGAAGCCAGGCGCCTGGGCGCGCACAAGGTGGTCGCCTCGACCGACACGGATGCGCTCAATGCCATTGCCGGCACCCTGGATTTTCTCCTGGTCACCGCCAACGCCAACCTCGACTGGACGGCCATGCTCGCCACCCTGCGCGGCAAGGGCCGCCTGCACTTTGTCGGTATCGTGCCCGACGCCATACCGGTGCACGTGTTCAACCTGATTCCCCAGCAAAAAGTCTTGTCCGCCTCACCGGTCGGCTCACCGGCCAACACCGCGATGATGCTGGAGTTCTGCGCCCGTCATCAGATCCTGCCGCAGGTCGAGATGTTCCCCATGAGCCGGATCAACGAAGCCATCGATCATTTGCGCAGCGGCAAGGCGCGCTACCGCGTGGTGCTGGATGCCCGTCAGTGACAGGCGACGAACGAAGAAAAGGGCCGCTTATTCAAGCGGCCCTTTTTTTACCCTCAGGGATTAGCCACCTGCGCCGGCGCGGGCATGTGCGGGTCATTCCAGGTGAACCGATAGGCTTTGCTGGCCTCTTGCGGGAGGCATTTGCCGTTGTCGGCATCCGCCCCCACGATCGACCAGTTCGCCCGGGAGTTTTCGCCCAGTTCACGGGCCGCTTCGGGTTTGAAGCACTGGTTCAGTACGTCATCCGGTACCAGAGCGTAGGCCTTGGGGTGTTCACGCAGATACTGCGCAGCCTTCTCGATGGAGGAGTAATCCATGCCGAAATGCACGATCGGCTGACGGGCGAACAACCAGTGCCCCTCCTCCCAGTTGACCAGCACCAGATCGGCGCCCTGGGTCATGGATGCCGCCTGGGTCATGAGCACCTGATCAATGTTGGCGCCTTCCTTGAGCGGTTCGATGAAACCACGGGCGAACCACAGTACGAACCAGGTCGCGACCAGTGCCGGGAACACCCGACGCAAACGCGGGTGCCGTTTGAACCAGCGCTTGAGCAGCCACGGGATCAACGGTGCGGCGACCAGCACCAGCCCAGGCAGCGCCGGGTAGATGTACAGCTTGCGCTTGCCAGTGCTGATGCAGAAAAACAGCACCACCAGCACCACCCAACCGAGCAATACCAGGACCCGGCCGTCACGTTTTTGCAACTGCCGGCGCCAGGCGGGGACCAGCCATGGCAGCACTAGCACCAGCGGTAGCCAGTACTGCGGAATCACGTTGGTGAAGAAGTACCAGAACGGTTCGCGGTGATGCCACGCGGCGGCATAACGGCCCGCGGTCTGGTGCAGGAGGATCTCCCGCGCATAGGCAATTTCGTCAGCGCTGCCATTGACGATGATGGACAAGGCCAACGGCAACAGCCAGATCGCAATCGCTGCCAGCATCACCACCAACCCCAGCAACCACTTGCGCGCCTCGCCGGGCATGGCCACCACACCGGGCCAGTCTTTGCGCACCGCATAGGCGTACGGAATCAGCAACAGCGCCGGCAGGAAACCCACGCCTTTGGTGATCACGCCGATGCCCATGGCCGCGCAGCCCGCGTAAAACCAGCGCCACGCCGGGCCGAGCAGCAGGTGTCGCGCCAGACCATAGAGGCCCAGGGAGGTAAACAGAATCAAAAGGCTGTCGATCTGGCCGGTGCGCAGGATGCTGTAGGTCTGGTATGTCGCCAGGTACAACAGCGCGGCGTTGCGACCGGTACGCTGGGTCCACAAGCGACGACCCAGGTCATAGACCATCGCCGTGACCGTCACGGCCGAAAACAGCCCCGGGATATAAAGGGCGATGTTCGGCTTGCCGGTCAGCCAGGTGAAGAACGCCACCGTCCACATGAAAATCGGCGGCTTGTCGCCGTAGATCTCGGCCGCCCGGTGCGGGATCAGCCACGAGCCGTTTTGCAGCATCTCCAGTGCGACGCCGAGGAAACGCTCTTCGTCCACATTCTGTGCCTGGCGCAGCCCCATTCCGGCGCCGATCAGCAACAGGGCAAGCAGCATCAGGCCCAGGCATTCGACCCTGGGCGACAGTGATCTACGCATGGTTTATTCCTTCACGCTTCTGCTTTTGGCAATCAATTGCAGGTTGCGGAAATAGACGATGGAGCCAAACGCCTGACCGGCGATGAACACCGGGTCCTGGCGGTAGATGGCGTAGGCGAGCAACAAGGTACTGCCAACGATGCTCAGGTACCAGAAGTTGGTCGGGATCACGCTGCGTTTCTTGTACTCGCTGTACAGCCACTGCAGGACAAACCGCCCGGTAAAGGCAACCTGCCCCGCAAAGCCGACGATCAGCCACAGGGTTTCACGAGACAACATCATCCTTCGATCTCCTGGGCAATGGTGTTCAGCCGCGTGCGTTTGATCAGCCACCAGACTCCGAACAAATCGAGAATGCCGACCAGCGCGCGGTCGATGTTGCCGTATTTCGACACCCCGGCCGTGCGCGGCCGGTGGTTGACCGGGTGGACGATCATGCGCCCGTTATGGCGCTGGATCAGTGCCGGAATATAGCGATGCATGTGGTCGAAGTACGGCAGGCGCAAGAACGCCGCGCGCTCGATCAGCTTCAGGCCGCAACCGGTGTCCGGGGTGGCGTCCTTGAGCAGGCGGCGGCGCAGGTTGTTGGCGAAACGCGAGGCGTAACGTTTGCTCGCGGTGTCACGGCGATTGACCCGGTGCCCGGCGACCAGTTGCACGTCAACCTGGCCCGGTTCGCCGCGCACCAGCGCCAGCATGCCGGGGATGTCCGCCGGGTCGTTCTGGCCGTCGCCATCGAGGGTCGCCAGCCACTGCCCGCGGGCCTCCCGTGCGGCGTGGTACAACGAAGTGCTCTGCCCCAGCGAACGTTCGTGATGCAGGATGCGCAGGGTGTTCAGTCCGTTCTGGCGGATCTGCCGCAATTCCTGCAGGGTCGCATCGGTGCTGCCATCGTCGACGACGATGATTTCGTACGATTCAGCGGCCAATGCGACGCGGATTTCTTCAAGCAGCGGCTTGAGGTTGTTCGCTTCGTTTTTGGCGGGAATCAGTACGGATACAAAAATGTCTTGGTTCATGGGGTCTCTCTCGCCCTTTTGATTTTTCGAGATCAGAGGCGAACGCTTCAAATCTGATAGAACTGCCGATACCACTTCACAAACTCGCCGACGCCGGTTTCGAGCGTCACCTGCGGGCTGAAGCCCACCCACTCGGCCAGTGCCGAGACATCGGCCCAGGTCTTGACCACATCACCGGCCTGCATCGGCATGTAGTTGCGCCGGGCCTGCAGGCCCAGGGCGGACTCCAGGCAGTCGACGAAATCCAGTAACGCCACCGGCATGCCACGCCCGATGTTGAAGAGCCGGTTTACCCCGGTGGCGGAGCCTTCCGGCACCGGAGGCTTTGGGCGTAGTCGGGCGATACCTTCGACAATGTCGTCGACGTAGGTAAAGTCGCGCGACATCTGCCCCTGGTTGTAAATGTCGATGGGCAGGTCTTTGAGGATGGCGTCGGTAAACTTGAACAGCGCCATGTCCGGGCGGCCCCACGGACCGTAGACGGTAAAAAAGCGCAGGCCACTGGCTTTCAAGCCATACAAATGGCAATAACTTTCGGCCAGCAGTTCATTGGAGCGCTTGGTGGCGGCGTACAACGACACGGGATGTTCGACAGGATCCTCGACACTGAACGGCATTTTGCTGTTGGTGCCGTACACCGAACTGCTCGAAGCGTAGATCAGATGCTCGGGGCGATGGTGCCGACAGGCTTCCAGCACATTGAGGAAACCCACCAGGTTCGATTGCGCATAGATATCCGGGTTGTCCAGCGAGTAGCGCACCCCGGCTTGAGCAGCCAGATGCACCACTTCGGTAAAACGGTGTTCTTGAAACAGGCTCATCAGGGCCGGTTTATCGACGATGTCCATTTTCCGGAAACGAAAACCCGGCAAAGTCTCCAGCACTTTGAGGCGTGCGTGCTTGAGCTCCACGTCGTAGTAGTCGTTGAGGTTGTCGATACCAACAACCTCCTGACCCTCGCGGCACAAACGCTGGACCGTATGAAAACCGATGAACCCGGCCGCACCGGTGACCAGAACGGTCATTGGACGCATGCCTGCGACTGCGCCGCGATCGGCGCGAGATTACTGATCCAGACCCTCGTCAGCTTCATATGTAGCTCCTGCTTATGGCGTCATTCGCGCACGGTTTCGTTGTGAAGCTTATAAAACAGAAACATTTCAGTTTCGATAACGCCGTGCGCAACCTCAGCAAAAAAAACCATATCTGGCCGAAACAGCCGCTATTATCTGGCCGAATTGTCATGTGGCTTGTAAAACCGGAACAAACCGATATCCACGGTCTTGATGTATTGCGTGGCCCAATCCGGTTTGACGGTACGATCGTGGAAATACAGTGCACCCTGCGTGCGGTCCGGCAGTTCCTTGTTCAGGGCCTTGCGCGCGATTTCCTTGGCCATCGCGTAAGGCACCTCTTCCTGGACCGAATCGGATTTGCCGTCACACCACCAGGAAAACTGGCAACTCTTGGTTTCTGAACCCTGTTTGACCACTTTGCACACCGTGTCCGGAAAGCCCTCGTGGCCCAGGCGATTCATGACCACGTTGGCCACTGCCTCCATGTCGGCGGTGTCCTTGCCCCTGGCTTCCCAGTAAATGGACCGGGCCAGGCACGTGATCGCATCGTCCAGCGGCGCGACGCCCGCCGGGTCGACGGCCTGGACTTCGGACGGGGTAATCGCTTCAGCCTTGGGCACCGGTGCGGGGTTGTTGTTCTCGGCGGCTTTCTGTTCCAGCACCTCGGCCTTGTTCTCGGCCGCTTGCTGCTTTTGCGCTTGATCCGCAGCGGACACCGGGCCGGCAAACAACATGAAGGCGAGGCAAGTGGCGATCCAGTCGAGGCGCATGGTCGGTGTCACTCGGTGAGTGGTTCGATTCAGTCTAGTAGTGAAATGATTTCGCCCACCCCACTACACTCTGGATAAATCCGTTGTCCTGGATGGACCAACTTCGCGCATCATGGGCGCAATCTGCTCAAGGGGATATTCATGGGTTTCATCTCATCCGCAATGCGTTTGACCGGTTTGTCTCTGGGCCTGGTATTCGCCGCCCACGCCGTGGCGGCGGACGAAGCGCAATTGGTCGAATCGATCAACGTCTACCGCAGCCAACTGCAACGCTGTGCCGGCCAGGTCTCAGCGGAGCTTCCGCCGTTGTCGTCCGACCCGCGCCTGGTGCTGTCCGGCCCGAGCATCGGCAATCTGCAGCAGGCCATGGCCACTGCGGGTTATCCGATGAAGAACGTGCAGGCCATCAGCCTGTCCGGGCCGCGCGATGCGGCGTCGGCGATGAAGGCGATTCAGGAGAGCTTTTGCCAGATCGTACTCGACCCGCAATTCGTCGATGTCGGCGTCAGCCGCCAGGACAATCAGTGGCGCATCGTCTTGGCGCGGCCACTGCTGAGTTCACGCCTGGGCGACTGGCAGACCGAGGGCCAGAAGCTGCTCATCGAACTCAACGCCGCACGGGCCAAGCCGCGTCAATGCGGCACCCAGTCTTTCAATGCGACCGCGCCGCTGGCCTGGAACGCCACGCTGGCCACCGCCGCCGAAGGCAACTCGCGCTCCATGGCCAACAATAACTACTTCGATCACAAGGACCGTGACGGCCGCACCCCGGGCGACCGCGCGGAACTGGCCGGCTATGACTTCCAGCAGATCGGCGAAAACATCGCCGCCGGGCAGGACAGCGTACGCAAGGTGGTCGAAGGCTGGCTGGTCAGCCCTGGTCATTGCGCCAACCTGATGAACCCGCAGTTCCGTGAATTGGGCGCAGCGTATGCGACCGACCCGAAGAGCGATGCGGGGATTTACTGGACGGCGGTGTTTGGGGCTCAGTAAAGACAAGACTCTGTGCCCTTTAAGAAAGTTTTTGCGGTGAGACTGAAGTCCTTGGCGCACAGAGTGTGTCGCGGGCGGACTGTGCAGCCGATGGTGTACATATCCGTTTCTTTGGTAACGGCCACTAACGGTTCCGCCCTTACGGCGGGTCACTTGGAAAAGCCCCAAGTAACCCGCCGTAAGGGCGGAACCGTTAGTGGCCATTACCGCAAAAATGGATATTCATCCAATCCAATCCATACATACGCCTCAAAGTGAACTGGAACCCTTTAATGGCTTGCCATCAGTGGCTACTCATCCCGGCCGCGTGCATCAACATCCGCAACGCCCCCGCCACCACACCCAAGGCAACCACGCTGCCCAGCCAGATCACCACCAGCCATCCCAGGCGCTTGTACCAGCGCGCGGGTGCGGTTTGATTCGTTTCAATGCTAGCCATCGCCAATCCTCACTTTGCCGCGGAACACGTAGTAGCTCCAGACCGTGTACATCAGATGATCGGCAGAATGAACAGCGCGCCAATCAGGATGAACAACTGGCTGGTCGGCGGTGATGCCGCCGCCCACAGGCTGATCGACGGCGGCACGATGTTCGGCCAGAGGCTGAACGCCAGGCCGATGTAGCCCAGGAACACCAGCATCAGGGTGAAGGCGAACGGCCAATGGGTGTGGCGTTGGCGCAGGGTCTTGAGCAAGCCGAACATCGCCAGGTGCGCATGGGCAAACTAGCGCGTGGCGAGTTCCGGATGAAGGATTGGCGTCCACACGCAGATCACACTCGCCGCCGCTGACCTGTGCTTCGCGCTCCCATTGCAGCAGGAACTTGACCATGCCGTTTTCCGGCGACTCGCCCCAGGCGCAACCGGGGTAGTCGAACCCGCTGTTCTGGTTGGTCTTGAGCATGACGCGAATGCTCTTCAGCGCGTTTTCACTGCCCAACCAGCGGCGGCACCTTTGTAGGGTTTGTATCGGTCGACTTGAGACATGGTACTTCTCCGTGACAATGCACACAGGCTTCGACCTGACTCAGGTCATTGTTCGATTTGCGGAGAAAGCATATGAATGGCGTTTAAATATTGTCTAATCGCTATTTATGACCAGGTTATCGAAACCATCTATCACGGTATTTTTACTTTGTTTTTCAATACCTTGAAATCAACAAAAGCAACTTTTAAAGCCAAATTAAATTCATCATAGAGCCGGTCGATCAACCGGTTATTAATAGTGATTGGACGCCCCTTGAAGTTGCTCTTAGCCTGCGTTCAACAAATCCGTTATTAACGGAGTTCGTAACTGTAGGAGCGAGCTTGCTCGCGATTGCCCCAAGGGCACCGCGTTTAACCAGAAAGCGCGCGTAATCGTTAACGACCATCGTCGGATCGCCGCCCGGAGCAAGCTCGCTCCTACAGATTTTTCGGTGCCAGGAGAGGAAGTCATGTCAGAACGAGTCCTGATCGATGGGTTTGCAAGGCGCGTGGACTATCTGCGGATGTCGGTCACCGACCGCTGCGATTTCCGTTGCGTGTATTGCATGGCCGAGGACATGCAGTTTCTGCCGCGCCAACGGGTGCTGACCCTGGAAGAGATTTATCAGCTGGCACAAAGCTTCGTCGCACTGGGCACCCGCAAGATCCGCCTGACCGGGGGCGAGCCGCTGATCCGTCCGGGCGTGGTGCAACTGTGCGAGAGGATCGCCGCCCTGCCCGGCCTGCGTGAACTGTGCATGACCACCAATGGTTCGCAGTTGGCCAGACTGGCCAAGCCGTTGTTCGAAGCCGGGGTCAAGCGCCTCAACATCAGCCTCGATTGCCTGGACCCGCAACGTTTTCGCGAACTGACCCGCACCGGTGATCTGGCGCAGGTGATCAAGGGCATCGACGCGGCCAACCAGGCGGGATTTCGCAATACCAAGCTCAATTGCGTGGTGATGAAGGGCCGCAACGACCATGAGATCAATGATCTGGTGAGCTTCGCCATCGACCGCAACCTCGACATTTCCTTTATCGAGGAAATGCCGCTGGGCACCATCCACGAGCACAGCCGCGCCGAAGCGTTTTTCTCCAGTGCCCAGGTCCGTGAACGCATCGGCGAACGCTACACTTTGATTGATTCCGCCGAGTCGACCCAGGGTCCGTCGCGCTACTGGCGCCTGGCCGAGGCGCCGCAGATTCGCCTGGGGTTCATCTCCCCCCACAGCCACAACTTTTGTGGCACCTGCAACCGGGTGCGACTGACCGTGGAAGGACGTCTGCTGCTGTGCCTGGGCAATGACCACGCCGTGGATCTCAAGGCGGTCTTGCGCAGCCACCCCGGACAGCCCGAGCGCCTGGAAAAAGCCATTATCGAGGCGATGAAACTCAAGCCTTATCGACACAACTTCGAAGTAAACGACGATGTTCAGGTCATTCGCTTCATGAACATGACGGGCGGCTGAAACCCATGATCGTGAGACCCAAACCCAACCTGATCGGCGTGCTGACGTCCCTCAAGGGTTCGATTGCCAAACGCATCGCCTGGCGCAGCCTGATGGTGACGCTGCTCGCCTCGGCCATCGTGCTCATCGAAACCTTGCACCCCAGCTACTTTTCCAAGGTCAGCGCCACGCCCTTCACGCTGCTGGGTTTGTCGTTGTCGATCTTCATGAGCTTTCGCAACAACGCCTGCTACGACCGCTGGTATGAAGCGCGCAAGGCGTGGGGCGATGTGATCGTGGAAGTCCGCTCGATGATTCGTGAAACCCTGGCTATCAAAGACACGGATGAGCGACACACGGTCCTCAGCAACCTGTGTGGCTTTGCCCATGCCCTCAACGCGCGGCTGCGCCAGGAAAACGAACTGGCCGCCAGTGGCGACTGGCTGCAGCCGATGCCCAAGGGCAACACCACGGACGTCAGCGGGCAGATACTGATGCAGGTCGGTCAGCAGTGCTCGGCACTCAACGAGTCAGGGGCGATCAACGACTGGCGCTACACGCTCATGGCCAACCACCTGACCAGCCTGACCCATGCCCAGGCCGTCTGTGAACGAATCAAGAACACCCCGCTGCCGTTCCCCTACACCCTGTTGCTGCACCGCACCATTTACCTGTTCTGCATCCTCTTGCCGTTTGCCATGGCCGAACCCCTGGGTTGGCTGACACCGATTTTCACCGCGATTGTCAGCTACACCTTTTTCGGCCTGGATGCGATTGCCGATGAACTGGAAGACCCCTTCGGCCGCGACGAAAACGACCTGCCCACCGACGCCATCGTGCGCAACATCGAGCGTGATGTACTGGCGGCCCTGGGTGTGACAGAGTTGCCGCCACAGCTGGAGCCGGTGGATTTTGTGTTGAACTGATTTCCAGCAAAAAAGCAAAACCTGTGGGAGCGGGCTTGCCCGCGAATGGATCTAAAGGCATAAGAAGAGGCAAACCATGTCCGACATCCTCTGGCAACCTGACGCCAAACGCATTGGCAAGACCCGCATGGAGGCCTTCCGGCGTTTCATCAATCAGCGGCATCACCTCAAGATCGACGACTACCCTGCCCTGCACCAATGGTCCATCGAGCAACGCCCGGACTTCTGGCAGGCCATCGTCGACTTCTTCGACATCCGCTTCCACGAGCAACCTGACGCGGTGCTGCTCGAAGGCCCGCAGATGCCCAGCGCCCAGTGGTTCCCCGGCGCAACGCTGAACTTTGCCGAACACCTGCTACAGCGTCGCGATGATGCGATCGCCGTGGTAGCCGTTGGCGAAAACGGTCTGCGTGAACATTTGACCTGGGCCGAACTCGCGGAACATGTCGCCGGCTTTCAAAACGGGCTGATAGCAGCCGGCGTCAGGGTTGGCGACCGGGTCGCCGCGTGCATGCCCAACACCTGGCAAACCCTGGTGGCCATGCTCGCCACCACCAGCCTTGGCGCCATCTGGTCCTGCTCTTCGCCGGACTTCGGCACCCAAGGGGTGGTTGACCGTTTCGGCCAGATCGAACCGAAAGTGCTGGTGACCTGCGCCGGTTATCGCTACGCCGGCAAGGACATCGACCAAACCGCCAAGGTCAACGAGATTCTCCAGCGTCTGCCTTCGCTGCAACAGTTGATCATCGTGCCTTACGCCCGGCCACACGCGCACATAGAAGAATTCCGCACCCAGGCCAATGTGACGTTGTGGGACGATTTCTACACGCCCGGCGGCGAGCCGGATTTCGTCCCCGTGCCCTTCGCCCATCCGCTGTATATCCTCTACTCCAGCGGCACCACCGGCGTACCCAAATGCATCATCCACAGCACCGGCGGCGTGTTGCTGCAACACGTCAAGGAACACGGCCTGCATGGTGATCTCGGCCCCGGTGAACGGCTGTTCTACTACACCACCTGCGGCTGGATGATGTGGAACTGGCTGGTGTCGGCGCTGGCGACAGGCAGCTCCGTGGTGCTGTACGACGGCTCGCCGTTCCACCCCGAGCCGCAGCGCCTGATCGACCTGATCGACGACGAGGGCATCAGTGTCTTTGGCACCAGCCCCAAATACCTCGCGACCCTGGAAAGCAGCGGTATCAAGCCCCGTGAAAGCCATGACCTGAGCAGCCTCAAGATGCTGCTATGCACCGGCTCGGCGCTGTCACCGCAGAGTTACGACTTCGTCTATCGCGACTTCAAGGCTGACGTGTGCCTGGCCTCGATGTCCGGTGGCACCGACATCGTCTCGTGCTTCGTCAACGGCAACCCGATGTCGCAGGTCAGGCGTGGCGAGATCATGGGCAAGAGCCTGGGCATGGCCGTCGAAGTGTGGAACGACGAAGGCCACCCGGTGAGCGGCGAAAAAGGTGAGCTGGTCTGCACCCGGCATTTCCCGGCGATGCCCATTGGCCTGTGGAACGATCCCGATGGCGAGAAACTGCGCCAATCCTATTTCAGCCTGTTCCCCGGCGTCTGGGCCCAAGGTGATTACGCCGAACAACTGCCCCATGGCGGGATGATGATCCACGGTCGCTCCGATGCCGTGCTCAACCCCGGCGGCGTGCGCATCGGCACGGCGGAAATCTATCGTCAGGTGGAGAAAGTCCCCCAGGTACTCGACAGCGTGGCCATCGGTCAGCAGTGGCAGGATGACGTGCGGGTGGTGCTGTTCGTACGCTTGCACGACGGGCTCGAACTGGACGAGGCGCTGCAACAGCAGATCCGCCAGACGATTCGCGCCAACACCACGCCACGCCATGTGCCGGCGAAGATTGTCGCGGTTACCGACATTCCCCGGACCATCAGCGGCAAAGTCGTTGAGTTGGCAGTACGCAATGTGGTGCACGGGCAGAAGGTGAAGAACACTGATGCGCTGGCCAATCCCGAGGCGCTGGAACAATTTCGTGACCGGCCCGAACTCAAATCCTGAAGCGCCACAATCCCCTGTGGGAGCGGGCTTGCCCGCGATTGCGGTGGTTCAGACAACATCTGCGTCGGATGTGAAACCGCTTTCGCGGGCAAGCCCGCTCCCACAGGGTTCTGTGTCGCTTGACCGCTCACCCTGACGGGTCCTCCACAATCGACCACCTGTGCAAGAATAGAGGCCAGCCAAAGCGACTCATGTGCAGGACTCCCAGATGAACGCAACACCAACCGCCAGCGATGCCCAGGCCTTGATCGCCCGAATCGACTGGGCAAGCAGCCCGCTGGGCGCTGCCAGCACTTGGCCACAAAGCCTGCGAACCGCCGTGGACATCGTCATTCACTCACCGATGCCGATGCTGCTGCTATGGGGCCCGCAGCTGACGCAGATCTATAACGACGGCTTCGCCCTGCTCGCCGGAAGCAAACATCCACACGCTTTCGGCCAACCGACACACCTGATCTGGCCAGAGTTGCAAGACTTTACCGACCCGATATACAGCGCCGTCCTGCAAGGTCAGGTGCGAACCTACAGCGAGCAGCGCTTTACCCTGCAACGCGGGGACCGGGAATCCGACTTCTGGCTCGACCTGACCTACAGCCCGATCCGTGACGAAAGTGCCAAGGTGGCCGGGATCCTGGTCACCGCCATCGAAACCAACGAACGCCGGCGCATCGCCCTCGAACTCGAACAGCGCTCGGCGGCCAGCCTCAAGGCCCAGCGTGAAACCGAGGAGCGCCTGCAACTGGCCCTCGCCGCCACCGATGCGGTCGGCACCTGGGACTGGGACATCAGCGAGGACCGTTTCATCGCCGATGCGCATTTTGCCCAACTGCACGGGATCGACCCGGCCATGGCCAGCCAGTTGCCGATCAGCGAGTACCTGCACGGCGTACACCCGCAAGACCGCGCCCTGATCGCCCGCAGCATCAAGCATTGCATCACCCACGGCACTGAGTACGCCGAGGAGTATCGCCTGCTCCAAACCGACGGCCAGATGCGTTGGGTGTTTGCCCGCGGTCGCTGCTACAAGGATCACCACGGCCGGCCGATGCGCTTCCTCGGCGCCGCCCTGGACCTGACCGAACGTAAACACACCGAACAGGCCCTGCGCCAGAGCCAGACCGAGCTGCAACTGATCATCAACGCCATGCCGGTCCTGATCAGTTACGTTGACCGCGAAGAACGCTTTCGCCTGAACAATGCGGCGTACCTCGACTGGTACGGGCTGACGCCGCAAGAACTTTACGGGCGAACCATTCTTGAAGTGATCGGCGAAGAAGCCTATGCACTGCGCGCCCCGTACATCACTGAGGCGCTGTCCGGCAGGCCCTGCTGTTTCAGCATCAGCACGCCACACCGCGACGGCAGCATCCGCCAGGCCTTGATGAATTACCTGCCACGCCACGGCGCAGACGGCGCGGTAAACGGTTTCTACATCTTCGTGATCGATGAAACCGAAAGCAAAAAGACCGAAGAAGCCCTGCGCAACCTGAACGAAACCCTTGAGGAACGGGTTGCCGCCCGCACCCGCCAACTGGCCGAGGCCAACGAGCGCCTGCAGAACGAGATGTTCGAACGTGAGCGTGCCGAAGACGCCTTGCGCCATGCCCAGAAAATGGATGCGGTCGGCCAGCTTACCGGCGGCATCGCCCATGACTTCAACAACATGCTCACTGGCATCATCGGCAGCCTCGACCTGATGCAGCGCTACATCGCCGACGGCCGTGCCAGCGAGATCGGCCGATTCACCGAGGCGGCAGTGTCCTCGGCCAACCGTGCCGCCGCCCTCACCCATCGCTTGCTGGCGTTCTCCCGGCGACAGTCGCTCAACCGCAAGCCGCTGAACCCCAACGAGTTGGTTCACTCGCTCGAAGACTTGTTCAGTCGAACCAAGGGCGACCACATCGAACTCAAACTGCAACTGGCCGAAAACATCTGGCGGATCAGCACGGATGTCAGTCAGTTGGAAAACGCCTTGCTCAACCTGGTGATCAACGCCCGGGACGCCATGCCGGATGGCGGCGTGCTGCAGATCGAAACCGCCAATGTGTACCTCGACGGCAGCGACATCACGACCCTGGAACCACTCAAGCCCGGCGACTACGTGATGATTACCGTCAGCGACAACGGCACCGGCATGACGCCCTTGGTGCTGGCCAAGGCATTCGACCCGTTCTTCACCACCAAGCCCATTGGCCAGGGCACTGGCTTGGGCTTGTCGATGATTTACGGTTTCGCCCAACAATCGGGGGGCCACGTCAGTCTGTTCAGCCTGCCTGAACGGGGCACCAGCGTGCGCTTGTACCTGCCGCGTCTGCATTCGGCCGAGTCGGAAAAAGTCCTGTCGCCCGTCGGCGGCGAGGCACCGGCGGCGATTGCCGGCGAAACCGTGATGCTGGTAGAGGACGATGCGGCGGTGCGCATGCTGGTACTGGACCTGCTCAAGGAGCTCGGCTACCGCGCCCATGAAGCCGAAGATGCCAAGAGTGCCCTGCCGGTGCTGGAGTCAGACCTGCGGCTGGACCTGTTGGTGACCGACGTCGGGTTGCCAGGCATGAACGGCCGGCAACTGGCAGAAATCGCCCGCCAGCACCGCCCCGAACTGAAAGTACTGTTCATGACCGGTTACGCGGAAATCGCCGCCGAACGCCAGGGTTTCCTCGAAGAAGGCATGGACATGGTGGCCAAACCGTTTTCCATCGACCTGCTGGCCAACAAGATTCGCACGATGATCGGTCAACCAAACTGAGTTGAGGCATAATCGCGCGCCCCCGCTGCCACCCACATAGCCACCACCGTTGCAAGGTAACCGCCACATGAAAGCTCAAGCCCGCCATATTCTGGTGAAAACCTCGGAAGAAGCCGAGCAGCTCAAACAACGCATCGCCAAGGGTGAAGCGTTCGATGTCCTGGCCAAGAAGTACTCGACCTGCCCCTCGGGCAAGCGCGGCGGTGACCTCGGTGAAGTACGCCCGGGGCAGATGGTCGGCGTGATCGATGCGGTAATCTTCAAAAAACCGCTGCGGGTGGTGCATGGGCCGATCAAGAGCAAGTTCGGCTATCACCTGGTGCAGGTGTTTTTCCGGGATTGATGGTTTGGCTTGAGGGCCGTATCGCTGGCAAGCCAGCTCCTACAGGTACGCGTAATTTTTGTAGGAGCGGGCTTGCCCGCGAACCGATGGCGCAGCCAGCGGCCACTCAACGCTTACTTCGGGATCAGCGCCCCTGGTACCTGAATCACCCGGCTCGCCAACCGATGCCCGGCCTCGGCAGCTTGCGAAGGGCTGCCGCCCTTGAGCCGCGAAGCCAGATACGCGGCACTGAATGAATCCCCCGCCGCCGTGGTGTCCACCACCCGCGCTACCTTCTGCGCCGGCACCTCGAATGACTCGCCATCACAACGAATCAGGCACGCTTCGGCGCCGCGCTTGAGCACCACCTCCGGCGTACCCATCTGCTCATACGCAGCGAACACCGCCTCACAATCGGAGTAACCGAACAACGCCTCTTCGTCATCCACTGTCAGCAACGCCAGGTCGACATGCGGCAGCACACGGCGATACGCCGCCCGGGCGTCCTCGACCGACGCCCACAGCCGTGGCCGGTAGTTGTTGTCGAACACAATTCGCGCATCGCACTGGTGGGCTTCGATCAGGGTGTTCAGCAACTTTTCCCGGCCTTGCACGCCGAGTACCGCCAGGGTGATGCCGCTGAAGTACAGCACGTCGTAATCCGGCAGCGCCGCAAGGATCGGCACGGCGGCCGGGGTGGTGAAGCAATCGCGTACCGCCGCTTCGTTGCGCCAGTACAGAAAGCGTCGCTCACCGGCGGCGTCAGTCTGTATGCAATACAAACCCGGCAGACGTCCCGGCAGGCGCTGAACCATGCCGAGCCCGATATTTTCCTCCGCCCAACTCTGGCACATCGCGTCGCTGAAACTGTCATCGCCCAAGGCGGTGACGTAATCCACGGTGCCGTTCTCTCCCAGTTCCCGGGACAGGTACACCGCCGTGTTCAAGGTGTCGCCACCGAAGCTCTGTTGCAGGCTGCCGTCGGCGCGATGCTGCAACTCGATCATGCATTCGCCTATCAGGGCGATGCGTGGAGTGTTGGGGCCCAGGGTGTTGATGGTGTTCATACGCGGATTTCTCTTTTGTCTGGTAGGGCCTCTTCGCGGGCAAGCCCGCTCCTACAGCGAAGGCCGCGCCTCGGTCCTGCACCTTAGAAACAGGTTTCCATGGTCTCGATGACGTTCAGTTGCTCGTCCACCAGACAGCCGACACGCCACTTGTCGAACGTCAGGCACGGGTGCGATGTGCCGAACGAAATGATGTCGCCCACCCGCAGACCAACCCCTGGCGCCACGGTCATGAACGCATGCTGGTCCATCACCGCGGTCACCTTGCACGCACTCACGTCATCGCCTTTGGCCGGCACCACACCCGCCTTGTACCGCAACAACGGCACCGGCAAGCCGGCGTCGTAGGCCACGTCGCGCTTGCCCAGGGCAATCACCGCAAACCCCGGCTCCGGCAATGACTGCACGTGCGCCCACACTTCCAGCGCCGGACGCAGGCCTTCGTGCAGATCGCTGCGACGGTCGAGTACGCAGCACTGCGCCTCCTTGTAGATGCCATGGTCGTGAGCCACGTAACTGCCAGGACGCAGCACGCTGAGGAAACGTCCACCGGCGTTCTGCGCTTCGAAGGATTCGGCAATCAGGTCATACCAGGCCGAGCCCGACGCGGTGATGATCGGCTTGGCAATGGCGAAGGCGCCGCTGTCCTGCAACTGCACCGCCAGGCGCACCAGTGACGCGGCGAAATCGCGGATACCGGTCACGGCGTGATCACCATGGATCACGCCTTCGTAGCCTTCGATCCCGGTCAGGGCCAGGGCCGGTTGCGCGACGATGGCCTTGGCCAGATCGAGCACTTCCTGCTCGCTGCGGCAACCGCAACGACCTCCGACTACGCCGTATTCAATCATGACGTTCAGGCGCACGCCGCGGGAGGCGAAATAGGCGCCGAGGTCGGCGACGTTGTCCGGATGATCGACCATGCAATAGAAATCGAACGTCGGGTCGGCCAGCAGGTCGGCGATCAGCGCCATGTTCGGCATGCCGACCAACTGGTTGGCCATCAACACCCGGCGCACGCCATGGGCGTAGGCGGCACGGGTTTGCGTGGCGCTGGCCAGGGTGATGCCCCAGGCACCGGCGTCCAGTTGGCGACGGAACAGCGCCGGGGTCATGCTGGTTTTGCCGTGGGGCGCCAGTTCCGCGCCGCTGTTGCTGACGAAGTCCTGCATCCAGCGAATGTTGTGTTCCAGCGCCTCGCGGTGCAGTACCAGCGCGGGCAGGCTGACGTCACGCACCAGGCTGGCACCGATCGGCGCAGCGCCTTTGTCCACGTTGGCAGTATGGGGGGCAGAAAACATGGTCGAACTCCTCGTTCACGGGGCCGCAGGCAGCCGCTGTTATTCGTTGATGCGACGGGCCAGGCTGTTGGCGCTGTCGATCAGCACCCGGCGGTAGTCGTTGTAATTTTTCTTGGCATCGGCCCGTGGGGCGACGATGCACAGGGTCGCGATGGCCACGCCGCCAGGGTCTTTGACTGGTGCGGCGAAGCAATGGGTAAAGGTGTCAGCGACGCTATCGAAAGAGAAAAATCCATCGATCCCGGCCTGACGGATTTCCTTGAGAAACTGTTCCAGCGGCAAGCGTTCGCCGTCGGGCAGGATGAAGTCGTCGTGGTCGATCAGGTCGACGATTGCCTGGTCGCTCAGGTGCGCCAGCAACAGCCGCCCGGAGGCGGTCCAGGGGATGGGCGCGTTTTCGCCGATGTCCGAGGAAATACGGAAATGCCGTTCCCCCTCCTTCATCAGCGCAACGGTGTATTTGCGCCCGTTGAGCAGACACATCTGCGCCGTTTCATGGGTCTGGCTGACGATTTCCTGCAGCGCGTGATCGGCTTCACGGGTCAGGTCGAAATGGCGCAAGTGGGCCTGGCCGAGAAAGTACAACTGACGACCGAGGTAGACATGACCGTCCTTGCCCACCGGCTCCAGGATCCGCCGTTCCAGCAGCGAGGCCACCAGTTCGTAGACCGTGGATTTGGGGCTGCCGATGCCGTTTGCAATGTCGTTCGGGCGCAGTGGCTGGCCGATCTCCTTGAGGAAATCGAGGATATCGAACGCCCGGTCCAGACCGCGTGCCCGGCGCTTGATGGTGTCTTCGGTCATTTCAGTGGTTCCCATTCAAAGTCGCCCGTAGGAGCTGCCGCAGGCTGCGATCTTTTGATCTTGCCTTGGCAGCACCCATCAAAAAACGCCAGAAGATCGCAGCCTTCGGCAGCTCCTACAAGAGCAACCGCCGATCAAGCCTTTTTCTTGTAAGCAATACAGTCGATCTCCACCTTGCAGTCGACCATCATGTTCGCCTGCACACAGGCCCGCGCCGGGGCGTGTTCGGGTTTGAAGTACTCGGAGAAGACCTTGTTGAAACTCGTGAAATCCCGCGGATCCTCCAGCCACACGCCAGCACGCACCACGTCTTCCAGGCCGAAACCTGCCTCTTCGAGAATCGCGATCAGGTTTTTCATGGTCTGGTGGGTCTGCTCGACGATGCCACCGACAATGATCTCGCCGTCCACCGCCGGCACCTGCCCGGAAACGTGCAGCCAGCCATCGGCTTCAACGGCGCGGGCGAAAGGGCGAGGCTGACCGCCAGCGGCGGTGCTGCCGGTGCCGTAACGAGTAATGCTCATGGGTGTTTCTCCTGCTTTGAAAATAAAGTTAAAAGCGAGTGCTTTTGAGAAATTCCGCCAGTCGTGGCGATTGCGGGCGCTCGAACAGGTCCTTGGGTGGCCCCTGCTCTTCGATACGCCCCTGATTCATGAATACGATCTTGTCCGAAACCTCGAACGCAAAGCGCATTTCGTGGGTCACCAGCAGCATGGTCATGCCGTCTTCGGCCAGGCCCTTGATCACGCTCAGCACTTCACCGACCAGTTCCGGGTCGAGGGCCGAGGTCACTTCGTCGAACAGCATCAGGCTTGGGTTCATCGCAATCGCCCGGGCAATCGCCACGCGCTGCTGCTGCCCGCCAGACAACTGACCGGGAAAGTGATCACGCCGTTCCAGCAGGCCAACACGCTCCAGCCATTTCTCGGCCAGGGCCACCGCCTCGTCCTTGTGCAGTTTCTTGACCTTGAGCAGACCCAGGGTGACGTTCTGCAATGCAGTCAGGTGCGGAAACAGGTTGAACTGCTGGAACGCCATGCCGGTCATGGCGCGATGGCGGGCAATGACTTTTTCCGGGTGGCGAATGCGTTTGCCGTTGACCTCGTCATAACCGATGGATTCACCGTCGAGCAGGATCTGCCCGCCCTGGAACTCTTCGAGCATGTTCACGCAGCGCAGCAGCGTGGTCTTGCCCGAGCCGCTGGAACCGATCAGCGTTACCACGTTGCCGCGCTGCATGGTCAGGTCGACGCCCTTGAGCACTTCAAGCTGGTCGTAACGCTTGTGCAGGCCGCGAATGTCCAGCAGGGGTTGGCCGTTTTGTGCATTGGTTTGAGTCTGAGTCATGGCAAAGCCACCCGCTTTTCAATGTGCCGGCCGAGTAACTCGATGCCGTAGTTGATGACGAAGAACAGGAATCCGGCGAACAGGTAAAACTCCAGAGTCATGAAAGTCCGGGCGATGATCTGCTGGGTGCTGAGCAGCAATTCCGCTACACCAATCACCGACAACAGGGTCGAGGCCTTGACGATCTCGGTCGACGAATTGACCCAGGTCGGCAGAATCTGCCGCAACGCCTGGGGCAACAGCACGTAGCCGAGGGCCTGGTAGAACGTCAGGCCAATGGCCTTGCTCGCTTCCATCTGCCCACGCGGCAAGGCCTGCAAGGCACCGCGCACGATCTCGGCGACATGGGAGCCGCAGAACAGCGTCAAACCCAGCGCACCGGCCTGGAACGCGCTGATCTGCCAGCCCAGCGCCGGCGCCATGTAAAAGCACGCCAGCACCAGCACGAACACGGGCGTGCCGCGAATCACATCGACATAAAAACGAAACGGTGCGCGCATCCAGAATTTGCCGTAGGTCAGCACCAGCCCGGCGACGACGCCAACCAGTGTGCCGAGCAAAATCGCCAGCACCGACACCTGGACGCTGGTCAGGAAGCCTTGCCACAGCACTTCCCGCGCCACCCACAACTCATGCAACCAACTGGGGGATTCGTACATGGGGCCTCCTATCGGCGAATCGCCAGACGCTGTTCGAGGTAACGCAGCATCATGGCAATGAGGTAACAGGCCGCCACATAAAGCGCCGTGGTCACCAGCCAGGTTTCAATCACCCGGTAGCTCTCGACATTGATCTTGCGCGCGTAATAGGTCAGCTCAGGTACGGCAATCGCGGCCGCCAGCGAAGTGTCCTTGAACAGCGAAATGAAGTTGTTCGACAGGGCCGGCAACACATTGCGCAGCATCACCGGCACGGTGACGTAGGCCTTGACCTGCCACTCGCCCAGGCCAATGGCCAACCCTGCTTCTCGCAGACCCTTGGGAATGCTCAGCAAGCCGCCGCGAAACACTTCAGTCAGGTACGCCCCGGCATACAGCGACAGGGTGATGATGAACGAGGGGATCTTGTCCAGCCGGATCCCCAGGCTCGGCAACGCAAAGTAGATCAACAGGATCAACACCAGGATCGGCGTGTTACGAATCACCGTGACATACACCGACGCCAGCACCCGCAATGCGCGATGCCTGGACAGCAAGGCAAACGCCATCATCAGGCCGATCACGCAGCCGATGGCGATCGACACCAGCGCCAGTTCAAGGCCCATACCGAGCCCCGCCAGCAAGGTGTCGAAATCGCGCCAGACGGCGGCAAAGTTCAACTGATAGTTCATGGTCAGAAGTACCTTGAGCGGGGCGACTCAAATCGCCCCACTCTCACGGAATCATTTGAATTCGACGGGGAAGCCAATCGCCGGCGTTGGCAGATCCACACCGAACCACTGCTTGAACGACGCCGCGTAAGTCGGGAACTCAACGCCGGTCATGGCTTCATGCAGGGTGGTGTTGACGAAGTTCAGCCAGTCCTGGTCGCCGCGCTTGACCGCGCACGCATAGGTCTGCGGGCTCCAGGCGTAGGCCGGGCTGCGGTAACGGCCGGGGTTCTGCACCATCAGGTATTTCACTGAAGACTGGTCGGTGGCCGCCGCGTCGGCGCGGCCGGAGTTCACGGCCTGGTACATCAGGTCCACACTGTCGTACTGATCGACCTTGGCCTTGGGCAGCGCCTGGTGCACCAGCTCTTCGGCATAGACGTTTTGCAGCACCGCCACGGTGAGACTGTCACCGGCGGCTTTCATGTCATCGATTTCCTTGTACTTGCTGTTCGCCGGCAGCAGCAGGCCGACACCTTCGCGGTAGTACGGCAGGGTGAACGCCACTTGCTGGGCACGGCTGGCCGTCACGGTGATGAACTGGCAGCTCATGTCGACCTTGTCGGTCAGCAGGTTGGGGATACGTGCGTCGGACGACTGCACCACGAACTCGACTTTGCCCGGATCGTTGAACAAGCCCTTGGCCACCATGCGCCCGATATCAATATCAAAGCCTTGCAACTTGCCATCCGCGCCCTGGAAGTGCCACGGCGCGTTGGTGCTGCCGGTGCCTACAATCAGTTTGCCGCGGGCCAGAACGCTATCGAGCTTGCTGTCTGCTGCCTGGGCCACGCCCATGGCAGCGGCAGAAGCTGCGAAAAGAAAAACACACGCTTTGAACAAGGAAGGTCGGCGATGCATGGCAAGCACTCCAGGGTGATGTTTATTCCGTTATACCGGAACTAGGTATGTAACAACGGAATAGACAGCAGAAAGTGTGCCACCGGATGTGGAGGAAATGTGAGCGAGATTGAAATTTGTTTTGAATCAGGGGGATGCATGCAAACAGGAAAAATCGTTACCAAACGCACGGCCTCCTGACCGCTACCGTTGGCTACAAAGGGCGGGTATCTGGTTCACAACCGGGCGCAGATGAACCCATTCGAAGCAAGACCTGCGAGCCAGTGCAGTTCATTGGACAACGCCCCACCCGACTGCTTTATTCTATGTCCGAGAAATAGCCGGTTTTAGCAGCCGCGACGTATCCGGCGCGTGCGGTCCCAGGAGGGTTGATGTCATTTAAAGTCATGATGGTTTTCGGTACGCGTCCGGAGGCCATCAAGATGGCGCCCTTGGCGCGGGTCCTGCGCAATTGGCCGGGTATCACCCTGAACATCTGCTCCACTGGCCAGCACCGGGAAATGCTCAAGCAGGTCCTCGACTCGTTCGAACTGACGGTCGATGAAGACTTGCAGGTGATGACCCAGGGCCAGACGCTCAACGGCCTCTCCGAACAATTGCTGGGGCAGCTCGACAAAGCCTACGAGCGGGTGCAACCGGATGTCGTGCTGGTGCACGGCGACACCACCACCAGCTTCATTGCCGCCCTCGCCGCCTTCAATCGCCAGTTGCCCATCGGCCACGTCGAGGCGGGTTTGCGTACCGGCAACTTGCGCGCACCCTGGCCGGAGGAAGCCAACCGGCACCTGACCGGGGTCATCGCCGACCTGCATTTCGCGCCGACCGCCAATAACGAAGACAACCTGCTGCGCGAAGGTGTGTCCAAGGCCAACATTGAGGTCACCGGTAATACGGTGATTGATGCGTTGGTATGGATGCGCAATCACCAACAGGAAACCCACTGGCACCCGGCGGCCGACTCGCCGCTGGCCGTGCTCGACGACAACAGGCGCATGGTGCTGATCACCGGGCATCGCCGGGAGAACTTCGGCGGCGGCTTTCGCAACATCTGCCTGGCCCTGGCCACCCTCGCCGAACGTTATTCCGATGTGCAATTCGTCTACCCGGTGCACCTCAATCCGCAGGTGCAAAAGGCGGTCTACAGCGTTCTCTCGGACAAACCCAATATCTATCTGGTAGCGCCGCAGGATTACCAGCATTTCGTCTGGCTGATGGGCCGCGCGCATTTCATTCTCACCGATTCCGGTGGCATCCAGGAGGAAGCCCCCGCCATTGGCAAACCGTTGTTGGTGCTGCGCGATGTCACGGAGCGGCCATTGGCGCTCGAAGGCGGAACGGTGGTGCTGGTGGGCACCGACACCGATCGTATCGTCAAGGAATCGAGCCTGTTGTTCGATGATGACGCCACCTTCCAGCGCATGAGCCGGGTCCATAGTCCTTATGGCGACGGACACGCCAGCGAACGCATCGCCAATCGCCTCGGCATCTGGTTGAAACACCGGGCGGCGGGTAAAGCCGTATGAACCTGGCTTTTGTCGACTTTTTTGCCTATGCGTTGTTCGCACTCAAATACCTCGCGATTACCCTGGCCCTGCTGATGTTCATACTCGGGCTCGATGACCTGTTCATCGACCTGGTGTACTGGACCCGCAAACTGATCCGGCGCTGGCGGATCTATGAAAAGTTCAAGCGCGCCGATGAGCAACGGCTGTACTCCATCGGCGAAAAACCCCTGGCGATCATGGTGCCGGCGTGGAACGAAGTCGGCGTGGTCGGCGAAATGGCGCGCCTGGCCGCCTCGACCATCGACTACGAGAACTATCAGATTTTCGTCGGAACCTACCCCAACGACGCCGAGACCCAGGCCGACGTCGATGCGGTGTGCCTGCACTATCCCAACGTGCACAAAGTGGTGTGCGCGCGCCCCGGCCCCACCAGCAAGGCCGACTGCCTGAACAATGTGATCGACGCGATCCTGCGTTTTGAAAACGATGCAAAAATCCAGTTCGCCGGCTTCATCCTGCACGATGCCGAGGACGTGATTTCGCCCATGGAATTGCGCCTGTTCAACTACCTGCTGCCGGCCAAGGACCTGATCCAGATTCCGGTCTACCCCTACGCACCGGAATGGAAAGGCTTCACCGCCGGGCACTATGTCGACGAGTTCGCCGAGAACCATGGCAAGGATGTCATCGTGCGCGAGGCCTTGACCGGGCAAGTGCCCAGCGCCGGGGTCGGCACTTGCTTCAGCCGCAAGGCCATCAGTGCCCTGCTCGAGGACGGTGATGGCATTGCGTTCGACGTGCAGAGCCTCACCGAGGACTACGACATCGGTTTTCGCCTCAAGCAAAAAGGCATGAAGTGCATCTTCGCCCGCTACTCGGTGACCGACCCGAAACTGGCGCTTGAACAGCCTTGGGTGTTCGGGATGGACCGTGCGTTTTCCCAGGTGATCTGCGTGCGCGAGCACTTCCCCAGGGATTTGCGGCACGCGATCCGCCAGAAGTCACGATGGATCGTCGGTATAGTGTTCCAGGGCACCAAGAATCTGGGCTGGAGCTCCAAGGGCCTGCTCAATTATTTTCTGTGGCGCGACCGCCGTGGCCTGATTGCGTACCTGTTGAGCTTCCTGGTGAACATTCTGCTTCTGGTGTTGCTGGCGATGTGGCTGGTCACCGTGATCACGCCGAATGCCTGGCGGTACCCGTCGTTCCTCTCCGACAGCACGTTGTTGGCGACCCTGCTGTGGCTCAACGGTTTCATGCTGCTCAATCGGCTGTTTCAGCGCGGTTGGTTTGTCACCCGTTATTACGGTCTGGGCGAAGGGCTGCTGTCAGCCCCCCGAATGATGTGGAGCAATTTCGTCAATTTCTTCGCCAACCTTCGAGCGCTACGCCAGGTGATGCAAATGGGCGATTCACGTCGCGTCGCCTGGGACAAGACCACTCATGAATTTCCGGCCCTGGCCGAGGCCCAGCGCACACCGCTGGGCCATCGACTGGTGGAAAAAGGCCTGCTCACTGAAGATCAACTCGAGGCAGCGATCACCAACCCGGTACGCCGGCGCCTGGGTCACGAACTGCTGCTGCGCGGACACATCGACACTACGCAACTGGTGCAGACCCTGGCCGAACAGCTGGACCTGGAATGGGCGCCACTCAATCCGTTCAAACTCGACAAGCGCCTGATCGATGCGGTGCCGCGCAAAATCGCCACACACTATGGCGTGCTGCCGGTCGCCGAGGAAAACGGAACCTTGGTGCTGGCTTCCGAAGGTCCGGTGAGCCAGGTGTCTCTGGGAGCCATCAGCCGTCAACTGAAACGCCCGGTGCGTTGCCGCCTTGCACCACAAGGTCGGGTTACGCTGGGGATCCGCTACTGGTACGCCAGCCCTCGTCAAAGCGAGGAAGTACATCAGATGCTTGAGGTGCTTGAGCAACATCAGGACGACGAAGACCTGATCGAGCGCGTCAGCCATCACCAGGTGTTGCTGGGCAACCTGTTGCAAGTACGCGGCATGGTGCCGCCAACCCTGTTCAATCAGGCGCTGATCGATTTCGATGCGGAAAAAATGTCTCTAGGTGAACACTTGATTGAACGCGGCATGATCACCCAGGAAATCCTCGAACAGGCCCTGTCCGATCAGACGAGCGAGCAGCACGCTGCCTACTGCATTGCCCGGGAGGTCGTATGAAGCCCGTCCATCGTCAAACCTTGATGGCCGGTAGCCTGTTGCTCTGCCTGAACACGACAGCGTGGGTGCAAGCCGAACCGTTGACCGATTTCGATCAGTTCCGCAGTTACCCCTATATGGACCGCAGTTACCGCGAAGCGAAAAACGGCAACTGGAAGGAAGTCGAACGGCTGATGCGCCACCTGCTGAGCGAAGTGCCAGGAAACGATGAAGCGCGGGCGTTACTGGTGCAATCGCTGGTCAAGCAGCAACGCTACGAAGAGGCCGTGCAAGCGCTACCGGATACCCCGGCCAACAGCGACACCCTGCTCAATCTGCGCCTGGCCTGGATCGAGCAGGATCCGCCAGACAGAAAACAGGTGGAGCAGTGGATAGCCTCCAGCAATCTGGAGCATCGCGTGCGCCTGTGGCAGGCCTACAGCGCGAGCCTGGCCAAGCGCGGCGGTGCAGCCTCGGCCCATGACTGGCTGGCGCAACTGCCGCCCAAGGGTGATGAGCGAGCGCTGCAACTGGCCCAGGCCAATTGGTCCGAGCAATTGCGCGATTGGGATGGCACCGTCAAGGAACTGGCGCCTCTGGCCGCGAACCAACAACTCGATGCCCAAGGCTGGCAACGCCTGGCCAACGCCTACGTGCAACGCCTTGACGAGCAACCCTTGCAGCAATTGCTGCAAAAAGCGCCAAGCCCGGAAGCCGCGCGCAAGACTCGACAGGCCATGGTCGATCGGGCAATTGCCATGGGCCACGTCCAGCAGGCACAGCGCTGGATGCAATCGCTGCCGCCTGCCGATCTTGCCGATCCGGCGCAGCGCCAGCGCCTGTGGGAACTGGCGCGGCAAACCGGCGACAGCGCCACGGTGCAACGCTTGAGTGGTGAGTTGCAGCGGCCCTGCCTGGAAACCGCCGACTGGCTGTCGCGGCATGATCCGCAAGCTGCGCTGACTCAGTTGAAAAGTTGCCAACCCGAAGAAAATCCGCAGGCCTGGCTGATCCTCGCCCAGCGTCTGCAAGCCACCGAACTGCTGCAAACAACACGCCTGCCGGAACCCTGGGACTCGCGACGCCGCGAACGCCTGCTGGATGTCTGGCAGGATGAGGGCCGCAGCGACAAAGTCATGGCCTACCTCGCCAGCCAACCGCAGACCGCCGACGTGGTCAAACGCCGCGCCGAACTGCTCCAGGCATCGGGCCGCAACAGCGAAGCGGCGGTCTTCTGGGAGCGGCATTACCAGCAGACCGGCAATTTCGACTCGCTCAATCAGGCTACCTACCTGGCGTTGAATGCCGGCCAACGGGAACATGTGCAACAGTTGCTCGAGATCGCCTACGACCGCCACGGCGGCAATCTGCCGACGCCCTTGCTACAACGGTTGGCAGGGTTGTATGCCGCGTCGACACCGACCGCGGCACAACAGCAACGCATCGTTTCGCTGCTCAACCGCGTCGACCCCGCCACTCGAGGGCAACTGCTGGCGCAATTGGCGGAAAACGGCCAGTGCGGCGCGGTTCAACAGGTCATTGGCGATCACCCGCAAGCCGCAGGCGATTACCGCGCCCTCGGCCGCTGCGCAATGCCTGAGCGCCCCGGCGAAGCGGTGGTGTATTACCAGACCGCCGAAAAAATGGGTGACCGAAACAGTCGCTTGCCACTCGCTTACGCCCTGGAAGCTGCCGGAGACTCGGCCGGTGCCCTGGCCATCTGGCGCAGCATTCCGGACGCCGAACTCAGCGACAATGCCCGCCTCACTGCCAGCCGCGGCGCCCTGAATATCGGCGACACGCAAACAGCCGAACGTTACTGGCAGCTAAGCCGCACCCGGGGCGCCAATGAGTGGACGTTGGGCGCGGCGATTGCCGATGCCCGGGGTGATCACACGCTCGCGCTGCAACGCCAGCGTTCCGCCCTGCAGCTGGTACCGGATGCCGAGCATTACTATGCGGCTTCGGTCACGGCGCAAAAGGCCGGCGACCTGCAACAAAGCGCCGAATGGCTTGCCGAAGCGGCGCGCCGCGAGCCGAACAACCCCCGTTATCGTGCCGACTACGGCGTGCGCCTGGCCAGTGCAGAAACCCAGGCAGCACGCGCCCGCTCCATCCCGTATCTGCAACGCGCCACCCAGGATTTCCCGGAAGACTATCGCCTCGGCGAAACCCTGGCCTGGCGTTATGACGAGGTCGAAGACAGCGCCTCGGCACGCAAAGAACTGGAACGCGTGATCGACCTGGAGCAGAACCCGGTGGCCGCCGATGACGAGGAAGGCAGCATGCAAGCGCGGCGCTATCGCCAGCGCCGCGCTCACGAAAGCCTGTCCCGTCGTGACTCAGTCACCATCGCCAGTACCTGGTCGCCGGCCGGGATATCGACCAACGACTTCGTGCGCCCTGACCAGAGCACCGGCACGCAGCGGCGCTCCAGTTCGCAGAACGTGCAACTGGCCATGTGGGACCACGCATTGGGCGATGAACCCAGCCGCGCCGGCAGCACGCTGTCGGTCTATGGCCGCGTGCTGCTTGGCGGCGTGGGCCGTTCGAGCTATGCCGAATCCCTCGGCACCGGCGTCGGCCTGCGCTACAAGCCCTGGGGCACCGCCAACATCAACTTCTATGGCGAGCTCTACAAACAAAGCCAGTTCGATGACCAGGACAACCATGGCCTGAGCCTCGGCCAGATGCTGGTACCCGAAAAGCTGTCCGATCAGGTGGACGATCATCGTGACGATGGACACACCACCACTGACTACCTGTTGCGCGCCACGGCGTCGTTCCTTGATCAGGGTCGATTCCGCAACGATTGGCGAGTCGATGAAAGCGACTGGGAGGAGCGCTTCCTCTACCTTGACGCGGCGTGGTGGACCAAGGCCGGCGACCATCAATGGCTGTCGCGCTTCCAGCAAGGGCACACCTGGAAGCTGCCGTTCAACGGCGCGCAAACGATCATGCCGTACGGTTTCCTCGAGTTCGCCAGCCAGGACCCGAGCAACGACTGGCGCCAGGATCTGCGCACCGGTCTGGGCCTGCGTTGGCAATGGTGGTTCAACGATGACATTTACAACGCCTATCGCGCACACCTGACTGTACGCACCGAGTATCAACAAGCGTTGGGCGGCAATCTGTATGACGGCGGCAACGGCGTGCTACTGGGCGTGGAGTTGAATTTCTGATGAGGCAACTTCTTTTGGCGTTGTGCCTGTTGCTGGGCAGCGCGGCGACCCATGCCGACGAGCGTATTTTCTACCAGCCGCTCAATGCCGATGCCAACCTGAGCCAGGCGCAATGGCAGCGGATCTGGCAGGACACCGCTCGCCAAGGCGTGCATACGGTGATTGTGCAGTGGACGGCCTACGGCGATTCGGACTTCGGCGGCGCCAACGGCTGGCTTGCGGGCAGCCTGAAACTGGCCCGGGCCCAAGGCCTGAAACTGGTGCTGGGGCTGCGCATGGACCCGGCCTATTACCAACGCATCGATGAGCTGGACAGCGCCGGGCTGGCAACGTACTGGCAAACGCAACTGGGGCAGTCACTGGCCCAGCAGCAGAAGCTGCGCGAGGAGTGGAAACTGCCGGTCAGCGGTTGGTATTTGCCCCTGGAACTGGATGACCTGCACTTTCTGCCACTGGATCGCCGGCAAAGGTTGCAACGCCAGCTCAAGGACTTTGCCGGCAAGCTCGACGCGCCACTGCACATCAGCGTATTCAGCGTCGGCAAACTCGCACCGCAAGTGAATGGCCAATGGCTGGGCGACGTGGCGAGCGCCGGTATTCAGGTGTGGTGGCAGGACGGCGCCGGCACTGGACGTTTGCCACCATTGGTTCGCAACGGCTACGCCAATGCACTGCCCTGCTCCATCGGCATCGTCAGGGAAGCCTTTCGGCAAGTCAGCGCTGCCGGGCAACCCTTCCGTGCCGAACCGATGCCCCTGCAAACTTCATCGCCGGGTTGCCACCCGACGTCAGTGTTCTCCCTACGCTACCGACCGTGGGGTAAGGTGATTCTCGATAACCAGCACAACACCAAGGTCGGCGACGTACAAAACCATTGAAGATGAAGTGCTGAAAAATCGGCGCAGGCTGAACCCACTCAACACCCGGTGACCATCAGCATCGGCCTGCCCCGGTTGCTCGATGGTGACACGCTGGACCAGGCGCTGGTCAAGGTCGATACCTGACCTAATGCTTGAATGACGTCATCACCCGTTCGGCATTTTCATCGCAGGACATGCCTTCGGGCTTGTCCTGAATGGTGTCGATCCACCCCTGCAACTGCGCCTTGCTATGGGCCAGGTGCCGTTGCATCTCTTCGATCTGCTCGATCTTGCGATGCAGGCCCGCCATCAACTCATCGTGCTTGAACGCGCCGGTCACATTATCCGGCAGCAACTGCTTGAGTTCTTCCAGGCTGAAACCGGCCTGTTGTGCGCACTGGATGAGTTGCAGGGTTTGTAGCGCCTGTTGCGAGTAATGCCGATAACCGTTGGAAGAACGCTCGACCTGGCGGATCAAGCCCTGAGATTCGTAAAAGCGGATGCGCGAGGCGGTCAACCCGCTCAACTGCGCCAATTCACCAATCTTCATAGGGGCCTCATTTATTCGCTTGACATTAAAGTTAACTTTAAGCTTAGCCTCTGCTCATCACTTCGAGGAGTCAAGCATGTCGCCCTTCCAGATCTTGAATTTGCCCAACGGCCAGACCATCGGCAATCGCATTGCCAAAGCCGCGATGGAAGAGAACCTCGCGAACACCGATCAGGTGCCCGACCAGGCGCTGTTGCGCCTCTATCAGGCCTGGGCCGGGGGCGAAGCCGGCTTGTTGCTGACCGGCAATGTGATGATCGACCGCCGCGCCATGACCGGCCCCGGCGGTGTAGCGCTGGAGGACGAGCACCACCTGGAACGCTTCCGCCAGTGGGCCAGCGTCGGTCGGGCCGGCGGTGCGCATTTCTGGGTGCAGCTCAATCATCCTGGTCGCCAGACCATGGCCAACCTCGGCCAGCAAGCCTTGGCGCCATCGGCGGTTGCGCTGGATCTCGGCCAGTTTTCGAAGATGTTCGCCGAGCCCAAACCCATGAGCGAGGACGATATCCAGGAAGTGATCCGACGCTTCGCCACCAGCGCCGCACTGGCGGAGAAAGCCGGTTTTACCGGTGTGCAGATCCACGCCGCCCACGGCTACCTGATCAGCCAGTTCCTTTCGCCGCTCACCAATCGGCGCACCGATCAATGGGGCGGTTCGCTGGAAAATCGTGCGCGCCTGCTGTTGTCCGTCGTCGCGGCGGTTCGCCACGCGGTGTCGCCGCAATTTTGTGTGTCGGTAAAGCTCAACTCAGCGGATTTCCAGCGCGGTGGTTTCGATGCCGATGATGCACGGCAGGTGATCCTGTGGCTCAACGAACAACCGATCGACCTGCTGGAACTCTCCGGTGGCAGTTACGAAGCACCGGCCATGCAAGGCGAAGCGCGCGACGGCCGGACCCTGGCACGGGAGGCGTACTTTCTGGAAATGGCCGGTGAACTGGCCAGCGTGGCGCGGATGCCGGTGATGGTGACGGGCGGGATCCGGCGTTTGGAAATTGTCGAACAGGTCCTCGACAGCGGCATCGCCATGGCTGGCATCGGCACCGCGCTGGCCGTGGAGCCGCACTTGGTCAAGCATTGGCGCGAAGGCCAGAACAGCCATCCGCAACTGCCGCCGATCCGCTGGAAGCGCAAGCCGCTGGCGGCGCTGGCGAGCATGGCGGTGGTCAAATTCCAGCTGCATCGCTTGAGTCGTGGGCGCACCACCCGACCCAAGATTTCGGCGTTGTTGGCGTTGATTATTGATCAGTTATACATCGCCAAACGCACGCGTCAGTATCGCCGGGCCATGAACGCGGACTGATGGATCGCTATTGGCCGGTAAACCGCAGTCGCGACAACATCCGTAGATCCCCCGCGCGGTAATAGTGATCAGTCCAGCTGTTATCCGTCGCCAACGGCTGGACCTGCTTGAGCGCAAGTTTTTTCGCGAAATAACGAAAGCGGTAATGCTCGTAGAACCGTAGCAATTCCAGGCCATAACGGTCTGCCAGATCGGTGTCGCCGCGAATGATCAGATAGTTTTCGTCATTGCCGTTGCTGGCTGCGGCGCTGAGGTTGTGGCTACCGCTTATGATCGTCGGCGCATCACTGGTGAAGTCAGTGACGATGGCTTTGGTGTGCACCAGGATATTGCCCTTCTGACCCTCCCTGCTTTCCTTGAGCCAGCCTTCCAGCCCTTTGTCGAGCAGGGCAACGGTGGTGAATTCAGCGGTGCGGTCGGCGTGAAACCCGGTGATTTCGCTGGCGGTGTTTTGCAGGCCATAGCGCAGGATGTCGTCATGGGGCAAGCCGAGCAAGGCGTTGAGGATGGCGTCGGGCAAGGCGAACGCAGTGACGAACAGCACGTCCTTTTTCGCGGCATTGATGATCGAGACGAACTCATCCAGGTCACCCCCGCCCGAGCGCGGCGAGAACCCGGCGAAAAGTGCCTGCGTCGGATCCATCGGGTTGTGCTGCGTGATCCATTGCCGCGTGGCGCCGACATCTGCCGGCGTGCTCCAGACCTGCTCGAAGGTTTGCAGATAACGGGTACTGAGCCGCGTATCGTCCAGCACATGCACCACGTTGGCCTGACGGTAAACGCCGTTGGGGGTGAAGTTGGTACTGCCGCAGAGTACCGCTTCGGGCTGATACTGCCCCGCTGCGTCGAGCCGACTCAAGACCATGAACTTGTTGTGAAAGATATTGTGGGTGACCCGCCCGCGTTTGTTCGCCTGGGGGATATTTTTCAGGCTGACCTCGTTCAAGACGGTAGTGTCTTCGCCCGGTTGCGCGTGATAAAGGACGCGAACTTTCACGCCGCGTTCCAGCGCAGCCTCCACTGCGTCGACTATCACCTGTAACTGGTACTCATAGATGGCGATATCCAGCGCCCACTGGCCATCGACAGCACGCGCGATAAACCCCAACAAGCGCCCGAGCAAACCGTTCTCCAACCATCTACGCGGGGCATCGGGCCAGGCTTCGATGGGCAGCTTGTTCTTTTTGCCAATGAGTGCATCGAGGTCGGGAAACTTGCGCTCGAACGCCTGACTGGCGGCTACTGCGCGGTTGAAACTGACACTTTGGTTGCCGGGATGGCCATCGTCGGAGGTGACCGTTACCTCCAGGCACTCACCCAGTTGTGGCGCATTGTGGCTGCCGTAGACCAGGTAGACCCGATAATGGATCGTCATCCCCGGATTGACCGCGTAATCGGCCCAGCGGAATTTCTGTAACGGTGCGATATCACTGGGCGTGGCGTGCAACTGGGGGAAGGTATGGTCCTTGTCCGGGAACGTCAGGCTATTGAACAGAAACATCCAGGGTTTGCTGCCCTGCTGTTTTTCAATGGCAAAACCCAACAGGCCAATGCGACGGGATTCGGCCAGGTCCATGGCCAACAGCACGCCATTGGTGCCGGCGTAAGCCTTGACGCGAAAATCGCCCTGTTCATTGACGGCCAGGATACGCATGGTTCACTCCTGTGATGGATTTGCCCAGTGAGCATAGATCGTCGATGAATTTTTACCCTGACGACCCGAAACCGGATTGATGCCGTCGCGAGCAAGTCGGATCGCCGCACCGCCGCTCCCACACTGGATCTTTGCCAGATCTGATGTGGGAGCAACTTTGCTCGCGAAGAGGCCAGCACAGACAGCGCAATGTTCAGCCTGGAAGCAGATCGTCCATATGTCGATAATCCGATTGCAGCTGCGCAGCCAATACTTTGCTGCGCCCAAGACGAATCGGCCCGCGTTCGATGTCGATCACCAGCCCTGGACATTCGATTGCCGGCAGCATGGACCAGTCCTTCAGCCGCCCATCGGTCACCAATAAAAGTCTTTGCTGTTCCGCCGGAAAGCGTTTTTGCCGCGCGGTCAGCCAGTGCCTCGCCTCACCCAGCGCCGCCAGCAACGGCGTTCCGCCGCCTGCGCCGAGCCCATCAAGCCAATGGCGCAAACCGTTGGAAGCCTTCAACCCTTGCACCTGCCACTTGGGCACCGAGCCGCTGGCGGTCAGCAACGCCAGGCGCGCACGTTGGCGGTAGGCATCATCGAACAGCTGCGCCAGCAAGCCTTTGGCATCACTCAACGCCTGATGACGGCGGGTCGAAGCCGACGCATCGACAATCACCAGCCACAGTTCATGGGGCGAACGGGTGCGCAGTTGATACAACAGATCAGCACGCTGACGGGGCCGACCATTAAGCAAGGTGCCGGGCCAGTTGACCGAACCGCTACGTGCTGCATGACGCTTGCCTTGTTTGCCGTGGTCCAGCCGCCCGGCCCGGGGTCTGGCATTCGCCCCCGCGTCACAGCGAGGGCGAATGCCTAGGGCTTTTTTGGCCAGCTCGGCACTTCACGTCGTGCGCCGACCGCCAGTGCCTGGGCCGGCAATTCGCCCCATTGGCCCTGCCCTTCGCTTGGGTTGGCGTGCTGCGGCGCCGATTGTTGCGTCGCCTGGGATGGCTGAGGCGCCGGAGCTGAATGCTCGCGACGACGATGGCGCAAGGCGAACTCGGCGACTGCGTCGATATCTTCCTCGGCGATGGCGTTCGCCCCGCGCCAGGCGGCATGAGCCCGTGCGGCACGCAGCCAGACCAGATCGGCGCGCAATCCATCGACCCCGGCAGCAAAGCAACGCTCGGTAATCTGTGCCAGCGCCTGGTCGTCGAGGGGAATGCTAGCCAGTGCATTGCGTGCGTTCTGGCAACGCTCGCGCAGAGACGCCTGCGCCGATTCCCATTCGGCGCAGAAACCTTGCGGATCACTGTCGAAATCCAGGCGACGACGGATGATCTGCCCGCGCTCGGTCGGTGCAGTGTGACCACCGAGGGCGACATTCAAGCCGAAACGGTCAAGCAATTGCGGACGCAGTTCACCCTCTTCCGGGTTCATGGTGCCAATCAGCACGAACTTCGCCGAGTGCCGATGGGAAATGCCGTCACGCTCCACCAGATTGGTGCCGCTGGCGGCCACATCGAGCAGCAGATCAACGAGGTGATCGGGCAACAGATTGACCTCGTCGACATAGAGCACGCCACCGTCAGCCTTGGCCAGTACGCCGGGGGAAAACTGTGCGCGCCCCTCGCCCAGCGCCGCATCGAGATCGAGGGTGCCGACCAGGCGTTCCTCGGTGGCGCCCAATGGCAAGGTGACGAACTGACCGCTGGCCAGCAGGTCCGCCAGACCCCGGGCCAGGGTCGACTTGGCCATGCCCCGCGGGCCTTCGATCAGCACACCGCCGATTTTCGGGTCGATGGCGGTCAGGTACAGGGCCAGCTTCAAATCGTCAGCGCCGACCACGGCGGAGAGGGGAAAGTGCGGGGTGTCGATCATCGTTTTATCTCGGTCATGGTCGGTTCACGGACGCCTCAATCCCTGTAGGAGCGAGCTTGCTCGCGAAGTGGCAATTACATTCAACATCATCGTTGGCTGACAAATTGCCTTCGCGGGCAAGCCCGCTCCTACAGGATTTGCGGTGATTAGCCGTCTTCTTCTATATCCAGCAACAAGTTTTCCAGCGCCTCGCGGTACTCGCCGGGCTCCTTCCACATCCCCCGTTGTTGCGCCTCGAGCATGCGTTCGGTCATGTCGCGCAAGGCATGGGGATTGTGTTCACGAACAAAATCCCGGGTGTCCGGATCGAGCAAATAGGCATCGGCCAGCAACGCGTACTGGTGATCGTCGATCAACTGCGTGGTGGCATCGAAGGCGAACAGGTTGTCGACTGTCGCGGCCATTTCGAACGCACCTTTGTAGCCGTGACGCTTAACGCCTTCGAGCCACTTCGGATTGGCCGCCCGGGAACGGATCACCCGGTTCAGCTCTTCCTTCAAGGTGCGAATCTTCGGCAGGTCCGGCTGGCTGTGGTCGCCATGATAGCTGGCCGCGGCCTCGCCCTTCAGGCTTTCCACCGCCGCGAGCATGCCGCCCTGGAACTGGTAGTAATCGTTGGAGTCGAGCAAGTCGTGCTCGCGGTTATCCTGGTTTTGCAGCACCGCCTGTACCTGGCTCAAGCGCTGGCTGAACTGTTCGCGGGCGGCGGTGCCCTCGTCGGAACCGCCGTAAGCGTAGCCGCCCCAGTTGAGGTAAACCTCGGCCAGGTCCTCGCGGGTTTGCCACAGACGACCGTCGATGGCGCCCTGCACACCCGCGCCGTAGGCACCGGGTTTGGCCCCGAAAATCCGCCAGCCGGCCTGACGTCGCGCAGCGTCTTCATCGAGCCCCGATTGCAGCAAGGCTACACGCTCGGCGCGTACCTTGGCCGCCAACGGATTGAGGTCGTCCGGCTCATCGAGGTCGGCGACCGCTTGCACCGCCGCGTCGAACAAGCGAATCAGATTGGCAAAGGCATCACGGAAGAAACCGGACACACGCAAGGTCACGTCCACCCTCGGACGATCGAGCAAACTCAGCGGCAGAATCTCGAAATCATCGACCCGCTGGCTGCCGGTCGCCCAGACTGGACGCACGCCCATCAGCGCCATGGCCTGGGCGATGTCATCGCCGCCGGTGCGCATGGTCGCGGTGCCCCACACCGACAGACCGAGCTGGCGCAAATGATCGCCGTGGTCTTGCAGGTGGCGCTCGAGAATCAGGTTGGCCGACTGGAACCCGATGCGCCACGCCGTGGTGGTCGGCAGGTTGCGCACGTCCACCGAATAGAAGTTGCGCCCGGTGGGCAGTACGTCCAGGCGACCACGACTCGGCGCGCCGCTGGGGCCGGCCGGGACGAAGCGACCGCTCAGGGCATCGAGCAAGCCGCGCATTTCTGCGGGGCCGCAGGCGTCCAGACGCGGGGCAATGACGTCACGCAAACCATCGATAATGGCTTGTACCTCAATCCAGTCCGCCTCCTGTAGGAGCGACGGTGCGGCGTTCCGACCTGCTCGCGATGGTGTGTCAGTTGACATCAATGTGGCTGACACACCATCGCGAGCAGGCTCGCTCCTACAGGGGTCTTGTATGGTATTCAGGGTTTGTGAGATCAGTTGTGTAGCGAACAGCTCAAGACGTTCACGGGTATCGCCTGTGGTACGCCAGAGTTCGTCGCCGAGCACTTGCAGTTGTTCAGGTCGCGGCCCAGTCCACGGCTCGGCCAAGGCGCAATCGAGCGGATCGAACCCTAGTCCGAAGGCCTTGGCCAGTGCCCGCAGCAGACTCGACTGCGCACCGCGGCCATCGCCCCGTGGAATGCGCAACAACGCCAGCAAGGTATCGATACGCAAACGCCCGGTGGGCGATTCGCCGAACACATGCAGGCCATCGCGGATCTGCGACTCTTTCAAGTCGCACAGATAAGTGTCGAGTCGCGGCAACCAGATCGCTGCATCGGCATCGCTGTCGAGCTGCTCGTCCAGCTGCAGTTCACGGTCGATGTGGGTGTCGCGCACCAGTTGCAGGATGTCGCGCTGCAACTCGCGGGCGCGGCGCGGATCGAGCAACTGCGCTTCGTAATACTCGTCGGCCAACAGTTCGAGGTTACGCAGTGGGCCGTAGGTTTCGGCGCGGGTCAGCGGTGGCATCAAGTGATCGATGATCACTGCCTGGGTGCGCCGCTTGGCCTGGGCGCCCTCGCCCGGGTCATTGACGATGAACGGATAGATGTTCGGCAGCGGCCCGAGCAGTGCATCCGGCCAGCAATTTTCCGAGAGCCCCACGCCTTTGCCTGGCAGCCATTCGAGGTTGCCGTGCTTGCCGACGTGGATCACGCCGTGGGCGCCGTAGGTGTTGCGCAGCCAGAAGTAAAACGCCAGGTAACCGTGGGGCGGGACCAGGTCCGGGTCGTGATACACCGCGCTCGGGTCGACCTGATAACCCCGCGCCGGTTGAATGCCGACGAAGGTCAGGCCCAAGCGCAGGCCGGCGATCATCATCCGTCCGCTGCGGCACATGGGGTCGTTTTCCGGTGCGCCCCAACGTTCGAGCACAGCTGCGCGGTTGGCTTCGGGCAGCGCGTTGAACATCGCCAGATAATCATCCATGCCCAGGCTTTGCTGGCACGGACGCAGGTCGAGGGTCTCGAGATCGTTGCTGACGCCACCCAGCAACTGCTGGATCAGCACGGTGCCGCTGTCCGGTAACTCAGCCGGCAACGGATAACCTTCGGCATGCAGCGCCCGCAGAATGTTCAGCGCCGCCGCCGGGGTGTCGAGGCCGACGCCATTGCCGATGCGGCCGTCGCGGGTCGGATAATTGGCGAGAATCAAGGCAATGCGTTTATCCGCATTGGGCACCCGCGCCAGATCGACCCAGCGCCGCGCCAGTTCGGCAACGAAGTCCATGCGTGCAGGTTGTGGCCGGTAGCAGACCACATCCGACTGACTGCGCTCACTGCGCCACGCCAGGTCCTTGAAGCTGATCGGGCGGCTGATGATGCGCCCGTCCAGTTCCGGCAAGGCAATGTGCATCGCCAGGTCGCGAGGACCAAGCCCCTGTTCGCTGGCGCGCCAACCGGGTTCGTTGTCCTGGGCGCAAATCGCCTGGATCACCGGAATATCGCGGCGAAACGGGCGCAGATGCGGTGCTTCGGGACTGGACTGGGCAAAACCGGTGGTGTTCAGGATCACCGAGACGCCGGCCTCGTCCAGCCAGTCCTCGACCATGGAAAGGCAAGCTGGCTCTTTAAGACTGGCCAGCGCAATCGGCAATGGATTCAACCCCGCCGCCTGTAAACGCTGGCAAAAAACATCAATGAAAGCGGTGTTCGCCGCCTGCAAATGCGAGCGGTAAAACAGCACTGCCGCCACCGGTTGATCGGCGTGCCAGTCGGCTTGCCAGTCGCTCAGTGCGGCAGAATGTTGGTGCGGATGGTAAATCGCCGTGCGCGGCAGGGTTTGCGGCTCGCCCCAGGTGTAATCACGCGCCAGCCAGCGGTTGGCCAGACAGCGGAAGAAATCCAGGGCGTTACCCATGCCACCCTGACGCAGAAACTGCCAGAGCCGGTCGCGATCCTCGGCACCGACGGTGCTCAGGTCACTGAGCTCCGGGTCCGGACGATCATCGCCCGGCACCAGAATCACCTGCACGCCGCGCTGCGACAGTTCGACCAGGCGCTCGATGCCGTAACGCCAATAGGCGATGCCGCCGTGCAGTGAAATCAGGATCACCCTGGCGTGACGCAGCACTTCATCGACGTACAAATCGACCGAGGCATGGTTCTGCACCAGCATCGGGTTGGCCAGGCGCACGCTCGGATAATCGTCGGGCAATTGCTGCGCCGCTTCGGCGAGCAGCGCCAGGCTGGAATCGCCGCTGCACAGGACCACCAGCTCGGCAGGGGTTTGTCCAAGGTCGGCAATGTTGTCATCCGACACGAAACCGCCGGGTTGGGTCCTGAGCAGGTGCATGGCTTACACGCTGAGCGCGGCGCGCAATTGCGCTTCGAGCACGGTGGCGTCCAGTTCCTGGCCGATCAGCACCAGGCGGGTTACGCGTGCTTCTTCGGCGCCCCACTGACGATCGAAGTGCTTGTCGAAACGCGTGCCCACGCCCTGGATCAGCAGGCGCATCGGCTTGTTCGGGATCGCGGCAAAACCCTTGACCCGCAGGATGCCGTGCTGGACCACCAATTGGGTCAGCGCATCCAGCAGCAAGCTTTCGTCGGCTTGCGGCAGTTCGATGGAGATCGAATCGAAGGCGTCGTGATCGTGGTCGTCATGATCATCGTCACCATCGTGATGATGGTCGTGGTGGCTGTGACGACTGTCGATGTGTTCTTCGGAGCCGGCACCCAGGCCGATCAGCACGTCCAGTGGCAGGCGACCGCTGCTGGCTTCAATGATTTTCACCGCTGGCGGCAATTCCTCGGCGACTTCCAGGCGCACGCGGGCCAGGTCCGCCGGGTTGATCAGGTCGGCTTTGTTGAGAATCACCAGGTCGGCGCTGGCCAGTTGGTCGGCGAACAGTTCGTGCAGCGGCGATTCGTGGTCCAGGTTCGGGTCGAGTTTGCGCTGGGCGTCGACCTGATCCGGGAAGGCGGCGAAGGTGCCGGCGGCCACGGCCGGGCTGTCGACCACGGTGATTACCGCATCCACCGTGCAGGCGCTGCGGATTTCCGGCCACTGGAAGGCTTGCACCAGCGGCTTGGGCAGGGCCAGGCCCGAGGTTTCGATGAGGATATGGTCGAGATCGCCGCGACGGGCCACCAGTTCGCGCATCACCGGGAAGAATTCTTCCTGGACGGTGCAGCACAGGCAGCCGTTGGCCAGCTCATAGACACGGCCGTTGGCTTCTTCTTCGGTGCAACCGATGGAGCATTGCTTGAGGATTTCGCCATCAATACCCAACTCACCGAATTCGTTGACGATCACCGCGATGCGGCGACCCTGGGCGTTGTCGAGCATGTGCCGCAGCAGCGTGGTTTTACCCGAGCCGAGAAAGCCGGTGACGATGGTGACGGGGAGTTTGGCCAGTGTTTTCATCGGATGCCCTATGGCTAAGGTGGCGGGCATACGGGACGACGACCGGCAACGCGGGCGCGCGTGCCTGAAGAGTTCGCCACCGGATCACCCCGCCCGGTTGAAAGTGAGAATCTGTGACGAGGCAGGTCTCCTGGCTGACGGTGTGCCGGCCTTGAGCCTGGCATTCGCTGCGCCTTCCCGCCGGCCTCATGGATTGAGTCAGCAGTGGCGTGGCAACGAACATCACCGTTCACAGTTGCGGGGGCAGCCGCGGCATCGACCGCGTTCCCTTCTTAGCTTCGACAAACGCCGAAGAACCTCGAAAGCGCAAGGCTACGCATGGTGGGAAGACCGGTCAATCACTGTAGGAGCTGCCGAAGGCTTCGATCCTTTGATTTTGCTTTTAAAAACAAGATCAAAAGATCGTCCGAACGCGGCCCGAGCCTTCGGCAGCTCCTACAAAGAGCCGGGCATCATTCAGCTTCAAGTGAGAACCCTTGCCAATTGACGCCCAACCCCCGCCCATGCTCTCCTACGCACCTTGTTACGGGTGCCCTTCACAGGGTGAAACGGGAAACCGGTGAATCATGTGCTTTACTCTAAAGCCATGTCAGTCCGGTGCTGCCCCCGCAACGGTAAGCGAGCGAAGCGTCAGATCCACTGTGCCAATACGGCATGGGAAGGTGATGCTTTCAGGTTCAGGCCCAAGCCTTTGCCCCTCGTGAGCCCGGAGACCGGCCCGCAACACAAAGTGACCAGTACGGTCACTGAACCAACAAACCCGCGGTGGGCGGGCGCTGTTTGAAACCTTGCGCGCCTGGTCGTGCGGTTTTTTGCATGCGCTCTTAATCCCCGCTGACAGACCAGAGGGAAACGCCATGTCGATCATCAGCAGCGCCGAACACACATCCGCGAGCACCACCTCAACCCTGACCCAACGTCTGACCGTCGCCGTCTGCGCGTCGATCCTGGGCGCGTGCCTTGTGTATTTCGCCGGTTTCTCGCACATCGAAGCGGTGCACAACGCCGCCCACGATACCCGTCACAGCTCCGCGTTCCCGTGCCATTGAGAGCTGTCGTCATGATCAAGCGTATTGCGCAAACCGCAGGTTTCACCGGGTTGCTGGCCGCCCTGTTGCTAACCCTGCTGCAAAGCTTCTGGGTCGCTCCGCTGATTTTGCAGGCCGAGACCTACGAAAAATCCGAGCCGGCCGCTGTTGAAATGCATGAACACGCCGACGGTGCGATGGCTGCCCACACTCACGATGCGCAAGCCTGGGAGCCGGAAGACGGCTGGCAGCGCGTGCTGTCGACCACCGGCGGCAACTTGGTGGTAGCGGTCGGTTTCGCCCTGATGCTCGCCGGCCTGTACACCTTGCGTGCGCCGACCAAAACCTCCCAGGGCCTGCTCTGGGGCCTGGCCGGTTATGCGACGTTCGTGCTCGCGCCGACGCTCGGCCTGCCACCTGAATTGCCCGGCACTGCCGCCGCCGATCTGGCACAACGGCAACTGTGGTGGATTGGCACCGCTGCTTCCACTGCCGTCGGTATCGCCCTGATCGTATTCAGCCGTCACTGGCTGATGAAAGTCCTCGGCGCAGCGATTCTCGCCGTCCCCCATGTGATTGGCGCGCCGCAACCGGAAGTGCATTCGATGCTCGCTCCGGAGGCACTGGAAGCCCAGTTCAAAATCGCTTCGCAACTGACCAACGTGGCGTTCTGGCTGGCCCTGGGCCTGATCAGCGCCTGGTTGTTCCGTCGCAAAAGCGATGGTCAATACCACGCATGACGGATATCAGCACAGCGCCGACCCTGGTGGTCGGCCTGGGCTGCCAGCGCGGCTGCCCCGTCAGCACGTTGCTGGCGCTGCTCGATCAGGCACTGGAGGCGCACCAGATTGCTCGTCATGAAATCAAGGCCCTGGCCAGCATCGACTCGAAGCGCGACGAACCTGCGTTAATCGAACTGGCTCAGCAGCTTGGCCTGGAATTGATGTATTTCAGCAGTGAACAACTGGCCGCTTATGAACCGCAACTCAGTCATCAATCGCAAATAGCGTTTGAACGCACCGGTTGCTACGGCGTAGCGGAAAGCGCCGCCCTGGCCCTGGCGGAACAACTGGCCCAGGCCCCGGCAAAACTGCTGATTCCACGACAAAAATACGCCCAGGCAACCCTGGCATTGGCCGGCGCGGCATAAAAAACCCGATAGTCCCCACCGTTGATCATGAACACTCTTCATCTGAAGCCCTGTTCAGCCCCTTTTTTCCCCACAGGAACCGACGATGACCGTCTACTTCATTGGCGCAGGTCCCGGCGACCCCGAACTGATTACCGTCAAGGGCCAGCGGCTGATTCGCAGTTGTCCGGTGATCATTTATGCCGGTTCCCTGGTACCGGCCGCCGTACTGGAAGGTCACTGTGCCGAACAGGTGGTCAACAGCGCCGAACTGCACCTGGAACAGATCATCGACCTGATCAGGACCGCCCACGCCAACGGTCAGGATGTTGCCCGGGTGCACTCCGGCGATCCGAGTCTTTATGGCGCCATTGGCGAGCAGATTCGCTATCTGCGCGAGTTGGGAATTGCGTTCGAAATCGTCCCAGGCGTGACGGCCACAGCCGCTTGCGCTGCGCTTTTGGGTGCGGAGCTGACGCTGCCGGACGTTTCGCAGAGCGTGATTCTGACGCGCTACGCCGACAAGACCACCATGCCACCCGGAGAGGAGTTCTCCAGCCTCGCGCAACACGGCGCGACCATGGCGATTCACTTGGGGGTCAATCACCTGGCGAAGATCGTTGAGGAACTGCTGCCCCATTACGGCGCCGATTGCCCGATTGCGGTGGTCCACCGCGCGAGCTGGCCGGATCAGGATTGGGTGATGGGAACACTCGAGGATATTGCCGGGAAGGTTGAAGCCAAGGGCTTTCGCCGTACGGCGTTGATTCTGGTGGGTCGGGTGCTGGGCAGCGACCACTTCAGCGAGTCATCGCTGTATCGCGCGGGGCATGCGCATCTCTATCGCCCTTAAAATCAAAAGATCGTCCGAAGGCTCGGGCCGCGTTCGGACGATCTTTTAAGCTTCGCCCATAAAAAACGGCGCTCACGGGGCGCCGTTTTTTGATTTCGCAGCGAACACCTTAGTAGTAGGCGTTTTCTTTCTGCGTGTGGTCGGTCACGTCGCGAACGCCTTTGAGCTCCGGGATGCGCTCGAGCAAAGTGCGCTCGATGCCTTCCTTCAGCGTCACGTCGGCCTGGCCGCAGCCCTGGCAACCACCGCCGAACTGCAGGACGGCGATGCCGTCTTCGACCACGTCGATCAGGCTGACCTGACCGCCGTGGCTGGCCAGCCCCGGGTTGATCTCGGTTTGCAGGTAGTAGTTGATGCGCTCGTTGACCGGGCTGTCGGCATTGACCATCGGTACTTTGGCGTTTGGCGCCTTGATGGTCAGCTGGCCGCCCATGCGGTCGGTGGCGTAGTCGACAACCGCATCGTCCAGGAAGGCTTCGCTGAAGTGGTCGATGTACGCGGTGAAGCTTTTGAGCCCCAGCGCGGTGTCTTCGGGTTTTTCTTCGCCCGGCTTGCAGTAGGCAATGCAGGTTTCGGCGTACTGGGTGCCAGGCTGGGTGATGAAGACGCGGATGCCGATGCCCGGGGTGTTCTGCTTGGACAGCAGATCAGCCAGATAATCGTGGGCGGCGTCAGTGATGGTAATAGCGGTCATGGAAACTCCTCGCAGGCTTGGGCGCAGTTTACGCCAATCAACGCGCCGGACAAAGTCCTAGTATTTTTGTCGGGAAAGATTCTTCGATGCTCTGTAGGAGCTGGCTTGCCAGCGAAGGCGCCAGATCAGTCGACATTTGTGTTGAATGTCGTGGCCTCTTCGCTGGCAAGCCAGCTCCTACAGGGTGGTGGTGGTTCAGAGGTTCTCGTAACGGTTCATGTCCAGCACGCCCTCTTCCACCGGATCGGTTTCGTGGATGTAGCGGCTCAGGTCATGGAAATAAGCCCAGAATTGCGGATGACTGCGGCGTATTCCCCAACGTTCGACGATTTTCTCGAAGCTGTCGGTATCCTTGGCGCTTTCCATCGCATCCACAAACGCCGGCACTTGCCCGGCCGGGATGTTGAACATGAAGTTCGGATAGCTGCTGAGTACACCCGGGAAAATCGTCAGAGTGTCGAGCCCCGGCTGATAGCGCAGCGATTCGCCAAGCAGGAATGCGACGTTGCTGTGGGCACGGTTGCGCAGCAGGCTATAGACCTCACGCTTGCCGCTACGGGTTTCGATGCGCAGCAGGGTCGCTTCCGGCAGTTGATCAATCACTTTCAACCCGGCCGCCGGACGCGAAGTCAGGCGGCTTAGCGTCTGTTCGGCACTTTGCAGGTCCGGATCAATGTTCGGCCGCGAGCAGTAGGCGCCGTCGCAGCGGTTGATCGGGTCGGGTCTGGCATTGAGATCGCCGTAACGGGCCAGCAACTGCATGGCAAAGTCGCGCTTGGGATCCTGCGGATTGAGATTCAGCGCAGTCGGCTTGTCATCGTCGATGGACTCGTAGTCCAGCCACATCTTGAATTTTCCACTGTTCTGATACCAGTCGTCGAGGTAGCCATCCCGGGAATCGGCAGGCATCAGGCGCAGGAAATTCTGCTCGGCACCGTTGCGGATCAGGTCGAAATACAGCCGCGTCTGGGCCTGGTGGGACACATTGCCGAACACATCGAAGTTCACTGCCAGTTGATAGTAGGTGCGCTCCAGTAGCGGATAGTCGAACAGCCAAATGGTTTGCGGCACGTCGCCGATCAGGCCTTTGGTCACCGAAGCACTGTCGAAATGGCGGAAGATGCTCAGCAGCGCATTGTCGTTGCCCGCCCACAGGGTCGACCAGCTTGGCGCCGGCAGGTCGGCGTAGCTGTCCCGGCGCAAGGCTTCATATTCATTACGTTTGTCGCGGTAGTCGTGCCACAGGCTGAGGACACTGCCGACGTCGTCGTTCTGCCCCGGCATCGCCAGCAACGGCGTGGCCTGCCCGCGATAGTTCGGATCGGTGACATACAGGTCGTGCTCGGGCGCCTGGAACAGCGCCCAGAAATTATCGCGGATCACGTCCGTGGCGATCTGCCCGCGACACACCGGGCCGCGGATAAACGTGCGCACAAAGTACTCGGCGTTATCGAGCATGAACTGATAGCGCGCCTGGGCCGGGATCGCTTCGAAGGTGGCAAACGGGTTGGCCCGGCTCTGCGGCCCGTAGCCCGGCAATGCGTCGACCTGCCAGTTGCCGCTGTAGAACAGGCTCTTGACCCGCGCCAGCTTCGCCGCACTCAGCGCATAGGTGATGTGGGTCTTGTGCACGATCACGCCCTGCACAGGCCACAAGCGATAGTAAAACTGCGTGCCCGGATCATCGTTCGGGCGACGGGTGTTGATCAGGTCGATCGGCTGGCCGGTCGGGGTGCGCGAACGCACCCACTGGAAGAAATGTCCAGGCTCGCCATCCTTGAAGTAGAGATGGGCGAGGAACCAGTGCTCGAACAGCCAGCGCCCCACCAGGCTTTCCCGGGCTCCCGGGGAATTGAGCAGGTTTTCCCATTGCACCACCTCCAAGGCTTCCCTGGCGCTGGGCGCCAGCGCCTGCTGATCGATCGGCGCGCCTGCCGCCAGCCAGCGTTGCAGCGCCTGGTACTGCTGGTCAGTCAGGCCGGTCACTGCCAGTGGCATGCCTTCTTTCGGGTGCGAAGCGGCGTAGCCGTCGAACTCCGCGGGCATGGCACACATGTTTTCCCGGTTCAGGCCCAGGACGATGTCTTCCGGCAGCTTGGCGCTGGGCTGCAATGGGGTTTTGTGGCCAAGTTCCAGCATCCGCGCCATCAGTGCGGCCTGGCTGCCCCGGGCATCGAGCACCGAATAGAAGCCCTTTTGCTGCCAGGCCTGTTTGCCGGAGGCGTCATAGAACAGTCGGGTCGGCGCAACGGCCTGGCGGCGGTCACCGTCGTAGACCGGGATTTTCGTCGCGCCCCGTGCCGCGCCCTCGCCGCTGCCCAGGTTGAGCTGACAGGCGGCGTCGTTGCAGGCGTGGCAGGCCACGCACTTTTCAGTGAAGATCGGTTGAATGTCGCGGCTGTATGAAATGACAGAAGAAATCGCCGGACTTTGCGCCACAGCGCCCCAGCTTAAAAACAAAAACAATGTGCTGATGACGAAGCGATACGACATGTCCCTGGTCCTGAATCCTGGAAAAACGCCGCGATTCTACCGGTCTGTCATCCTTGCCAACATGAACGATATTCATGCAAATTCGAGTCTTGCTCCAAAAGCGCACAGGTTTGCTATCATCCCGGCCCTTCGTCATGGTCTTACCGAGTAGTCCAAATGTCCGATCGCAGCGTTCGCCTTCAAGCTCTCAAGCACGCCCTCAAAGAGCGCATCCTGATTCTCGATGGCGGTATGGGCACGATGATCCAGAGCTACAAGCTCGAAGAGCAGGATTACCGTGGCAAACGCTTCGCTGACTGGCCGAGCGATGTCAAAGGCAACAACGACCTGTTGGTACTGACTCGCCCGGATGTGATTGGCGGCATTGAAAAAGCCTACCTGGACGCCGGCGCCGACATTCTGGAAACCAACACCTTCAACGCCACCCAGATCTCTCTGGCTGACTATGGCATGCAAGGCCTGGCGTATGAGTTAAACGTAGAAGGCGCACGCCTGGCGCGCAAGGTCGCCGACGCCAAGACCCTGGAAACCCCGGACAAGCCGCGCTTCGTTGCCGGCGTGCTCGGTCCTACAAGTCGCACCTGCTCGTTGTCCCCGGACGTGAACAACCCCGGCTACCGCAACGTGACCTTCGATGAACTGGTGGAGAACTACACCGAATCCACCAAAGGCCTGATCGAAGGCGGCGCCGACCTGATCCTGATCGAAACCATTTTCGACACCCTGAACGCCAAGGCGGCGATCTTCGCCGTCCAGGGCGTGTTCGAGGAGTTGGGCATTGAGTTGCCGATCATGATTTCCGGCACCATCACCGACGCCTCGGGCCGCACCCTGTCGGGCCAGACCACCGAAGCGTTCTGGAACTCCGTGGCCCACGCCAAGCCGATTTCCGTCGGTTTGAACTGCGCCCTCGGCGCCCGCGAATTGCGCCCGTACCTCGAAGAGCTGTCGAACAAGGCCAACACCCACGTTTCCGCGCACCCGAACGCCGGCCTGCCGAACGAATTCGGCGAGTACGACGAATTGCCGTCGGAAACCGCCAAGGTCATCGAAGAATTCGCCCAGAGCGGCTTCCTCAACATCGTCGGCGGTTGCTGCGGCACCACGCCGGGCCACATCGAAGCCATCGCCAAGGCTGTGGCCGGTTATGCGCCGCGCGAGATTCCGGACATTCCCAAGGCGTGCCGCCTCTCGGGCCTTGAGCCGTTCACCATCGATCGCAGCTCGCTGTTCGTCAACGTCGGCGAGCGCACCAATATCACCGGCTCCGCCAAGTTCGCCCGCCTGATCCGCGAAGACAACTACACCGAAGCCCTGGAAGTCGCCCTGCAGCAGGTCGAAGCCGGCGCCCAGGTGATCGACATCAACATGGACGAAGGGATGCTCGATTCGAAGAAGGCCATGGTGACCTTCCTCAATCTGATCGCCGGCGAACCGGACATCTCCCGCGTCCCGATCATGATCGACTCCTCGAAGTGGGAAGTGATCGAAGCCGGCCTCAAGTGCATCCAGGGCAAGGGCATCGTCAACTCGATCAGCATGAAAGAAGGCGTCGAGCAGTTCATCCATCACGCCAAGCTGTGCAAGCGCTACGGCGCCGCCGTGGTGGTGATGGCCTTCGACGAAGCCGGCCAGGCCGACACCGAAGCGCGCAAGAAGGAAATCTGCAAACGCTCCTACGACATTCTGGTCAACGAAGTCGGCTTCCCGCCGGAAGACATCATTTTCGACCCGAACATCTTCGCCGTGGCCACCGGCATCGAAGAACACAACAACTATGCTGTGGACTTCATCAACGCCTGTGCCTACATCCGTGACGAACTGCCGTACGCCCTGACCTCCGGCGGCGTGTCCAACGTGTCGTTCTCGTTCCGTGGCAACAACCCGGTGCGCGAGGCGATTCACTCGGTGTTCCTGCTGTATGCGATCCGTAACGGCCTGACCATGGGTATCGTCAACGCCGGCCAACTGGAGATCTACGACCAGATCCCGGTGGAGCTGCGCGACGCCGTGGAAGACGTGATCCTCAACCGCACCCCGGAAGGCACCGACGCCCTCCTCGCCATCGCCGACAAGTACAAGGGCGACGGCAGCGTCAAGGAAGCCGAGACCGAAGAGTGGCGCAACTGGGACGTCAACAAGCGTCTGGAGCATGCGCTGGTCAAAGGCATCACCACCCACATCGTTGAAGACACCGAAGAATCACGCCTGTCCTTCAGCCGCCCGATCGAAGTGATCGAAGGCCCGTTGATGGCCGGCATGAACATCGTCGGCGACCTGTTCGGCGCCGGTAAAATGTTCCTGCCTCAGGTGGTGAAATCCGCTCGGGTGATGAAGCAGGCCGTGGCGCATCTGATCCCGTTCATCGAACTGGAAAAAGGCGACAAGCCGCAGGCCAAGGGCAAGATCCTGATGGCGACCGTGAAAGGCGACGTGCACGACATCGGCAAGAACATCGTTGGCGTAGTGCTGGGTTGCAACGGCTATGACATCGTCGACCTCGGCGTGATGGTCCCGGCGGAAAAAATCCTGCAAGTGGCCAAGGAACAGAAGTGCGACATCATCGGCCTGTCCGGCCTGATCACCCCGTCGCTGGATGAAATGGTCCACGTCGCCCGCGAAATGCAGCGTCAGGACTTCCACCTGCCGTTGATGATCGGTGGCGCGACCACCTCCAAGGCGCACACGGCGGTGAAGATCGAGCCGAAGTACAGCAACGACGCGGTGATCTACGTCACCGACGCCTCCCGCGCCGTGGGCGTGGCGACCCAGTTGCTGTCCAAGGAACTCAAGGCCGGCTTCGTCGAGAAAACCCGCCTGGACTACATTGAGGTTCGCGAGCGCACTGCCAACCGCAGCGCCCGCACCGAACGCCTGAGCTACGGCGCGGCCGTCGCCAAGAAGCCGCAATTCGACTGGGCGAGCTACACGCCGGTCAAACCGACTTTCACCGGTACGCGGGTGCTGGACAACATCGACCTCAACGTTCTGGCCGAATACATCGACTGGACGCCGTTTTTCATATCCTGGGACCTGGCCGGCAAGTTCCCGCGCATCCTCCAGGACGAAGTGGTCGGTGAAGCTGCCACCTCGCTGTACAAAGATGCCCGGGAAATGCTCACCAAACTGATCGACGAGAAACTGATCAGCGCCCGCGCGGTGTTTGGCTTCTGGCCGGCCAACCAGGTGCATGACGACGACATCGAGCTCTATGGCGATGACGGCAAGCCAATGGCCAAGCTGCACCACTTGCGTCAACAGATCATCAAGACCGACGGCAAGCCGAACTTCTCCCTGGCCGACTTCGTGGCGCCCAAAGACAGTGAAGTGACCGACTACGTGGGTGGCTTCATCACCACCGCGGGGATCGGTGCCGAAGAGGTCGCCAAGGCCTATCAGGATGCGGGCGACGACTACAACTCGATCATGGTCAAGGCCCTGGCCGACCGCCTGGCCGAGGCGTGTGCCGAGTGGCTGCACCAGCAGGTGCGTAAAGACTACTGGGGTTATGCCAAGGATGAGGCGCTGGATAACGAGGCACTGATCAAGGAGCAATACACCGGCATCCGTCCGGCACCGGGCTACCCGGCCTGCCCGGACCACACCGAGAAAGCCCAGCTGTTCAAGCTGCTCGATCCAGAAGCCGAAGAAATGCGCGCAGGCCGCAGCGGCGTGTTCCTCACCGAACACTATGCGATGTTCCCGGCAGCGGCGGTCAGCGGTTGGTACTTCGCTCACCCGCAGGCGCAATACTTTGCCGTGGGCAAGATCGACAAGGACCAGGTGCAGAGCTACACCTCGCGTAAAGGTCAGGAGCTGAGCGTAACCGAGCGTTGGCTGGCGCCGAACCTGGGTTACGACAACTAAGATCAAGCAAAATCAAAAGATCGTCCGAACGCGGCCCGAGCCTTCGGCAGCTCCTACAGGCGTACACATAACCCTGTAGGAGCTGCCGAAGGCTCGGGCCGCGTTCGGACGATCTTTTTTGTATTGTCTATGCTTACCTCTGACACAGGGTGACGAGGAATTTATGGACGATCCAGCCGACAACAACAAACCGCCCACTTTCTGGCAGATGCTGCAGAGCGTCATGGCGGCGGCGTTCGGAGTACAGAGCGGGAAGAACCGGGCGCGCGACTTCACTCACGGCAAGCCGAGTCATTTCGTGATTCTGGGCATTCTGTTCACGGCAGTGTTCGCGTTGACACTGTTTGGCATCGTCAAACTGGTGTTGCACCTGGCGGGTATCTGAACCGACTCAGTGCATCAGGGCTTGCAGGCCGAACGGGTAGCGCCAGGACGTCGGTCGCCCCTTGGCCGAGAGTTTCTGGAAATCCACACCGTAATCCTGAGTTGAGCTCAAAGCCAGCAATCGCTTGGCTTGTGCGTGATCGATCAGCTGCAACAACGGAATCTGCCGGTCGCGCCCACCGTACTGGCTGACATCCACCCCCTGGTCGTAGTCATGCAGTTGCACCAGCGCCCAACCACCCAGAGTGAAGTGGCCGCCCAACAGCACACTCAACCGCCCATCCAACAGCGCCTGTAACGCGGCCGGTGAATTGTTGATGGCACTGAACAGCACGTCCTTGCCGGGCTGGCCTCCGGTTTCGGCATAAGCCTGCATGGCGCCAAAGGCCATTTCATCGTTGGCCGACCAGACCAGCGACGTTTGCGGATAACGCTTGAACAATAACCTGGCCTGTTCATAGGCGCGCTCGCGGGTCCAGCTGCCATAGACCAACTGGCGCAACCGCACTTCAGGGTGTTCGGCCAATGCCCGCATCATGCCCTTCTCACGCTGTTGCGCGGCTGGCGTGTTCTTCAGGCCGGAAAAGGCCACCAGATCAATGGCCTGACCGGGCACGACCGGGCGATGCAGGCGAATCAGCTGCTTGAGCATCAAGTAGCCGCCCTCCTCATTGTTGGGCACCAGGCTGCCCAACCAGTCGGAATACTTGTCCGGCTGAGCGCTGAGCAAGCGCACCTGGTCTGCGGTCAGGCCGTTGTTGACCAGAAACAGCTTCACACCGCTGCCTTGAGCCAGACGCAGGATTTCGGGCGCAACGTACAGTTCGTTGACGAACACCAGATAGTCCGGTCGATTCGGCCCTTGCAGGGCTTCGCGGGCCTGTTTGAGTGTGGTTTCAGCGTTTCGCTCGGAATACTGGATGTGCAAATCCATGCCCAGGTCCTTGGCCGCGGCCTGCATGAATTGCGAGTAACTGACCCAGAACGTCTCTTGGGTGGTCCCTGGATTGAGGAACAATACGGACGCCGCCTGGACACACGGTGCCCAGACCGTAGCCAGCGCCAGCACGGCACCACAGAAAAATTTTAACATCGATCGTCCGAGCCCCCGCAAATTCGCCGCGGATTATATCCAGCGAACCTCCGTAAAACGGCGATTTTTCCGGTTTTTGTCAGACAATCGTCGGAACCGGGCCCGGACGGGGTCGTTTACTGATGGCTGACCCAGAAAACCGCCGTCCCCACGACCAGAATGATCAGGAACAAAATTGCCCAGGCATCAACGGTGCTATCGCTTTTCCGTGCTTTGGTTGGGTTGCTCATTGCATCGCCTCTTGTCGGTTTTATCGGTGATTGCATAAAGACTCGAGCAGAGTAAAGACGACGATTGCCCGCACCACAAACAGGGGCTTTGCAACAAAGATTCTCATTAGGCGATTTGGTTCTTTACATATGCTCAAACATCACTTTTACGCATAACTGCAAACTGGTATCTTGCCCCGGCTCCGTTGGGAGTGCGCGGCCGTGCGCGCAGAATTGCCGAGGTTTTATCGGACGCCAGCAAGCCAAAAAACGCCGCTGTTTCCGACCGGCCCAAGCCTGAGAACAGGACTTATATGTACGTATACGACGAATACGATCAGCGGATCATCGAGGACCGCGTCAAGCAGTTCCGTGATCAGACCCGACGCTATCTGGCAGGCGAGCTGAGCGAAGAAGAATTCCGCCCCCTGCGCCTGCAAAATGGCCTTTATATCCAGCGTTTCGCGCCGATGTTGCGAGTCGCCGTGCCTTACGGCCAACTGACTTCGCGCCAGATGCGAATGATGGCCAAAATTGCCCGCGACTACGACAAGGGCTACGCCCACATCAGTACCCGGCAGAACGTGCAGTTCAACTGGCCGGCCGTGGAAGACATCCCGGACATCCTGGCTGAACTCGCGACCGTGCAGATGCATGCGATCCAGACCAGTGGCAATTGCCTGCGCAACGTCACCACCGACCAGTTCGCCGGTGTGGCCTTCGATGAGCTGATCGACCCGCGCCCATGGTGCGAGATCGTCCGCCAGTGGACCACGTTCCACCCGGAATTCGCTTATCTACCGCGCAAGTTCAAGATCGCCGTCAACGGTTCTACCTCCGACCGCGCCGCCATCGAAGTCCACGACATTGGCCTTGAGCCGGTGCACAACGCCGCCGGCGAACTGGGTTTCCGCGTGCTGGTCGGTGGTGGCCTGGGCCGTACGCCGGTCGTGGGCGCGTTCATCAATGAATTCCTGCCGTGGCAAGACCTGTTGAGCTACCTCGACGCCATCCTGCGGGTCTACAACCGCTATGGCCGTCGCGACAACAAGTACAAGGCGCGGATCAAGATTCTGGTGAAAGCGCTGACGCCTGAAGTCTTCGCGCAAAAAGTCGATGCGGAAATGGAACACCTGCGCGGTGGACAGACCACATTGACCGAAGCCGAAGTGCAGCGCGTCGCCAAACATTTCGTCGACCCGGACTACAAGGCCCTGGAAAACCAGGCAGCCGTACTGGCCGAGCTCGACCAGCAGCATCCGGGCTTTGCCCGCTGGCGCGTGCGCAATACCCTGGCCCACAAGAAGCCGGGCTACGTGGCCGTGACCTTGTCCCTCAAGCCTACCGGCGTTGCACCGGGCGACATCACCGACAAACAGCTCGACGCCGTGGCCGACCTGGCCGACCGTTACAGCTTCGGTCAACTGCGCACCTCTCACGAGCAGAACATCATCCTGGCCGACGTCGAGCAGGACAAGCTGTTCACCCTGTGGGGCGAATTGCGCGAGCAAGGTTTCGCCACGCCGAACATCGGTTTGCTGACCGACATCATCTGCTGTCCGGGCGGCGACTTCTGCTCCCTGGCCAACGCCAAGTCAATCCCGATCGCCGAGTCGATCCAGCGCCGCTTCGACGACCTGGATTACCTGTTCGACATCGGCGAGCTGGACCTGAACATCTCCGGTTGCATGAACGCCTGTGGTCACCACCACGTCGGCCACATCGGGATTCTCGGGGTGGACAAGAAAGGCGAGGAGTTCTACCAGGTTTCCCTCGGCGGCAGCGCCAGCCGTGACGCCAGCCTGGGCAAGATCCTCGGCCCGTCCTTTGCCCAGGAAGCCATGCCTGACGTGATCGAAAAGCTGATCGACGTGTACATCGAACAACGTACCGAAGACGAACGCTTCATCGACACCTATCAGCGTATTGGCATCGACCTCTTCAAGGAGCGTGTCTATGCAGCGAATAATTAAGAACAACGAGGTCGTCGACGAGACCTGGCACCTGCTGCCCAAGGATTTCAACATCGACGAGATCAGCAACTGTGACGACCTCATCGTGCCGTTGCAGCTGTGGCGCGAACACAGCCGTATGCTCCTGGCCCGCGACGGCGGCCTGGGCATCTGGCTGGACGCCGATGAAGAGGCCGAGGAAATCGGTGAAGACGTGGCCAGTTTTCAGGTCATCGCCTTGAACTTCCCGGCGTTCACCGATGGCCGCAACTACTCCAACGCCCGCCTGCTGCGTGACCGTTATGGTTTCAAAGGTGAACTGCGGGCAATTGGTGATGTGCTGCGCGATCAGTTGTTCTACATGCACCGCTGTGGTTTCGACGCGTTCGCCATTCGCCCCGACAAAGATCCGCACGAAGCCCTGGAAGGTCTCAAGGACTTCTCGGTGACCTATCAGGCCGCTGCCGACGAACCGCTGCCGCTGTTCCGTCGTCGTTGATGTCCAGGCCTTGAACCCTTTACGGGGTTCAAGGCCATCCTCTAGGCCTGTTCGGTAATCAACGGAAACGGCCGCCCCATCGTTACCCAATCGCGGTAAAGCCTGGCCCGATCTTCCAGCGAGGTGAAAACTCCCAGCGGATTTTCAGCATCGATCGCTGCGCCTTCGACAAACCGGTTCAGCCAGCCCCACAACTCGTCCGACGCCTGCGCCTCGTTCAACAGTCGCCAGACTCTCGCTTGCAATACCAGATAGTCGACCTGAAAGTCCGCCGTCAGACTGAGCCCGTCGATGACCCTCAGGAAATGACCGCCTGACGGTTTGACCGCCAATTGCTGCCATATCGTTCGCCTGGTTTGCCGCAGTGCTTCGTCACCCTCCCGCAACCACGCAACCGGATTGCCATAGGCGGCTCCTGGCGTACTCAACCACAGGTTGATCCCGGTGCGTTGCCGATGATCGACCAAGCGCCGCAACGTGTCCTCGTCCGTCAACGGGTTGCCCCAGAGTTTCACCCGATCCCGGGCGACGGCCTGGCTCAGCACCGTTGGCGGAACCCGGGTGATTCGGTTATCGCTCAGGTCCAGCAGCATCAGGTAGGGCTCGTCCTGAATTCCGATCGGGCACCTACTGATCCCTGTACTCCTCAGCAGTTCGTTCATCCCTAGCAACACCGGCGGAACACCCAAGGGGTTTCCACTTAAATCCAGTGATTGCAAGTTGATCAAGTCACACAGTTGCGACGCCGTGTTCTCCCTGAATTGCAGAAACGTGGCTTTCAGATTCAGCGTCGTGAGATGGCGCATTCGCACAATCGCCGGCGGCAGAACACCTCCCTCCAGCCCCCCTATTGCATCAGGCAGCCGCAGATCGACTCTTTCCAGATTCAAGACGCGCAGATTGGGGAAAGACTCAAGGAAGCCGTTCAAGCTCTCTAGTTCAATCAGATGGAATCCGCGCATCGACAATTCGATCACCTCGTTGAACCTGACGCTCATGACCGGCAAGCGGTGGTAGTCCTCGAAGTCCAGATCCAGTTTGTATCCCGTTAACGTCTCCCCGGAATAAAGACGATTGGCCTGTGGCGGACACTTTTGCCAGATAGCGATCAACTCGTCAGCCAGTTCCATCCGGGTCTCGCGCTCGTACTCTATCGTGTGCTGCAGCAACGCGACGTTATGCTCCGCGATTTGCGCGTGAGTCATGCCCACGGCGTCCTCGTCGTCAGCGGCCAGAAAGTCGATGTCCATGTCATCGAGATCCTGCAGGGCCTGGTCGATCCACCCCGTCAAATCCGTACTCAATTGCTCAAATTGTTGCTTCAATCCATCGAGCTGCGACTGAACGCTTTCTCCGGCCTGTTGCAGCCATTCATCGGCCTGCGCGTTGCCGAAGTCGGGATAGAGGTCCCTGACTTGCAACCTCAGCATTTCGTGGGTCAACGCTGCGGCCTGCGGGGTGGTTGGGAAGCCGCCGCCCCTCAAGCCTTGCATTTCGAAGGGTAGCCCCCCGTCCATTCTGCCCAGACCCAGGCCGAACTCGGAGCGTGATAGCGCACGGTCACGGAGATTGAGCTTCAGCTCGTTGGCCGGGTTCAGCGACTGCAACTGCAGCGCCGCACGCTCGTCCTCGGACAATGCACCGATGACAGCCCCGTAAAAATCTGTTTGCAAGAGGGTTTGGGTGGGTACGTCGAAGTATTGATAATGGTTGCCGACTTTGATCAAGCGTCGACAATAAGCGGCATCGAGGGAACCGCAACGATCCAGCACCCGGCCTTGCGACGAGCCATCGAGCACCTCGACTCGCAGGTTTTTCGGCCATCCGGGCAGGTTCCTCAGTGAGTGCAAAGCCAGCGTGTCCGAATCGGAATGGGCCACCGACCGCAGATAAAGGCCTTCGTAAGCACGAGTGAGGCGCACATGCCGCTGGTACTGGCGGGCTTTGCTATCCAATTGCCTGAATAGTTCCCTGGCCTGGATCTCATCCGGCGTCGCCGTCAGTTCTACTCCATAGCGATCAAGCATCTGCTCCACCGCACTTTTCGGCAGCCCGGGATATTGCTGTTGAAACAATCGGACCCATTCATGCTTCGAATTCTGAAGTGCCTGATAACGACTGTTGAACAACTCCACTCGCCTGGCCTGCAACGCCTCGTGCAAATCACTGCCTTCGACCGCAGTTGCCGCGTCAGCCTGGGTTTTATCGATGACTTGCGCGACGTCCTGATCGATCCTGAACCGGCTGATGGTGTCGGCCAACACGGGAGCAGGTCGACGACCGGCCTGGATCATCCGCAGCATGTCGTCATCGACATCGCTGACCTTGCCGATCTGCATCAGGACCTCATCGCTGAAAGCGTCCACCGGGGCGCCTATCCCTCGCAGCAGGCTCAGACGACTCGGTATCCGCGTGATCGGTTCCGAGGCAGCGATAGGAGCGGACGGATCACCAGCCGGTCTGCCGCCGGGTTGCACATCGGGCTCGCCAGTCTCGTGCTCGGTCCTGGTCAGCGCGGCGACCTCGGCGCCGTCGCGTTCTAACGAGGCGACAGCCCCGACCAGCGGCAATGCATTGAGCAAGCCGAACACAGTTCGCGTCACGCCTTCGGAGCGCTCACTGGCTGTTTGCCCCTCGACTGCCTCATCCAGACCGTAACCGGCATCAATAAGCCCGGCCAGCACCAACAATCCCTCACCTCCAGGCACAAACAACGCCAGTGGCCCGAACCGGTTGATCCATTGCACAATCGGCTCGACGAAAGCACTCAGATTGTCACGGTTGACCTGAGCATCGTCGCGGATGGTCTTGACGCTATCCTGGGCGACTTGCTTCATGGATTTCACCAACTGCGCAAAAGGGTCGGTTGCGCTGGGTGAGCGATCAAACTCGATGTAGTCGCCCGGATCCCAATGGCCATCATCGTTGAAGAACCCGGCATTCTTCGTCAGCCTGTGCATTTTGGGATAAATCGCCATGCCCTCCAGCGCGGTCAGTACACCCGCATGAAAGGTGCCGTCCTCTCGATCCTCTTCGGTGAAGTGAGCCGCCAATGCATGTTTCGTATCGGCGCCCCTGCCCTGAGCCACGATCCATTGGCGCAACTGTCGACTGTCGGTGAATTCGTGCAATGGCGAAGAATTGCCGGGGATGTACAGCAACACCCTGGAACCTGATCGCTCTTGAAAGCACCAGATATCCGTCGCTGTATAACGGTACAGTTTCAACCGACTCGCCTCGACACCCGGAGGCATTTTTGTCGGCGCTTGCAATTGCTCGATCGTCAGCGCTTCCCAGGTCTGCGTGGCGGGCAACCCGGCGGCTTGCATGGCAAGTTCCAGCCCCTTTCGGGACAGGCACCGTTCTTGATATTGCAGCCGGGCCGCCATGACGAAAGCGACCTTGACCGATGTCCTCAGGGCATAAGGACCGGGAGCAGTGATGACCGCGTCCGACGGCCAGGCCTGATCGAGATAAGCCTGGTATCGATCAGAAAGAAACAACCCCCAGACCCACTGTTTGAAATCGGCAGGCCGCAGATTGATTTGCGTGTGCGGGCCATAGGATTGCGGAACCGTGGCGCGGTAAATGCCTTCATAGGTGTCGTGGTTACCGCTGCCCACATAAGCAAACTCATCGACTTTCTCGACAATGCGCACCGACGGCCCGATGTCGGGCGGTGTGTACAGACCAAACACCGTTTCGCCGAAGCGCCCGTCGCCCACGGTCTGATAATTGCCAAGCAGGGCCTGGATCAGGGTGCGGGAACTCCCCACCTGCCCCTGATGGATACCGTTCTCTGGAGGATGCCCATGGTAGTTATAGTCGAGTGTTACCAGCAGGGCTGCCTGCGGATCAATGTCGGCTCCCCACTTTTCCTTGATCAAGCGCTCGCCAAACTGAGCGGGAGTTTGCGGTAGTGCGGTCTCCACCGCGGCCTTCAGTTCGTTGTGCATCAGGACATTGGGTGTTGGGGCACCGCCATGGGCGTGATTATTCATGTGCATTCCATTGCAAACTATTGGGAATCACCAGAATAACCAGCGGCGACTCAAGCGTAAGTCGGAATGCTCGGCTGATCAGTTAGGACGTTTCGCGGCGGCCACAGGAAAATGACAAACCTGAAATTCCGGGCGAAAAAAACCGCGAAAAATCCGCGGTTTGATCTTGTTGCAGACGCCCGCTAAAGGCTTACCAGAAGCGTTGCTGGGTCAAACGGCTCCACCAGCTCAGCAGCACGCGATCGACCGAGCCGCTGGCGGCCATGCCAATGCGCTCTGGCAGGCTTTTGCGTTCGGTGTAATGCAAGTGATAGAGCTCGGACTTGCTGGCGCGCTCGGCGAGGTATTCATCGCTGGTCTTGAGTTCGTCGACCAAGTGCTTGTCCAGCGCCGCGACGCCGAGCCAGATTTCGCCGGTGGCCACTTCATCGATCGCCAGCTGCGGGCGATAGCGCGACACGAAGTTCTTGAACAGTTGATGGGTAATGTCCAGATCCTGCTGGAACTTCTCCCGCCCCTTCTCGGTGTTTTCGCCAAACACGGTCAGGGTGCGCTTGTATTCACCGGCGGTCAGCACCTCGAAATCGATGTCGTGCTTTTTCAGCAGGCGATTGACGTTGGGCAACTGCGCCACCACGCCAATCGAGCCGAGGATCGCGAAGGGTGCGCTGATGATCTTCTGGCCGATGCACGCCATCATGTAGCCGCCACTGGCCGCGACCTTGTCGATGCACACGGTCAAGGGCACGCCGGCTTCGCGGATGCGCGCCAGTTGCGAAGAAGCCAGCCCGTAGCTGTGAACCATGCCGCCGCCGCTTTCCAGGCGCAGCACCACTTCGTCCTTCGGTGTGGCGAGGGTCAGCAAGGCCGTGATTTCGTGGCGCAGGCTTTCGGTGGCCGAAGCCTTGATATCGCCGTTGAAATCCAGCACGAACACCCGGGGTTTGGCCTCGGTTTTTTTCTTCTGTTTCTTGTCGGTTTTAGCCTGCGTCTTGCGCAGGGCCTTGAGCTGGTCCTTGTCGAGCAAGGTTTGCTCCAGGCGCTCGCGCAGCCCTTTGTAGAAATCATTGAGCTTGCTGACCTGCAACTGGCCGGACGACTTGCGCCGTCCCTTGCTGCGCAAGGCAGCAAAACTGGCCAGGACCACCAGAATGGCGATCACCAGGGTCACGGTCTTGGCCAGAAAAATGGCGTACTCGGAAAAAAACTCCACGGGGACTCCTCAAACGATGCGCGGCTCGAACGCGCGCGGGATACCTCCAGCATACCCATGCGCCGACCTTGCGACCAGCCGTGAAACCTCTGGCAGCAGGCCTGCAACGGGCATTTCAAACAAGCGTATGTTTTTTAATTGACAGTACACCGCCATCCTCATAACCTCGCCAAACCTTCAACGCACCGGGATGACGCGGACGTGGGCAGCATCTATTTGATTCGACATGGCCAGGCCTCTTTTGGTGCGGACGACTACGACGTCCTGTCGCCGACCGGCATTCGACAGGCTGAAATCCTTGGCCGGCACCTGGCCGAACTCGGCATCAGCTTCGACCGCTGCCTGGCGGGCGACCTGCGCCGCCAGCAACACACGGCCAACAGCGCGCTGGAACAATTCGCCGCGGTGGGCCTGCCGGTGCCGCTCCTGGAAACCGACTGCGCCTTCAACGAGTTCGACGCCGATGCGGTGATCCGCGCGCTGTTGCCGGCCATGCTGCCAGACGAACCCGAAGCCCTGAACATCCTGCGCAATGCCGCGCAAAACCGTGGTGAGTTCCAGCGTATCTTCGCCCTGATCATCGAACGCTGGCTCGCCGGCACCTTTGACACCCCGGGCCTGGAAAGCTGGCTGGGCTTTGTCGAGCGGGTCCAGGCCGGCTTGCACCGCATCCTCGACCAGGCCGACAACACCCAGAAAATCGCCGTGTTCACGTCCGGCGGCACCATTACTGCCCTGCTCCACCTGATTACGCAAATGCCTGCCCGACAGGCCTTTGAATTGAACTGGCAAATCGTCAACACCTCGCTTAACCAGCTTAAGTTTCGTGGTCGCGAGGTGGCCCTGGCTTCCTTCAACACTCATGCGCACCTGCAACTGTTGAAGGCCCCGGAACTCATCACGTTTCGCTGAGTCCGGACTATTGTGACCCTGGCTGTAATCACCCAGCTCTTATTACCCAAGAAAGGATCGAACCATGACCTCCGTAGCCGACGCCGTACAAGCAATGAAAGCCAAGTTCAACCCAGCCGCTGCTGCCGGTCTGGACCTGGTCTTCGGTTTCCGCATCGACGACTCCAAGAACTTCTCGCTGATCGTCAAGGACCAGACCTGCGAACTGCAGGAAGGCGAGAACCCGGACGCCCAGGTGACCCTGGTGATGGACGGCGAAACCCTGGAAGGCATCGTCGACGGTTCGACTGACGGCATGCAAGCGTTCATGGGCGGCAAACTGCGCGCTGAAGGCGACATGATGCTGGCGATGAAACTGTCTGAACTGTTCCCGTCGTAAGCACCTGGCTCCCGAGCTTCGGGAGCGTGCAAGGCCGCAAACGAATCCCGCCCTTAGTGGCGGGATTCGTCGTTTTGAATCCCGACCTGTGGTGAGGGGGCTTGTCACAGGGTATGAGTGGTACCAGTAAGGTATCCGCTCTTACAATGCGAGTACTTACAACACCGGCCACCCCATGGACATCGACCTCGCCCGCACCTTCCTCGAAATCGTTCGCCACGGCAGCCTGGCCGCGGCTGCCGAGAAGCTCCATGTCACCCAGACCGCGATCACCGCGCGGGTGCAGAAACTCGAAAGCCAACTGGGCAGTACCCTGTTCGTGCGCAACCGCGCCGGAGCCCGCCTGACACCCAATGGCGAAGCGTTCGTGGTGTACGCCAATCAACTGGTGCAAACCTGGGAAGCCGCGCGGCGTGATTTGCCATTGCCCGAGGGCTATCGCGATGTGCTGCACATCGGTGGCGAAGTGAGCCTGTGCAACCCGCTGATGCTCGGTTGGGCCGGCGAAATCCGTAAAAACATCCCCAGCCACGCCTTGCGCATGGAAATCCGTGACGGTGAAAACCTGCTGCGTCAACTGGAGTTGGGCGTTCTGGATGCCGCGCTGGTGTATCAGCCCGAGTATTGGCCGCGTTTGCAGGTTGAGCAGATTCTCGAAGAAAAACTGATTCTCGTGCGCCTGGCCGGCAAGCCAGATCCTTACGTGTACATCGATTGGGGCGCTGACTTCCGACGCCAGCACGACGCCGCCCTGCCGGAAAAAGCCAAGGCGGCGCTGAGCTTCAATCTTGGCCCGCTGGGCCTGCAGTACCTTCTCGAAAACGGCGGCAGCGGCTACTTTCGCACCCGCGTCGTGCAAAGTTATCTGGATAGCGGCGCCCTGGAACGGGTGCCCAAGGCGCCGGAATTCAACTACCCGACCTATCTGGTCTATTCGCGCGATCGTGACTCGCCGACACTGCAACGGGCCTTCGACCTGCTGCGCGAGGTTATCGATTCCGACGAAGACTGGTCGCAACGCTGGGACCCGCTGACTTGAGACCGGTTTGCACCGGATCATGGCCGTTGTGGCCTCAAGGTTCGGCCCGTCAATTCACCGGGATCGGCTAATCTGAAAGAGATAACAAAAACGACAGGTGATTGCAGTGAGGCAGACCACCGAAGGATTCCGCAGCCGTTACCGCGCCGACATTCATCCGCTCTACAACCCTTGGCTGCACGGCGCTTTTGTCCTGTTGTTCGGGGCGCTGGCGATCAGCGCTTTCTGGAGCACCGTACATCAGGTGCGGCCAACAGAATGGCTGGCGGTGCCCGTCACGCTGCTGCTGTTCAACCTCGGCGTGTACAGGGTGCATCGCCACCTGGGTCATCATAGAAAGGGCTTCGCCCGGCTGTTTTATGCCCGCCACGCCGGCGACCACCACAGCTTTTTCACCCCCGGCCACATGACCTACGACAGCGCCCGCGACTGGCGGGTGATACTGTTTCCGGCATGGCTGATCGTGCTGCACACCCTCGCCGTCGCCCTGCCACTCTGGTGGCTGCTCAAGCACATCAATACCAACGTCGCCGGATTGGTCGGCGGCCTTCTTGTCCTCGGTTACCTGACTTACGAAGTGTTTCATGCCTGCGAGCATCTGCCGTCGCACAACCGGGTCACACGATTGCCGTGGATCCGCCAGATGCGCCGGTTGCACGAACTGCATCACCGCCGCGAACTGATGCAGGAGCGTAATTTCAACATCGTTTTCCCGCTGATGGACTACCTGTTCGGCACCTTCTACTGGGAACCGGAACCCGAGCAGCTCAACCCTACGAGAACGCCCATGACCCGCATGCAGCATCAGGTTGTCATTGCCGGAAACCCGATCGATGTACTGGCCTACGCCAGCACCGTGACCCTTTGGCCGCAATGGCATCCGTCGTCGCTGCATATCGATGGGCCGAAAGGCCCGTTGCATGCTGGCGCACGTTTCGAAGAGGACATCCGCGCTGGTGGCCGCGACGGGCACTTGCGCTGGGAGGTAGCGGAGTACTTGCCCGGACGGCGCTGGAGCGCCCGGGCCCAGGGTGATCATGGCCTGTCGCTGGTGGTGACCTATGAATGCGATGCCGAGGGCAACGACACGCGTTTCGTCCGGACCCTGGAGTATCAATTCAGCGGTCTGGCGATGCGGATTGCCAACCGGTTGTTGCTCAAGCGGCGCATCGATCGGGAATCGGCGGCGTCGATGCTGGCGTTGCGCGACATGGCGCAGAAGTATCTGGCGGCGACGGGGGTCGGCGCGTGAGCAGAACCTTCAAATGTCTGTTGCTGGCCATCGTCGTCATCGGCGCCTTCCTGCTGCTGATGCCGACCAAAGTGCGACCGGTGGCCTGGACGCCACAACCTGCGCCGTCCCTCACCAGCGGAATCTACGCCGACAATCAGCGGCTCAAGGGGGTGGAACGCGTCGGTGCCGCCGACATCGACGGGCCGGAAGCCTTGTTGCTGGAAAACGACACGCTCATCACCGGCCTGCACGACGGTCGCCTGATCCGCACGAGCCTGGATGGCAAGACCACCAAAGTCCTGACCGATACCGGTGGCCGGCCACTGGGCCTGGCCCGGCATCCCAATGGTCTGCTGGTGATCGCCGATGCGGTCAAAGGTTTGTTGTCCCTCGACGCCCAGGGGCGTCTGGTGGCCTTGACCACAGAGGCCGGCGGCGTTCCCTTCGGTTTTACCGACGATGTGGCCATCGATAAACCCGGTCACTACGCTTATTTCAGCGATGCTTCGAGCCGCTTTGGTTATGGCCACGACGGTGAGGCCGTGCTCGAACACGGCGGCGACGGTCGACTGCTGCGTTACGACTTCCAGACCGGCAAAACGTCGGTTGTGCTGGATAAGCTGGAGTTTGCCAACGGTGTGACCCTGGGGCCGGACGATGCCTATGTACTGGTCAATGAAACCGGGGCCTACCGCATCAGCCGTTATTGGCTCAGCGGTCCGAAGGCCGGCACCCATGACCTGTTCATCGACAACCTGCCGGGGCTGCCGGACAATCTGTCGTTCAATGGTCACGACCGGTTCTGGGTGGCACTGTATGCCCCCCGAAACGCCTTGCTCGATGGCACGGCTGCACATCCGTTCGTGCGCAAGATGATCGTGCGGGCCATGACTGTCTTGCCCAAACCCGTGGAAAATCGCGGGTTTGCCCTGGGTCTGGACCTTGAGGGCAAAGTGATTGCCAACCTGCAGGACGGCAGCAGCGACAACTACTCACCGATCACCACAGTGCGCGAGTATGGGGATTGGTTGTATTTCGGTTCGCTGAAAGCGCAGAACATGGTGCGTTTGCCGTTGAGCAAGGCATTGCAATGAGCAGTCCCCCTTCCTGAATTCACCGAAGCCCCCCTGTGGGAGCGAGCCTGCTCGCGATCGCGGACGGGCAGTCACCAGTGGTGTTGACTGTGCTGATGTCTTCGCAAGCAGGCTCGCTCCCACAGGGACAGCGTTCACTCGGTGTCCGAGTCAACACCTTCATCTTCCGGACATTCATCAATGCCCGGCTCTTCCTCGGGATTGACCGTGGTGTGTTCGGGGCTCAGCGGTTCGGGATGAGTGGGTATAGGGTCGTAGGCACCCTGTTGTTCACTGGGATATTCGGGCTGGGTCATGAGGCACCTCGTTGAGAGCCGTAACATTGGTCTCTGAGCATTCGAGGTGCCGGTTCTGGTTGCCGTTCCAACTTTCCGGCCACCGCTCGTCGGTGGCAGCACGCTGGGTCAGGATGTCGAGCCCAGTTGCTTGACGATCTTGTCCTTGACCAGCAGGCGAGCCTCCTTGAGTTTCCTTACCGTGTCATCGTTGGACTTGGCCTCCTCTGCTTTCACCACTTCGGCATCCGCCTGGGAATACTTGTTAAGCAGTGAATCCAGTAACGGATCCTTGGTGCGTTTCTGCTGGACTTCTTCCTTTGAGCGTTTCAGATCCTGATAAAGGTCATGGGGCACCGGCATGGAACACCTCCGTTTGTTGATCGGCAGCGAAACGCGATCAATTGCGTTCACCAACTATCAGAATGGCCTCGGTTAGCCCGTTCTGTCGACCACCTGTCAGACCAGCGGCGTCCGTTCGTCGTCCTGTCGCACAGGCGATAAAACCTTTGCCTGCACCCGCGCCTCCACTGGTTTCAGCCGTTAAGCACCGTGCGTACCATTTGCCTGAGTGCTTCGGGATTGTAGGGTTTGCTCAGCAGGTGGGTGTCGGGGCTGAGCTGGTGATTGCGCGAGATGATGTCGCGGGTATGCCCCGAGGTGAACAGCACGGCCACCGGTGGTTCCTGCACTTTCGCCCAGGCCGCCAGGTCCGAACTCTTGATCAGGCCGGGCATGACCACGTCGGTGAATATCAGGTCCACCGCCAGCCCTTCCAGCAACATTTGCATGGCTACGTCACCGTTAGTGGCCGTGAGGATCTGATAGCCCTCTTCACGCAACAATTCCACCACCGACACCCGCACGGCCTCATTGTCTTCGACCACCAGGATGCGTTCGTACCCGCCCCGTTGCGGCACATCAGGGCCCGGCGTTTCACTGGGTGGCGCGCGCAAGGTGCGCGGGAAGTACAACTGGACCCGAGTCCCCTGCCCCACGTCGCTGGCAATTTCGATATGACCGCCACTCTGTTTGACGAAACCAAACACCATACTCAAGCCCAATCCGGTGCCCTGACCGTCGGCCTTGGTGGTGAAGAATGGCTCGAACGCCTGGGCCAGCACCTGCGGCGGCATGCCGACGCCGGTGTCCGCCACGGACACCCGTACATAGTCCCCGGCAGCAATGCCCTTGCCGGCGCAAAATTGGCGACCCAGGACGATGTTGTCCGCGCAAAGATCAATGGTCCCCTCACCCTGCATGGCGTCCCGGGCATTGATCGCCAGGTTGAGAATGGCGTTTTCCAGTTGATTGCGATCGACAAACACATTCCAGGAATCCTCAGGCGCTGCCATGTGCACCTGAAGGGTTTCACCCAAGGCACGTTGCAACAGCTCCGCCAGGCCATCGAAAATCTGCCGCAACGTGAAGACCGCAGGCGACAACGGTTGGCGACGGGCGAATGCAAGCAATTGCGAGGACAGCTTGGCACCGCGCTCGACCGCGGCAATCGACGCCGAGACCCGGCGTTGCACATTGGGGTTATTCGGCTCATGGCGTGCCAACAGGTGCAGGTTGCCAGCGATCACTTGCAACAGGTTGTTGAAGTCATGGGCCACACCGCCGGTGAGGCCACCGATGGCTTCGAGTTTCTGTGACTGGCGCAGTTGTTCTTCCGCCGCCAGCCGCGCCTCGACCTCATCGGCCACCCGCTGCTCCAGGTTGCGGGTGAACTTGAGCAGGGATTCTTCGGCGGTCTTGCGTTCGTGAATATCGATCAGCACACCAGGGAAACGAAATGCCTCGCCTTGCTCATCGAATTCACAGCAACCGCTGGCGAGCACCCAGAAGTAACTGCCGTCGGGACGCCGGATCCGGTACTCGACGTTGTAGGGTTCGCCCGTCTCGACCGACAGTGTGACCCGTTCCTGGACCCAGCTGCGGTCGTCCGGATGGATCCGCCCTTCGACGATCTCCTGTGACAGATTGCCCAAGTCTTGCCCGGGTGGATAAGAGAACGTGCGAGCGAATCGCTCATCACCCGACAACACGTTGGTCTTGATGTCCCAGACAAAGGAACCGAGCAAGGCACCGGCGTTCAATGCCAGGCGCACCCGCTCGTTATCCGCACGATAAGCGTCTTCAGCCACTTGTCGCCGGTGCTCGGATATCACCCGCTCCGTGGTTTCCACCACCATGGACATGACCCCGGCCGGATGTCCGTCATCATCAGCCACCGGGCTGTAGTAGAGGTCCATCCAGACATGTTCCGGAACCCCGTCACGCAGCAGCACCAGTTCTTTGTTGCGATAGGACAAGGTGCCGCCCGCCAGGCAGGTGTCGACTACGTGGCGATTGAATTCGGCGACTTCTGGCCAACCCAGCTCCACCGTGGACCCCAGCAGATAGGGATGACGCCCACCGGCGAATTTCGAATAGGCGTCGTTGTAGATCATGTACCCCGACTGCCCCCAGAGCATCACCATCGGCAACGGCGAGGCAAGCATCAACTGCACCGCACTGCTGAGGCTCTTCGACCATGAGTCGAGTGGGCCAAGTTCGGTCCGGCTCCAGTCGAACGCACGGATGCGCCCGGCCATTTCACCGTTCCACCCGGCACACCCGTGGCTATCCGCTAGAAACTGCATCGGCTGGCTCAATCCCGGTAAATTGCACCCGTTTGTTTCGAGCATCCTGCACGCTATTCGTTTCATAGAGGTATAGCTGATGCGATGAAATTGGTGCCCCCTGTAGGAGCTGCCGCAGGCTGCGATCTTTTGACTTTGACTTTTAACAACAAGATCAAAAGATCGCAGCCTTCGGCAGCTCCTACACCTCAATCAAATGCTTTAGCGGGTTGTAACTGCTTTTCAGGGTTGCCGCGACATCCAGAATGGCCTTCTCGATGCCATTCAAGTGCATGCAGGTCAGCTCGATGGCCGCGCTCTGGTTGCCCGCCTCGATGTACTCGATCAGCCGCAGGTGTTCGTCGTCGCGGCAGGCCTCGTGACTGTCGTCATCCAGTGCGGCGGCATACAGCGACGCCCGGGAAATCAGCTTTTGGAACCAGTCGAGCAACACCGGGTTGTTCAGGCTGCGGGCCAGCTTGATGTGGAACTCGCCGAGCAGGTGAATCAGCCGTTCGTGATCACCGCTCTGATGCGCTTCATCTTCCAGCAGCAAATGATCGCGCAGGTCCTGGGTCACCGCTGTATCACGCCGACGGCACAGTTCGCTGACGATACCGATCTCGATCAAACGCCGGGTTTCGAACAACGAGCGGATCTCTTCGTCACTCGGCAACGACACCGATGCACCTTTATTGGGCTCGGTGGTGACCAGTCCATCGGCCTCCAATTGCTTGAGCGCGGCCCGAACGGACGTGCGGCTGACATTGAAAAGCTCGGCCAGTGAGGCTTCGCCGAGTTTCATGCCCGGACGCAACGAGCGTTTGCTGATCGCCTCGTAAACCCCTTGGTAGACGCGGTCGACCGTGGTTTCCAGTTTCTTTTCCGTCATTCATCAACTCCTCGCGCCCTGTGCAACCAACCCTGGCGAGTGAACAGCCTTTGAAAAAGGGGCTTGCACGGGCAGATTAATCCGGGTATTTCTAAATTGCATCCAGATTTTGCATACAATAATTAGAGGAATGCACCATAATGGGTCATCCAACAGCAATCGAAGTGCGAAACGTCTCAAAGCGATATTCCGACGATCCGGGGCTGGCACCCGCCCTCGATAACGTCTCGGTCGACATTGCCGACAACGAATTCTTCACCCTGCTCGGCCCCTCCGGCTGCGGCAAAACCACCTTGCTGCGCACCATTGCCGGCTTCGAGCACGTCAGCGACGGTGTGATTCGCCTCGCGGGCGAGCCGGTCAACGATTTGCCGCCGTTCAAGCGTCGGGTCAACACGGTGTTCCAGAGTTACGCGCTGTTTCCGCACATGAGTGTTGCGCAGAATATCGCCTTCGGCCTCGAGATGCAGGGCCTTGATCGCAAGCTGATTGCGCAGCGTGTCGAGGAAATGCTCGCGCTGGTGCAAATGCAGCACCTGGCCAGGCGCAAACCGGCCGAACTGTCCGGCGGGCAACAGCAACGGGTGGCTCTGGCCCGGGCCCTGGCACCGAAACCCAAAGTGCTGTTGCTGGATGAACCGCTGTCGGCCCTGGACCTCAAGCTGCGCAAGGAAATGCAGGTCGAACTCAAGCGTGTGCAGAAAGAAGCCGGGATCACCTTCATTTTCGTCACCCACGATCAGGAAGAGGCGCTGACCCTGTCCGATCGCATTGCCGTGATGTCCGCCGGCAAGATCCTGCAAATCGGCACGCCCAACGAGATCTACGAACGGCCGCAACACCAGTTCGTCGCGCAATTCATCGGCGACATCAACTTCCTCCCCGGCCACATCAAGCGCGGCCAGCAGAACGAAAAGCTCTTCGTGCCCAACGGCATGCCCGTGGAAATCCCCTGCCTGGCCCAGGGCTTTGACGGCAGCAAGGTGCAACTGGCGTTCCGCCCCGAGCGTTCGCAACTGGTCGAGCCGACGCAGCCCCATCACCTGCGCGGCGTGATCGAAGCCGTGCTGTATGTCGGCACGGCCACGCTCTACCAATGCCGCCTGAACAACGACATCAAGGTCATGCTGCGCGAGAACAACGAAGGCCTGAACCACGGCCGGGTGGTGGGTGATCGCGTCGCGGTCAACCTGCCGCCACACGCCTGCCTGTTGATGGAGGCCTGAGATGAGCGTCAGCAGCACTTCTCCAGCCCTCAACCGTGCGCTGCTGCTCAGCCCGGTGCTCCTGACCCTGCTGGCCCTGATCGCCATTCCGCTGGGCATCATGGGCTACATCAGCCTGTTGCCACGCAACGTCTATGGTGGCGTCGACTGGCAGGCCAACTGGCAATTGCAAAGTTACGTTCAGCTGTTTTTCCAGGAAGGTTTCGACGGTGAACTGGAACTGAACTGGGTCTACGCCCAGGCACTGATCCGCTCGGTGTTCCAGGCCGGTGGCACCACGGTCCTGTGTTTCCTGTTCGGCTTCCCGGTGGCGCTGTGGATGTCGAGCCTGACGCCCCGCCGACGCAACCTGATGGTGTTGCTGATCACCATCCCGTTCTGGACCAACCTGCTGATCCGCAACTATGCGTGGCTGATCATCCTGCGCGAACACGGCTGGATTGCCCAGAGCCTCAACGCGCTGTTGCCGCAAGCCGGGGGCATCACCCTGCTCTACAACGACTTCGCGGTCAGCGTCGGCCTGGTCTACAGCTTCCTGCCGTTCATGATCCTGCCGATCTACTCGACCCTGGAAAAACTCGACTGGCGCCTGGTAGAAGCCGCCTACGACCTGGGTGCCAACCGCTGGCACGCGTTGCGCCGGATCATCCTGCCGCTGTCGATGCCGGGCGTGATCGCAGGTGCCTTGCTGGTGTTCGTACCGAGCCTGGGTGCCTTCATTACCCCGGCGATCCTCGGCGGCGGCAAGACGCTGATGATCGGCAACCTGATCCAGCAGCAATTCGGCACCGCGCGCAACTGGCCGCTGGGCAGTTCGCTGTCGTTCCTGTTGCTGGGGATCATGTTGCTGTCCCTGGTGCTCTACGCCCTCTATAGCCGCAATGCCGCCAAGACCCAACGCCCAGGAGCCCAAGCATGATCGCCCTGCACCTGAAGAAACTGCCCCTGACCCGTGAAGTCAGCCTGCTGATGCTGGCCTATCTGTACCTGCCGATTTTCGTGCTGATCGCCTACAGCTTCAACGCCAACCGCTCGGCGACGGTGTGGACCGAGTTCTCGTTCGCCTGGTACGGACGCATCCTGGCCAACCCATCGATCCAGACCGCGGCGCTGAACTCGATCATCGTCGCCAGCATCGCCACGGTCTGTGCCACAGCCATTGCATTGCTCGCGGCATTGGCGACTTATCGGCCGTTCTACGGGCAGAAAATGGTCGAGGGCGGAATCAACCTGCCGCTGATCCTGCCGGAGATCGTCACCGCCGTCGCCACCCTGCTGCTGTTCATGGCGCTGGGGATCAAGCTCGGTTTGCTGACGGTCATCGTCGCCCACATCGGCTTCTGCATTCCCTTCGCTTACCTGCCAATCCGTGCGCGGCTCAACGACCTGGACAAGAGCCTGCTGGAAGCGGCGAACGACCTGTATGCCAACCCCTGGCAGGTGTTTCGCCGGGTGACCCTGCCGCTGCTGTGGCCGGCGGTGCTGTCCGGTTCGGTGTTGGCGTTCGTGGTCAGTCTCGACGATTTCATCATGACCTTCTTCGTCGCAGGTCCTGGTTCGACCACCTTGCCGGTGTACATCTTCTCGGCCATCAAGGCCGGCGTGACGCCGGAGATCAACGCGATCTCGACCCTGATGCTGGTGATTTCCATCGTGCTGGTGGTGCTGGCCTTCTGGCTGGGACAGCGCGGCAAACAACAATGAGCCTGGAGCGTTAACAATGATCCTGAAAAGCATGCGTTACAGCGTCGCCGGTCTGGCCCTCAGTTGCTTCACCGTTTTCACCGCCCAGGCCGCCGAGCCCAAGGAACTGTTCTTCTACAACTGGACCGACTACTACCCGGTCGACCTGCTGGCCAAGTTCGAAAAGGAGACCGGGATCAAGGTCACCATGGACGGCTACGACAGCAACGAAACCCTGCTGGCCAAGTTACAGGCCGGTGGTGCGGCGTACGACGTGATCGTGCCATCGCAATCGATCATGCGCACCCTGATCAATCAAGACCTGCTGCTGGAAATCGACGCCTCGGCCCTGCCCAACTTCCAGTACGTCAAACCGGCGTTCCGCGACCCGAGCTTCGACCCCGGTCGCAAGTTCTCGGCGCCGTACCTGTGGGGCACCACCGGGTTCTCCTATGACAGCGCCCGGGTGCCCGGCGGCAAGCTCGACGACTCGTGGAAAGAGTTCTTCGAGCCGCGCAAGGAACTGCAAGGCCAGCTCGCCGCCCTCGACACCTCCAGCAGCGTGATCAACGCCGCCAGCCACTACCTGAATGTCGACGAATGCAGCGAAAACCCGCAGGACGCCAAGCGCATCCTCGAACTGCTGCAAAAACAGAAACCCTTCCTGAAGATGTACAGCTCGGACAACACCGTCGACCGCATGGCCTCCGGTGAAGTGATCATGATGCAGAACTGGAACGGTTCTACAGCGCGGGCCACCTTGCAGAAGAGCACCATCAAGTACGTGTATCCGAAGGAAGGCCTGGCGATGTTCCAGGACAACTTCGCCGTACCGAAAAGCGCACCACACCCCGGCAACGCGAAGATCTTCATCGACTGGATGATGAAACCGGAAAACGCCGCCGCCGTGTCCAACGCCATCGCCTACGCCAACGGCATCCAGAGCGACAAGCTGATCGACGCCAAGTGGCGAGTGATGGACGCCATCAACATGCCCGACGAGTTCGCCTCGCGCCTGCGCCCGGAAAAGGAATGCAGCAACAAGGCGCGGGAACTGCAGGACCGGATCTGGGCCAAGCTCAAGGGGTAATTGTTCGACTTGAAACCGAGTTGCGGCCATCGCGAGCAGGCTCGCTCCTACAGGGATTTTGTGAACGCCGAAGATCCACTGTAGGAGCGAGCCTGCTCGCGAAGAGGCCCTCCCACACAACACCGATATTGAGGTTTTTGTATGACCCAACCCCGCTGGCTGCGCAACGTGCGCCCCTACGGCTCAACCGCCGAAGACCTGCTGATCGAAAACGGCTGCTTCAGCCAACGCCGCCCGGCCTCGACCACCGAGCTGCTCGCCACCGACATCGACGGCCAGAACCAGTTGCTCACCCCCGCCCTGGTGGAAAGCCACGTGCACCTGGACAAAACCCTCTGGGGTCAACCCTGGCGCCCCAACAGCGCCGGCCCGACCCTCAAGGACTACATTGCCAACGAACGGCGCATCCTGCGCGAAGTCACCACACCGATTGCGCAACGGGCCGGTGCCCTGCTGGAAAACTGCATCGCCCGTGGCTCGCTGACCATGCGTTGCCACGTCGACATCGATCCGGAGTTCGGCCTGCGTCATGTCGAGGCCATGCAGCAACTGCGCGAAAAATACCGCGACCTGATCGACCTGCAACTGGTGGTGTTCCCGCAGACCGGCCTGATCAGTCGCCCCGGCACCGCCGAACTGATGCGCGAAGCCATGGCCCTGGGTGTGGAAAACGTCGGTGGACTGGACCCGTGCGGCATCGACAACGACCCCATCGCACAACTGGATTTCGTCTTCAAACTGGCCAGCGAGTTCGACCGGGGCGTCGACATTCACCTGCATGACAAGGGTGAACTGGGCCTGTGGCAGATCGCGCTGATCGCCGATTACACCAAGCGCTACGGCCGCCAGGGCCGGGTGATGATCAGCCACGCGTATTGCCTGGGGATGTTGCCGTGGAGCCAGGTCAAACCGGTGGCCGAGCGCCTGGCGGCGCTGGGTATTTCGCTGATGAGCTCGGCCCCGGCCGATTGCGCGGTGCCGCCATTCATGGCCTTGCGCGAAACCGGCGTGAATGTGTGCCTGGGCTCGGACGGCATTCGTGATGCCTGGTCGCCCATGGGCAACGGCGACATGCTGGAACGGGCGATGTTGCTGGCGTTCCGTTTCGATTTGAACAAGGACGAAGAACTGGCGGCGGCGTTCGAAGCGGCGACCGTCAACGGCGCCCAGGCGCTGGGTTGCGAAGCCAATCGCCTGGAGATCGGCCAGCCGGCGGACTTCCTGCTGATGCCGGTGCAAACGCTGGGCGAAGCCGTGGTTTCGCGACCGCTGCGTCAGGTCTATCGCGCAGGTCGGTTAATTGCTACGGGTGGCCGTTTGCTGGAAAGCCGTCTGTGAAGCGCATCGGCTTGCGGGCCAGTTGCGTAGTCGGCTTCGACGGCACGCAGCATGTGCTGTGGCGCGACGGCGAAGTGGTGTTCACAGGCTCGCGCATCGAGTTTGTCGGGCGCGGTTATCCGGGGCCGGTGGATCGGTGGATCGATTACGGCAACGCGTTGATCGGCCCCGGCTTCATCGATCTGGATGCCTTGGGCGATCTCGATTCCACGGTGCTGACCCTGGATAACGGCGACGAGCGCGCCATGGGCCGAATGTGGTCGGCGCAGTATCTGGCGCGTGGATCGCGGGAAAGCTACAGCCCCGAAGAGGAAGTCTTCAAATACCGCTACGCCTTCACCCAGCTGATCCGCAACGGCATAACCACCGCCATGCCGATCACCTCGATGTACTACCGCGAATGGGCCGAGACCTATGACGAATTTGCAGCGGTAGCCGGTGTGGTGGCCGAGTTGGGGCTACGCACTTACCTCGGCCCTTGCTACATGAGCGGCATGAGTTACTCGCGCACCGATGGAACCCTTGCGCACCACTGGGACGAAGCCCGGGGCATGGCCGGCCTCGATGCCGCCGAACGGTTTTTCCGGGATTTCGACGGTGCGAACAGCGGTCTGATTCGCGGCGCGCTGCTGCCCGATCGCATCCAGACCTGTACCCCGGCGCTGCTGCAACGCACCGCCGCGCTGAGTCGGGAACTGAACGCACCGATGCGCTTGCACTGCTGCCAGGGCCTCGGCGAGGTGACGATGGTCGAGCAACTTCGCGGCACCTCGTCATTGGGCTGGTTGCAGCAGCTTGGGCTTTTGACCCCGCGCAGCCTGCTGCCCCACGGCATCTACACCCGAGGCGATGACGACCTGCAACGGCTGGTGGACGGCGGTGCAAGCCTGGTGCATTGCCCCGTGGTGTTTGCCCGGGACGGCGAGGCGCTGAATTCGTTTGGCCGCTATCGGGCCAAGGGCATCAACTTCGCCCTGGGCACCGACACCTGGCCGGCGGACTTGCTGGACAACATGCGCCAGGGATTGAACATCGCTCGCCTGATGGAGGGTGGCAACGAGCTGACCAGCACGCTGGACCTATACAACGCCGCGACCCTCGGCGGTGCCAAGGCACTGGGCCGCAACGATCTCGGCCGCCTGGCACCGGGCTGCAAGGCCGACATCACCGTGTTCAACCTGCGCGGGATGCACCTGGGACCTCTCTTCGATCCGTTGAAAAATCTGGTGCTGGCCGGGCGCGGTGATGACTGCATCGCCAGCTACATCGACGGCCGTTGCGTGATGCAGGACGGCCAGGTCGAGGGCGTCGACTACCCCGCCCTGCAACGCCAGGCCCAACGCCAATTCGAAAAACTGATGCGCAGCCACAGTGACCGGGCCTTTGGCCAACCGGACTGGAAGAGCCTGTTTCAGCCCGCCATCCCGTTCGCCGACGACTACAGCGCACATTCGCCACTGAGCGCGATTGATCCACTTCTCTAGAGATTTCTGCCCATGCAAAGCTTCGACTTCAGCACATTGAGCCCACGGGACAAGTACAAGATCCTGATCGGCAGCGTCGTGCCACGGCCGATCGCCCTGGTCACCACCGTCGACGGCGAAGGCCGGGTCAACGCGGCGCCGTTCAGCTTCTTCAATGCGCTGTCGGCCGATCCACCCATCCTCGCCCTGGGCGTGGAAAACTACGGCGACCAAAGCCCCAAGGACACCACCCGCAACATTCAGCTCAACCAGGAATTCACCGTGAACATCGTCAGCGATGCCCTGGTGGAAGCCATGAACGTCTGCGCCGTGCCCTTCGCCCCCGGCTTCGATGAACTGACCGCCGCCGGCCTCACCGCCATCCCCGGCACCACGGTCAAATGCCCGCGCATCGGCGAAGCCCCGGTGGCGCTGGAGTGCCGGCGGATGATGGCCCTGTCCATCGGCCAATCCCGGGAGATCATCTTCGGTGAAGTGCTGATGGCCCATGTGCGGGACGAACTGATCGACCCGAAAACCCTGTACATCGATCAACTGGGGCTCGACGCCATCGGACGCATGGGCGGGCATGGCTATGCGCGCACGCGGGATTACTTCGATCTGCCGACACGGTCGTTACAGGCGTGGACGGATGCGCCGGGGGGTGGGGAGCGGTTTTGGCCGCTGGCCAAATAAAACGTATGTGATCTCTGTAGGAGCTGCCGAAGGCTGCGATCTTCTGATCTTGATCTTCGGTAATCTCAAGGCCGCCAAAAGATCGCAGCCTTCGGCAGCTCCTACAGGGAAATGCGTGTTTCAATGAAAATCCCGGCTCCGCACAGTAATGCCATCCAACAACGCACTCAGATCACTCAACCGCCCGGCAATCAGATGCCGCACCTCGCCCTCCTTCTCCCAGCGGCCATCGACCTTGAGCAACTGCGAGCCGACCAACACCTGGCGCTGCCGCTCGGCCAGGTCGCGCCACACCACCACGTTGACGTTGCCGAACTCGTCCTCAAGGGTGACGAAGGTCACGCCGCTGGCGGTGGCTGGGCGTTGTCGGCCGGTGACCAGCCCGGCGATGCTGACCGGCCGACCGTGCTCGACGTCCAGTAATTCCTTCGAACTGCGGCAGCGTCGCGCCTTCAACTCACCGCGCAACAGAGCCAACGGATGTGGTCCGAGGGTGGTGCCGACACTGGCGTAATCGGCTTGCAGGTTCTCGCCCACGGTGGGTCTGGGCAACGACACCGCGCCCTCCTCCTGGCTCGGCAGGCCGGCGAACAAACCCAGTTGCTTTTGTACCCCGGCCACTTCCCAGCGTGCCCGATGCCGGTCGCCGGCCAGGCCACGCAACGAGCCGGCATCGGCCAGTTGCTCCTGAGCGCGGGCATCGAGTCGCGCCCGCTCGCCCAGGTCGGCGATGTCGGCAAACGCGCCTTTGGAGCGTGCCGCCTCGATGCGTCGGGCATCGTCCTCGCGAAAGCCCTTGATCATGCGCAGGCCCAGGCGAATCGCCGGTTGCGCACCGGTGATCGGCTCCAGGCTGCAATCCCAGTCACTGGCGCGCACGTCCACCGGGCGAACCTGCAAATGATGACGCCGAACGTCCTGCAGAATCTGGTCCGGGCTGTAGAACCCCATCGGCCAACTGTTGATCAGCGCACAGGCGAAGGCCGCCGGCTCGTGGCATTTCAACCAGCAACTGGCGTAGGTCAGCAAGGCAAAACTGGCCGCGTGGGATTCGGGAAAACCGTAGCTGCCAAAGCCCTTGATCTGCTCGAAGATCTGCGCGGCGAACTCGGCGGTGTAGCCGTTTTTCTTCATCCCGGCGGCCAGCCTTTCCTTGTGCGGTTCGAGCCCGCCGTGGCGTTTCCACGCGGCCATGGAGCGACGTAGCTGGTCGGCCTCGCCGGGGCTGTAGTCGGCGGCGACGATGGCGATCTGCATGACCTGTTCCTGAAACAGCGGCACACCGAGGGTGCGCTTGAGCACCACTTCCAGTTCCGGCGACGGATAGGCCTCCGGTTCTTCCTTGTTCCGTCGCCGCAGGTACGGGTGCACCATGCCGCCCTGGATCGGCCCCGGCCGAACGATGGCGACCTCGATCACCAGATCGTAAAACGTCTTCGGCCTGAGCCTGGGCAGCATCGACATCTGCGCCCGGGACTCGATCTGGAACACGCCGATGGTGTCGGCCCGACCGATCATTTCGTAGGTGGCCGCATCTTCGGACGGGATGGTCGCCAGGCTCAGGTCCAGCCCCCGGTGCCGGCGCAGCAGATCGAAACATCGGCGAATCGCGCTGAGCATGCCCAGCGCCAGGATATCGACCTTGAGCAAACCGACCGCATCGAGATCATCCTTGTCCCATTGGATGATGGTGCGTTCGGCCATGGCGGCATTTTCCACCGGTACCAGACTGTCCAGCGGCTGCTCGGAAATCACGAAACCGCCGGGGTGCTGGGACAAATGCCGGGGGAAGCCGATCAGTTGCCCTGTCAGGCGGAGCACCCGGTGCAGCATCGGGCTCTCGGGGTCGAACCCGCCCTCGCGCAGACGCTCCACGGGCGGTGTCTCATCGCTCCAGTGACCGCAGCAATCGGCCAGGGCGTTGATCTGGTCCGGCGGCAAGCCCAATGCCTTGGCCACATCCCGTACCGCACCGGCGGCGTGGTAAGTGCTGACCACCGCCGTCAACGCGGCCCGGGCCCGGCCATAACGCTGGAACACGTACTGCAAGACTTCCTCGCGGCGTTCATGCTCGAAATCGACGTCGATGTCCGGCGGTTCGTTACGCTCTTTGGAGAGAAAACGCTCGAACAACAGCGTGGTGCGATCCGGATCAATTTCAGTGATGCCCAGGGCAAAACACACCGCCGAGTTGGCGGCCGAGCCGCGCCCCTGACAAAGAATGTGCTGGGTGCGGGCGAAGCGGACGATGTCGTGGACCGTCAGGAAATAGCTTTCATAGCCCAGCTCCGCGATCAGTTGCAGCTCCTTGTCGATCTGCACCAGCACTTCGCTTTTCGGCCCTTTTGGCCAGCGCAACTCGATGCCTTCCGCGGTCAAATGACGCAGCCACGAGGTGGCCGAGTGCCCTTGCGGCACCAGTTCGCGGGGGTACTGGTAACGCAACTGGCCAAGTTCAAAGGTGCAGCGCCGGGCGATGTTCAGCGTTTCCGCGAGCAAGTCTGGCGGATAAAGCGCCTGCAACACATCGAGACCGCGCAGATGGCGTTCGCCGTTGGGATGCAGGCGCAACCCGGCATCGGCCACCGGCAGGTGATGACGGATCGCGGTCATGGTGTCCTGCAAGGCGCGCCGGCCGCGCGCGTGCATGTGCACATCGCCGCAAGCGACCGCAGGAATACGCAACTCCCTGGCCAGGGTCAGCAGATCGTCCAGGCGCCGGGCATCATCCTGACCGCAATGTAACTGCACCGCCAGCCACAGGCGCTCGGCGAAGACCTGCTTGAGCCAGCGGCCCTGTTCAAAGGCATCGACAGCGTCCGGCACCCACAACGCCAGCAATCCCGGCAAGGGTTCACTGAAGTCTTCGCGCAGCACCTGATACTGGCCTTTCTGCGTGCGGCGCCGGGCGCGGGTGATCAATCGGCACAGCGCCTGATAGCCCTCGAGGCTCTCCACCAGCAGCACCAGTTTCGGACCGTTCTCGATGCGTATTTCACTGCCGATGATCAGCGGCAACTCCACGGACTTCGCCGCCTGCCAGGCGCGAACGATGCCCGCCAGGGTGCATTCGTCGGTGATCGCCAGGGCTTGATAACCCTGCTTTTTCGCGCGCTGGAACAGCTCGAGGGCACTGGAGGCACCGCGCTGGAAGCTGAAGTTCGACAGGCAGTGCAGTTCGGCATAGTCGATGCTCATGCGAACCACCCCTGCAACCACAACGGGCCGTCCTCACCGACCGCCCGGTAGGCCCAGCCCTGTTGGCCGGCACGGGTTTCGATCAGGTAATAGTCACGGCGTACGTCGCCGCCATCCCACCAGCCGGACTCGATACGCTCCGGCCCCATGAGGATGCGCGCCGAGCCCTGATGCACGGCCAACGGTTCAGTCAGCAACCAGCCCGGCCGTTTCACTGCCGCCGGCACCGCGCAGGGCTGGCTGTCGGCACTGGCCTGCCACGCACACTCGGGGCGGTGATCGGCCTGGAAGCGCAAGCCGTGCACCGCGTCATCTCCCAGCCGTGCACGCAGGCGTTCGCGCAGTTGCTCCCAGGGCAAGGACTGCTGCGGGCGATCGTCGAACAGTTCCTGATGCTGGGGCACAAAGGTCGGCAGGTCTTCGGCACGCAGGCGAAAACCGCGTACCGGTGCCTCGACCTGGACCTGCTCCAGCCGCCCCCGGGCCAGTTCGAAGAGCATCGCCGGATCGCGCTCGGCGCTGAGCAGGCCGACCTTGATGAGCGTATCCGGCAACCCGGCGTGCTCCAGGTGCAGGTCGAAACGCTGTACGCCGCTGTCACGACCGCAGAGGAACGCCGACAAGTCGCCGGTCAATCGGCGCAACGGAAACAGCAAGGCTTGATGGGACTGCACATCGAAATTGAGTTCGATACGCACATCGAAGCGGTCCGGCGGCAGGTAAAACGTCAACGCCAGCCGCCGCAACCCCAACAGGGCATCCAGATGCTTGAGCACCTGGGCCTCGAAACGCCGGGCCAGGCTATGCCGGGGCAGCGCCTGCACCTGGCTCAAGATGCGCAAGCCCATGCGCGACAAGGCCGTGGCGACCGAGGCTTCGAGGCCGATCCGGTCGACGGGCATTTGCCCCAGGTGATGCTGCAAGGCTTGATCGTCCGGGACCACCAGACCGTCATAGGCATTGGCCAGCACCCGCGCCGCCACCGGGTTGGGCGCGGCCACGATGCGGTGCCGAAACCCCAGCTCGTCGAGCTCACGGCGCAAAAGCGCTTCGAATTGCGGCCAGGCACCGAACAAGCCGAGGCTGGATTCGATCTCGAACACCAGGGCCCGGGGGTAATGCACGCTGACCTGGGAACTAAAGCGATAGGCCCAGGCGGCGAGGAACTGCTGCCAGTGTTCGATTTCAGAGGCGTCGTATTCGGCCGTGACAAAGCCTTTGCTCAAGGCCTGTGCCGCGCTCATGGACTGGCCGGGACACAAACCCAGCGCCCGCGCCGCACTGTTGACGGCCTGCAGCACCCGGCGCTGGGCCGGGCCGGTCAGCAACGCCAGGGGTTCATCGGGATCGGCGCGCTGACGCAGTACCGCGTCCAGCGCCAATTGCGGGAAAACAATGCAGACCCAGCGCATGGCAACCTCAATGCCCCACGGCGAAGGCAATCGGCGCCGAACGGGCCAGGCCGCCGCGGCACTTGAGCACGCGCAGTTGTGCCGGTCGGGCATCGATGGCAATGCGCAGGGCCGCTGGCGAAGGGTTGATCGCTTCACCGAGGGGACGATAGGCGAAGGCCAGGGTCTGGCCGGTTTCCGCCGCCACCTGCAAGCGGCGCAAGGCGCGGTCATCGGCCTTGTGCGGCCAGCACAGCACCGCGCCGCAACTGCCCGAGCGCAGGCATTGTTCCGCGGCCCACAGCGCATCGCGCTCGCTGGCCTGGATGATCGACAACTGACGCAGATCCACTCCGGCGCCCTGCCACGCCTGGGGGTACGGCACACAAGGCGGCGCCACCAGCACGATGCGCTCGCCCGCCGCCGACAGCCGTGCCAGTGTCGGCCACACCAGTTGCAACTCGCCCACGCCCTGCCCGGCCAACAGGATTTCCGTCAGTGCCGCCTCCGGCCAGCCACCGCTGGGCAACGCGGCGTCCAGCGCAGCATGCCCGGTGGGTTGCGGGCTGGCAGCCGGTGGCGCAGGCCGGCCCTTCCAGACCTGGCCGCCATTGAACAGCGTATCCAGCGCAACGACGGCGCCCATCAGCCTTGCCTCACCAGGCCACAGAACACGCCTTCGATGGCCAGGTCCCGGTCGGCCTCGACAATGATCGGCTGGTAGGCCGGGTTGCGTGGCAGCAGGCGAACCACATCGCCGACCCGCTCGAAGCGCTTGATGGTGACTTCGCCGTCGAGCCGCGCCACGACGATCTGGCCATTAACGGCCTCGGAGCTGCGGTGCACGCCCACCAGATCGCCGTCGAGGATGCCGTCCTCGATCATCGAGTCACCCCGCACCCGCAACATGTAGTCCGGCACCCGCGAGAAGATCGACGGATCGAGCAGCAAGCGGCTATGGACTTCCGCATCGGCCCCAATCGGCGCACCGGCCGCCACTCGGCCAAGCACCGGGATGTCCAGCAATTCGGGACGCGGCGGCTGCCCGAGCAGGCGAATGCCCCGGGCCTGATGCGGGTTGACCTCGATAAACCCGGCTTCGGTCAGCGCCAGCACATGCTTGCGCGCGACGCTGCGGGAGGCGAAACCGAACGCCTCGCTGATTTCAGCGAGGCTCGGAGGCTGACCGTGCTCGGCGATGCGATCGCGGATAAAGGTCAGGATGGCGGTACGGCGGGGAGTCAGAGTCGTCATGGAGTACATTTGTACTCTTTTGGCTTTTTCCTGGCAAGGACTTGTAGGAGCTGTCGAGTGAAACGAGGCTGCGATCTCTTGAGACCAGAGCAAAAAGATCGCAGCCTGCGGCAGCTCCTACAGGAAGCCGGTTCAAACGTAACGTCCAGCGCTCCGTACTCGAACAAAACGGACGATCAAAAAATAAGGTCTACCGTTCGTCGCCTTTCTAAAATAATTAGCATCTGAAGAAAATAAAAATCCATAAAAAAGTGCAAAACACACATTTGCTCCTACAGAAATACTTTACTCAAAATAGCAAGATCTTTTCTACTTGCCGAAAACTAAAATACAGATTCAAAAAGGAATTCCACAGTTCCACGCTAAAAACTATCCACACCAAAACAAAACCAAGCCACTAAGATTCCTAACATCATGCAGGACGCATCTTAAAAGCATACAGGAATCCCCCTACAACACAAAGTTCTCTCGCTTGCATCCAACAGCAAAATCAACTAATCCTTGCAACACCACTTAACACCAAGTGGCGCCCCAAAACAAAAGCAAAATGAAAAACAACAAACATGGAGAATCGCCACCCAATGACCAAAAATATTATACCCAGAGTTTCTTCCCTAGCATCCATATTCATAAAAGAACAATTAAAAGAACCCATTGCCTTTTTCTGGATTTTGATATCACCTTGTGCGATGTTCTATTTTTTTGCAACAACCAGGCAAGACCCCAACTATTTCTCGAGCAATTACATTACGATTTCAGCATGGCTTTATGCTTATATCTCTTCTAGTGTCGCATTATTTGGATTCGCCTTTTACATAATCGGAAGAAGGGAAAGCGGGTTCACTCGATCATTTATTTACTCCAGGGAATCAAAACTGATTTTTCTCTTATCGCACTTCACTGCCTACTCGCTAATATCAATATCTTACTGCACAACCTTTTACTTAACGACCAAATTCCCATTTGAAAACTACAACCTCAATGAACTACTGAATATCGCACTACGCTTTTACATCTGCTTTATCATGTTTTGTGCGATCGGGGCTGTATTTTCATTGTTACCGATCAACTTTCAGAACTCGAACACTTTGCTTTCCATTTTTTCGTTCTGCATGCTGATTCTCGGAGTCATGAGTGCCAGCAGATCAAACCACATTACTGACGCTTTGAACCTCGCAAACCCACTGACACTTGCAAGCCAAATAATGGAACAAGGTCTTGAGTCCAACAAACTCATCACAGCAGCAATAATTCTTTTATTCATTTTTGCACTGCACAAAACTTTCAAACACCTAAGAATCAATCCCGTATGGAGCCGATACTGATGAAAAAATTCACGGCGCAGAGCATTGACTTCTCCTATACAGACACCCCCCTCTTGACCCAGGCATCTCTTGAGGTTGCTCAAGGCGATATTGTCGGCATTCTGGGGCCCAATGGATCTGGAAAAACAACTTTTTTCGATATCGTCTGTGACCTCAAAAAAGCAAAGTCCGGTTTCATAAAAAACGACTTCAGTCACTTTTTATACCTTTCTCAAATCATCTCCACTCCCCCTCCATTGCGCATGCGTGACATCTTTAAAATGGTGGCTGCGCTGTCATCAAGCGAGCCCATGACACAAGATAAAACTCTGAAAAAACTAAATGCGTGGAGCCCTGCGATAGTTGACCGATACCAAGACACATGGAACAAAAAATCATCGCTATGCAGCTACGGAGAGACACGCTGGTTCTTTACTCTCTCTCTTCTTTCAATTTCTGCAGACTTCGTGATTCTCGACGAGCCTACTGCCGGTGTAGATCCAGAGTTTCGCCGCTATATTTGGCAATGCCTTCACGGCGCCGCCAGGGAGGGCACCGCCATTCTGGTTTCCTCGCATAATGTTGATGAAGTAATTAACCACTGTGATTATTTTTACATGATTAGCCAGCAACGCTTCAATCGCTTTGCCAATGGTAGTGAGTTCATGCATCGGTATGGCGTAAAGACTGTGGACGATGCGTTTATCCGAGCCGTTACTGAACCTGTATTCGCAACATAAGCAACTGGAAGCGCACACGGGGGAGCTGCCGCAGACCGCGACAGCTCCCGATGAGGAATGGAATTCGATTCAGTCGGTAAGCCCAGCAAGATAAGCCCACGGATAAATCCCCCGTTCATGCCCATCGCTGAAGACCAGTTGCAGGCCATACCCCTGCGAGTGCAATTCGATCACCTGAACCCGCGCATCCACCATCGGCGCCATCCCCCGCAAACGAAACGCCCGGCACTGCGAGCACGGGCACTGCCGGCGCAATTCGGCGTGTTCGAACACCTGCTCGCGACCATCCGGCCAGTTCAGGCGCAACTGCTGTTTGCTGCGGGAGTTGCCAATCGCCAGCGGGTTCATTGCAGTTGACTCAAGGCAATGCGCACGGCCTTGCGCACTTCAGGGTCGCCGTCGTCTTGTGCGTCCTGCAATGCCGCAATGGCCCGTGGGTCGTTCAATTCGCCGAGGGCCAACGCGGCTTCCTTGCGCAGGTTGCTGATGCGGTGGCCGAGGGTGTCGATCAGCGCTTCGAGCGCAGGTACAAAACGCAAGCGACCAAGGCTGCGGGTGGCGCGCAGGCGCACTTGCCAGTAATCGTCGTCCAGGGCGTCAATCAGGGCCGGGCCGGCGTCGAGGTGGCCGACTTTGCCCAGGGTGGTGGCGGCTTCTTCGCGGACTTGCCAGGCATCGTCGCGCAAGGCCTGGCGCAGGGCCGGTAGCACCTGTGCGTCAGACGCCAGGCCCAGCGCCCCGGTGGCGGCACGCCGCACCTCGGTGTCCGGGTCATCGCTGGCCAGCCGCGCCAGTGCCGGCAAGGCATCGAGTTGCTTGAGCCAGCCGAGCACGCCCACCGCCTCGCGGCGCACGCTGGCGCTTGCATCGTCCAGTGCCCGAGCAGCCGCATCGGCGGCTTCGGGGCAACGCAACTCGCGCAACGCCCGGAACGCAGCAATGCGTACGCCGCTGTCGGCGTGCCCGGTCCACGGCAGAATGACCCGGCCCGCCGCTTCACTCTTGAGCAGGCTGAGGCTTTGCGCAGCGGCCACCTGCACTACCGGGGATGGATCCGTCAGCGCCTGGCACAACGCCTCGACCACCGGCGCGTCCTCCCAGGCTTCCAGCAACCGCGCGGCTTCGGCGCGAACGTCTGCAATCGGGTCTTCGGCCAGTCGATTGATCAACCACAGCAGGCCGTCCGGCTCCTCGAGATCGGCCAGTTCGATCAGTGCGATCCGGCGTACACCGGCATCCTCGTCGGTCAGGCGCGGTTGCAGGGCAAGAATGTCGTCGTTATCGGTTACATCGAATAGTGAGGTCATAGGGCAAATCGCGGCAGTTTGTTTTCAGGGGGAAGTCCGAGCGGGTTCAGGCGCGGCAGTTGCCGACCGTCTTCGTGTCGCAGGAGTTCGAGGCAATGGCGCTTGAGATGCGAGAATTCAGGGCGGGTCATCAGCTCCGTGCTGCGCGGCCGGGGGAATTCCAGGCGCAGGTCTTCGATGATCCGCCCGGGGCGCGAGCTCATGACCAGCAAGCGATCGGCGAGGAACAGCGCTTCGTCGATGTCATGGGTGACAAAGACCACGGTGGTGCGGATGCGCGTCCAGATGTCCAGCAGCAGTTCCTGCATGTTCAATCGGGTCAGGGCATCGAGGGCGCCGAAGGGTTCGTCCATCAGCAACAGGCGCGGACGGTTGACCAGCACCCGGGCAATTTCCACCCGTTGCTGCATGCCCCCGGAGAGCTGGTCGGGCCAACGCCCGGCAAAACCTTCGAGGCCCACCAGTGCGAGGATTTCATCCGCCGCCTTGTGCCGTTCGACCTTGCCGACGCCCCGCATTTTCAAGCCGAACGCCACGTTGTCGCGCACAGTGCGCCACGGAAACAGGGTGTGCTGCTGGAACACCATGCCGCGCTGGGGCGATGGACCGGAGACTGCTGCGCCATCGACGTTGAGCGTGCCGGTGCGCGGTTGCAGGTGGCCGGCCAGCGCGCCGAGCAAGGTGGACTTGCCGCAACCGGACGGCCCGAGAATGCACACGAACTGCCCCGGCTCGATCTGGCAATCGAGGCCTTGCACTGCGTCGAAGGCAGTGTCGCCCTCGCCCAGGTTGATCGACAGCCCACGAATATCGATACGCCCTTCCAGATGTTGAAAAACGCTCATCAGGCTTTTCCTCGTGGTCGATGCCAGGGCGTGAACAACCCGCCCAGACGTTTGATCAACAGGCTGCTGCCCATCCCGAGCACGCCGATCAGCAACATGCCGACCACGATGTCGGCGTAGTTCTGGATGGTGTAGGACTCCCAGGTGTAATAGCCGATGCCGAATTGGCCGGAGATCATTTCCGCCGTCACCAGGCAGAACCACGAGGTGCCCATGCCGATGGCCAGGCCGGTGATGATGCTGGGCGCAGCCCCCGGAAGAACGACCTCCAGCAGGATTGCCCGGCGCCCTGCCCCGAGGCTTTTTGCCGAGGCGATCAGCCGTGGGTCGACGCCTTCGACGCCGTGCACGGTGTTGAGCAGGATCGGGAACAGTGCGCCGGTGAAGGTGATGAACACCATCGACAGCTCCGACGAGGGAAACATCAGGATTGCCAGGGGAATCCACGCCACGGCCGGGATCGGGCGCAATACTTCCAGGGGTGGCAGCAACAGATCTTCGGCCCATTTCGAGCGGCCGATGGCCAGGCCCAGGGCCACGCCGATGATCAGCGCCGCGAAGTAACCGGCGAACACCCGGCCGAGGCTGCTGCCCAGGTGCTGCGCGAGCTTGCCCGAGTCGCCGAGGCCGAGGGCGGCTCCAATGACCGCCACGGGTGTCGGGACGTTGGCGAAAGTCACCAGGCCGAGGTTCCAGTGGTGGCTGGCGGCGAGTTGCCAGAATACGAGGCAGAGCAGCAAGGATGCGGCTCTGGGAATCCAGCGTGAATATGATCGGTACACAATTGTTCCTCTCGCCTGCCCCCTGTAGGAGCGGGCTTGCCCGCGAAAGCGGTGTCACTGTCAACATTGATGTCGACTGACCCGCCGCCTTCGCGAGCAAGCTCGCTCCTACAAGGTGATGCAGTGTTTGGGGGATTAGCGAACAGCCACGGCTTGCGCGGTAGCATCGGTAAAGTCGAGGACCTTGCCGCCCTGGGTCGTGGCGAACTGTTGGGCCTGGCCTTTGAGCAGGAACGCACTCAGCTGCCCTTTCCCATCGGTGGCAAACCACGCCTGATCCGCCAGCAGCTTGATCCCGCTGTCGCTGGCCTGGGCGTACACCGCGCGGATGCTCTTGCCTTCCTGCTTGAGCCCGGCCAGCGCGGTAAACGCCGCTTGCGCCGAGGCGTACTGGCGGACTTTCGGCTCACCGCGCACCCAGATTTCCGCCACGTGGCTGACGTCGGTGATGGCTTGGCCGCTGGCGGCATCGACAGCCTTGAGCGGCGCCTGCCCGTAACTGGCCAGTTGCGCGCTGTAGTCCAGGTTCGAGGCCTTGAAGGCGGCGCGGATGTATTGGTCGTCGATGAAGGTGTTGAGATCGAGACCGCGGTCGGCCTTTTTCAACAACTTGAGGGTATCGATGGCGGTGCCCACGGCCTGACGGTATTCCGGCTTCCAGCTCAGGTCGCGGGTCTGCACACCGAGGGGGCCATGGAACAGGTAATTGACCTCGGCATCGACCCCGGTGACCTTGGCGATCAATTCGCTGTATTTCTCCGGCTCAGCCGCCAGCAACTGGTTGGCTTCGATACTCGCCCGCAGGTAAGCGACGACGATTTCCGGGTACTTCTTCGCATAGGCCTGATCGACCAGCGCACCGTGGAAGGTCGGCGCGTTGGCCTGGGAACCGTCATAAATCTTGCGCGCGAAACCACGACTCGGGAACAGTTCGGCGAAGGGTACGAAGTCAGCGTGGGCATCGATCTTGCCGGCCTGCAACGCGGAGCCGGCGACTTCCGGTGGCTGGGCAATGATGTTCACATCCTTGAGCGGGTCCCAGCCCTGGGCCGCGACGGCGCGCAGCAGCATGCCGTGGGCGGTGGAAGCGAACGGCACGGAAATGGTCTTGCCCTTGAGCTCTGCCAGCGACTGCACGCCCGATGCGCTTGGCACCACGATGCCGTTGCCGCTGCCCTTGATACTGCCCGACAGCACGCTGATGAACAGGCTGTGCTTGCCCGCCGTTTCGAACGCCACGCCGTTGAACGCGCCGGGGAAGTCGGCCATGGCGCCGAAGTCGAGTTTGCCGGCCACCATCTCGTTGGTCAGGGGGGCGCCGCTGGTGAAGTTTTTCCACTGCACCTCGTATTGGGCGTCTTTGTAGGGACCATCGTGGGGCAGGTATTTGTCCAGCAGCCCGAGTTCGCGAATCAACAATCCGCCAGCGGCGCAGTTGATGGTGGTGTCCTGGGTGCCGATGGCAATGCGGATGGTTTCGGCCGAGGCCGACAGGGTGAATGAAGCCAGTACCAGACCGGCCAACGCTGCACGCAACATCATGAGTGTTTCCCCTCGAATCATTTATTGGATGTTCGTCTCCGCCACGATCAGGGCGCGGTGGGAAACGAGGGGTGTTTTTAATCAGGCGTCCGGTGGTTGCCGGATGGCGTTTTGGGTTGTCTGTTCTGGCGTCTTCGCTGGCAAGCCAGCTCCTACAAAAGCGGTTACCGCAATAGATAGGGGATCTCGACTTTCACGGCCCCGGTCGGGCAGTCCTTTTCACAGGGCATGCAGTACCAGCATTCATCGAAGGCCATGTAGGCCTTTTGCGTGGCCGGGTTGATCGCCAGCAGGTCCATCGGGCAAACGTCGACGCACACGGTGCAGCCTTTGTGGGCGATGCATTTGTCCTCATCGACCGTGACCGGTGCGTTGGAGCGAAAGAAGATTTCCTGGGGTTGGTAAGCCATGTTCGATCTCTCTTTTGTTGTCGGCATCAAGCCGCATCGGCACCGACCCGCAACCGGTCGTAGGCCTGCATCTCGTCGGCATCCAGCGCGATGATGTAAGGCTCGACGGCTTTCTTGAAACTGCTCATCAAACCGTTTTGGTCTTTCTTCAGGTGGCAATGGCAGAACCAGTCGCGGTCGTTGCGTTGTGGGTGATCGACGCGATAGTGGTACAGCCCCCAGCGGCTTTCGGCGCGGAACAATGAAGCGCGGGCGGCCATTTCGGCGCAGTCGCGGATCATGCTGACTTCCATGGCGCGCATCAGTTCGTGGGCGTTGTGGGCCTTGATCTGGTCGAGGTCGCGCTGGATGTCGCTGAAGCGTTGCAGGCCGATCTGCATCTTCTTGGTCACTTTCGGCGGTTGCAGGTAGTCGTTGACGAAGCGCCGCAGCTTGTATTCGACCTGCGCTGGCGGCAGGCCGTGTAAACGGTCCAGCGGCGCGTAAACCCGTTGTTTTTCGGTTTCGATCTGCGCGGCATCCAGCGCTGAAAACTCACGCCCGGCGACAAAATCCGCTGCGTTGTGGCCGGCGAACCAGCCGTAGGTGAACGCGCCGAGCATGTAGTTGTGCGGCACGGCGGCCATGTCACCGGCCGAGTACAAACCCTTGACCGAGGTCTCGGCCTTCTCGTTGACCCACACCCCCGACGCCGAATGCCCGCTGCAAAAGCCGATTTCCGAGATGTGCATCTCGACCATCTGCGTGCGGTAGTCGGTACCGCGATTGGCGTGGAACTGGCCGCGACTCGGACGCTCGTTGCTGTGCAGGATCTCTTCGATGTTCTGGATGGTTTCCTCGGCCAGGTGATCGAGCTTGAGGAACACCGGACCGTTGCCGCTTTCCAGCTCCTGGTGGAATTCCCACATCATCTGCCCGCTCCAGTAGTCGCACTCGATGAAGCGCTCGCCCTTGTTGTTGGCGGTGTAGCCGCCCAAGGGGCCGGTCACGTAGGCGCAGGCCGGACCGTTGTAATCCTTGATCAGCGGGTTGATCTGGAAACATTCCAGGTTCGCCAGCTCGGCCCCGGCGTGGTAGGCCATCGAGTAGCCGTCGCCGGCATTGGTCGGATTTTCGTAGGTGCCCATCAGGTAGCCCGAAGACGGCAACCCCAGGCGTCCGGCGGCACCGCAGGCGAGGATCACCGCCTTGGCCTTGATCACATGGAAGTCCGCGGTGCGGCAGTCGAAACCCATCACGCCGTTGACCGCGCCCTCCTCGTCCGTCAGCAATCGGGTGCAGACCAGGCGATTGGTGATACTCACCCGCGCGCGCTTCAACTGCCGATAGAGGACTTTCTTGATGTCGTGCCCTTCCGGCATCGGCAACACATAAGCGCCCATGTGGTGGACCTTTTTCACCGCGTAGTCGCCGGTTTCGTCCTTCTCGAATTTCACGCCCCAGCGGTCCAGTTGCCCGATCGTTTCGAAGCTGTGGGTGGCATAGGCGTACACCGCGGCCTGATTGACGATGCCGTCGTTGGCGATGGTGATTTCCTTGGTGTACTGCTCCGGCGTCGAGTGGCCGGGAATGATCGCGTTGTTCAGGCCGTCCATGCCCATGCTGATCGCGCCGCTGCGCTTGACGTTGGCCTTGTCGATCAACAACACCCGCAGGTCGCGGTTGCGTTCCTTGGCCTTGATCGCCGCCATGGGGCCGGCGGTGCCGCCGCCAATGACAACGATGTCGTATTCCTGCTCCAGCGTGCTGCGCGTCATGCCTGCTCCCCTTTTTGCCGGTCGATCCGCAGGCGGTACTGGAAGGCATCGCCACGGTAGTAAAGGTGTTCGAAGTCCAGCGGCCAACCGTCGACATCGTGGGTCAGGCGCTCAATGCGCATGATTGCTGAACCAGGTTCGACGTTCAGCGCCCGGCTCAGGTCGCTGTCGGCCAGTACCGCATCGATGGCCAGGTCGGCGTGCCCCAGGGCCAGGCCGCAGTCGTTTTCCAGGATCTGGAAAATGTCGCGGGTGACCAGGTCGGCTTTTTCCAGGCGCTCACCAATGGCCTTGGGCAGGTAAGTGATCTCCAGGGAAATCGGCTCGCGATTGATCAGGCGCACCCGTTTGACCTGCGCCACAACCTCGCCTTCGGCGACCTGTAAACGCTCGGCGACGAGCTTGTTGGCGGCAATGAATTTGAAGCTGCGCAGGCGGTTGATCACCTCGTAGCCGCGACCGGTCATGGACTCGGCCAGGCCTTGCAGGGTGCTGACGTTCTGGAAGGTTTTTGGTTTGGCGACGAAGGTGCCTTTGCCGTGGATCTTGAAGATCAACCCTTCCTTTTGCAGGTCACCCAAGGCCTGGCGCACAGTGATGCGGCTGACCTTGAACAACGTGCCAAGCTCGCTTTCGGAAGGCATCTGGCTGTCTTGCGGGTATTCGCCGTCGAGGATGCGGGTACGCAGCACGTCTCGCAGCTGGGTATGCAACGGGACACTGCTCAGGGATAGAACGTTATCGGTCATGACAGATCACTTGTTATAACGAGTTATGACGTGATCTTAGAGAGGGTATGACACGCTTGAGAAATACCGAATGCGAATAAGGTTAGATGCGCGATGCAATCCAAAACTGTAGGAGCGAGCCTGCTCGCTCCTACAGGGGATTGTGTGGTCTGAGGAATCAGTGCCGCTTGAGAATCCGGTCCATCACCCAATCGGTCTTCAACGCCTGTTCGGCCACGGCCGGGTGCTGCGCCTCACCACGAATATGCGCATTCATGCCCAATACGTGGTGCCACTGAATGTGTGCGTGATGCTCGATGGTCAGGCTGAGGTGTTCATCGGCGTGCAACTCGACCGGGTGTTCGTCGAACACTGAAAAGGTGATCCGGCCTTTGCTGCCAATCACTTCGACCCGATCCTCGCGACGGTCTGCAACAAAGTTCCAGCAACCCATGCCCATCGCTCCCGACGCGAACCGCCAACAGGCGCTGACGGCATCCTCGGCGGCATACATCCCGGCCTGCCGCGCGGTGAACCCGGCGACTTCGACGATATCGCCGAACAGGTACTGAAACAGGTCCAGGCCATGGCTGGCCAGATCGGCGAAGTAGCCACCACCGGCAATCGCCGGATCGGTGCGCCAGTTTTCACTGCCGTTGCGGTCCGCTGCCGACGGGGCTTTGGTGAGGGTCCAGGTCAAGTGCCGGACCTCACCGATCCACCCCTCTTGCAGCCACTGCCGCACTTGCCGGAAGCGTGGCAGCGAACGCCGGTAATAGGACACGAACAGGTGCAACCCGGCATCGGCAAACACCTGCTTCATCTCGCGGCTTTGCCCGGCATTCAGCGCCATCGGTTTTTCGACGCAGCAATGCTTGCCGGCGGCGGCCACCTGCAAGGCGTAAGCGTGATGGCTGTCGGGCGGCGTGGCGATGTACACCGCGTCGACCTCGGGATCGTTGATCAGCGCCTGCGCATCGGTGTAGACCCGCGCGATGCCGTGGCGCACGGCGTAGTCGGTGACGACTTCCAGGCGCCGGCCCATCACCGCCACCAACGCCGATCCGGGTGCCTTGTAGAAGGCCGGCCCGCTTTTGCGTTCCGCGACACTGCCACAACCGATCATGCCCCAGCGCACCAGGTTCACAGGCTCTCCTTGGTGCTCAGCCAATGCGCAATACGCGCAGGTCCAGTCGACCGTCCTTGAGCGGCGGGCACCAGTAGTAGCCACCGGTGATCGGACGGCTGATGCGGTACAAACCGTCGGTGACGCCGTCTTCCAGGCCACTCATGCGGCGCAGTTGGGCTTCGAAGGCGTCGAGGGAAAAACCGAAGGCCAGGAACATCAGGCCGGCGCGGTCGCCTTCGATCCACGGCATCGAACGGCGCACCACGAAGGCTTCAGGCGCAAAGCTTTCCTGGGCGGTGCGTTTGACGTGGGCGGAAACCGGCGCGTCGTCGATCTCTTCGTTATCGCTCAAGCGGCGGCCCATGATGTTGTCTTTTTCGTCCGCCGACAGCCCATGAAAACCTTTCAAGTCATGCTGCCACTGCTGGATCGCGGCGAAGCTGCCACCGACCAGGCCCTCAGCGCCTTCGCTCAACAGCGCGGCGGCGACAGCGGCTTCGTCGTGGGGGTTCTCGGTGCCATCTTCGTAGCCGGTCAGGTCATGGCCGGTCATGTGGCGGAAGGTTTCGTTCATCTGCACCAGGCGCAATGCCGGGGCCAACGCGGCGGCGATGACGTTGCTGCGGTTGAGCAACTCACCACGGTCTTCACCGTGCAGCCAGCACCAGAGCGCGTGCTGGGTCGACGGATTTTCGACGCCCACACCGGTCAACGCCGGAAAGGTTCGCAGGCCATCGATCTGAACGTGCAGCGCATTGACCAGCGATTCACCGAAGCCAACGACAGCCGATTTCCCGTCCACCAGTTGCATCAAGTTGTCGAGCGCAACCGGCAATGCCTCGACGGATTCGAGGGCGAAGAACATATGGCGGGCTTGAGGCGGAACGGGGGTGGAGAGAATACCCGGCTGGTAATAGCTCATATGAACTCCTTGAAAAAGAGCACGGAGTTTAACCGGAGTACGAAGGTTTGTGTGCCGTCAGAGGCCAGGAACCTGTGGCAAAGGGGCTTCTGTGGCGAGGGGGCAAGCCCCCTCGCCACAGAAGCCCCCCCACCAAGGCCAAACAAAGGCTAGGCTTTTCAGTTAATCGGCTTGCCCGCATGGCTGTCCTTTCATTGGCTGCCCGGCCAGCCGGGTGCACCTTTTTTGTTGTGATCAAGGCGAGGTCAACACTAAGGCACCCGGCGTGGGCGGGTTGAGGGCATTGGGGGCCAACAAGGGGCGCTTCTGAGGCCATGACTGCAGGGCTCGATGAATCCGCGATCCTTCACGCTGTGCGGCAAAACGCTGAAATGAGTCATGACAAGGGTTGCTGAGGTCTGCTAAAACGATTCATCAGTGCATCACCCAATCCAGAGGGGTAGCGACATGACCACAGCCAATATTCTCCAGAACCTGTTCCCAAGCCCCGCCGACATCCCGGACAAGTACCGCCTTGATGGCCAGACCGAGCAGCGTGAGTACCTGGTCGATGGCGTACTGAGAACCTGGAACGGGCCACTGGCCCAGGTCCGTAGCCCGGTTTACCTGACCGGCGCCAATGGCGACGAGCAAGTGATCCTCGGCAGCACGCCGCTGCTGGATGCCGAGACCGCATTGACCGCCCTCGACGCCGCCGTACGCGCCTACGACCGCGGTCAGGGACTGTGGCCGACCATGCGCGTGGCCGAGCGCATCCAGCACGTCGAAACCTTCCTCGGGCGCATGCGCGAGCAGCGCGACGCCGTGGTCAAGTTGCTGATGTGGGAAATCGGCAAGAACCTCAAGGATTCGGAAAAGGAGTTCGACCGCACCTGCGACTACATCGTCGACACCATCAACGCGCTCAAAGAACTCGATCGCCGCTCCAGTCGTTTCGAACTGGAACAGGACACCCTCGGCCAGATCCGTCGCGTGCCGATGGGCGTGGCCCTGTGCATGGGGCCTTACAACTATCCGTTGAACGAAACCTTCACTACGCTGATTCCGGCGCTGATCATGGGCAACACCGTGGTGTTCAAACCCGCCAAACTGGGCGTGCTGCTGATTCGCCCGCTGCTGGAAGCCTTCCGCGACAGCTTCCCGGCCGGGGTGATCAACGTCATCTACGGCAGTGGCCGCGAGACGGTCAGTGCGCTGATGGCCAGCGGCAAGATCGACATCTTTGCGTTCATTGGCACCAACAAGGCCGCCAGTGACCTGAAAAAACTCCATCCGAGACCCCACCGCTTGCGCGCGGCGCTGGGCCTGGATGCGAAAAACCCGGGCATCGTCCTGCCGGAAGTGGATCTGGACAACGCGGTGAGTGAGGCGGTGACCGGCTCGCTGTCATTCAATGGCCAGCGCTGCACGGCCCTGAAGATCCTGTTTGTTCACGAAGACGTGGTCGAGTCCTTCATCGACAAATTCAATGCCCGGCTTGCCAACCTCAAACCCGGCATGCCCTGGGAAAGTGGCGTATCCCTGACGCCCCTGCCGGAATCGGGCAAGGTCGACTATCTGCATTCTCTGGTAGCGGATGCCGAGAGCAAGGGCGCCAAAGTGGTCAACCCCAACGGTGGCGAGGCTCGTGCATCGTTCTTCTACCCGGCGGTGCTGTACCCGGTCACGCCGCAGATGCGGGTCTATCAGGAAGAACAGTTCGGCCCCGTCATCCCCATCGTGCCGTACCGCCATCTGGATACGGTGATCGACTACGTGCTGGAGTCGGACTTCGGCCAGCAGTTGAGCATCTTCGGCACCAACCCGGTGGCGGTCGGCCGGCTGGTGGACACCTTCGCCAATCAGGTCGGGCGCATCAACCTCAATGCCCAGTGCCAGCGCGGCCCGGACACCTACCCCTTCAATGGTCGCAAGAACTCCGCCGAAGGCACCTTGTCGGTCCATGACGCATTGCGGGTGTTTTCGATCCGTACCCTGGTGGCCACCAAATTCCAGGAGACCAACAAGGACCTGATCAGCGAGATCATCAGCGGCCGCAGTTCGAGCTTCCTGACCACCGACTACATCTTCTGAGGAGAGCCAGCCTGAGTACATCCAGAGCCCAACGACTGCCACCGCTGTTGCGCCGATTGCTGCGTCCGCTGCTGGACCCGTATCGGCGCTATCGCCATGCCCGGGTAATCCATGCGGTGCGGGTGTCGCTCGGATTGCTGGCGACCATCCTGCTGACCACCGGCATCCATCTGCCCCACGGTGAGTGGGCGTCGGTGACGATGCTGGTGGTGATCGGCGGCTTGCAGCATCACGGCAACATCGGCAAAAAAGCCGCCGAGCGTGCCATTGGCACCTTGATCGGCGCCGGTGTCGGCCTGGCGTTGGTGGCGCAACAGGCCTGGCTCGGGATGCCCTGGCTGACCTATTTCGCGATGTCGGTGGTCTGCGGTTTTTTCTCGTATCACGCCATCGGCAAGGGTGGTTACACGGCGCTGCTGTCGGCGATTACCGTGTTCATCGTCGCGGGGCACGGCGACAACCCGGTCACCGATGGCTTGTGGCGCGGGGTGGATATCCTGATCGGCATTGCCCTGGCTTTGGCGTTTTCCTTCGCCCTGCCGCTGTACGCGGTTTATTCCTGGCGCTACAACCTGGCCGATGCGCTGCGTGATTGCGCGAAAATCTACGGGCGCATCATTGACGGCCAGCCTATCACTGCCGACGAACACCTCAAGCTCATGACCCGCCTGAACGCGGTGATGGTGCAACTTCGCTCACTGATGCCGTCGGTGTCCAAGGAAGTGAAGATTTCCATGACCGAACTGGATGCTATCCAGCGCAACCTGCGCATGTGCGTCAGTACCCTGGAAATCCTCGGCAATACCCGACCGGATGCCAATGACCCCGAGGCGATGAGGCTCCTGCAAACGGCATTGAAAGCCGAGCATCGACAGATTCGCGTGCAATTGATCGGTATGGCCAGGGCGTTGAAATCAGGCGCCGCCCAACGGCTCAATCGCCCTATGGATTTGCCGCTGGTCAGCCTCGATGCGCCGGTCTACAACACGCTGGACGGCTATCGTTTGTTGACTCAACAACTGGCTGCCAACGTCGGCGAGATGCGCCAGCGACTGGCCAGCAATGCGCCGCGCTGGAACATCTGACACCTGGATCGCGGGTTACGGCGTCACCGTGCGCCGAAACTTCAGCGACCAGCCTTGTTGCATGCCGGCAGCGGCCAGCAGAATTGCCGCGACACCGATCCATTGCAGCGGCTCCAGACGATGGCCGAAAGCAAACCAGTCGACGAAAATCGCCGCAATCGGGTAGATGAAGGACAGCGCCCCCGTCAGCGCAGTCGGCAGTTTTTGAATCGCGCCGTACAGCAACACGTACATCACACCGGTGTGCACCATGCCCAACGTCACCAGGCTGGCCCACGCACTCGGTGCCTGGGGCAATACCGAAAGATTCGCGAATGGCGCGAGCAACAACACACCCGTGCTGACCTGGATCAGCGCGATCAAATGCGGCGGAGTTCCCGTCAAACGCTTGATGATCAACGCGGCAATCGCGTAGAGAAACGCCGCACCCAACGCCAAGGCAATGCCCGTCAGGTAATCGCTGCCACTCTCGCCCTGGCTGCCATGGGCACTGACAATTGCCAGCATGCCGAGAAACGAAACGCCCAGCCAGGTCAGTTTCTGCGCGGTGATCTTTTCATTGAGGAACAAAGCCGCCAGCCCGACCAGCATGAACGGCTGGACGTTATAGACGGCGGTGCCGATGGCAATCGACGCCCGGGAATAGGACGCGAACAACAGCACCCAGTTGCCGACAATCGCCACACCGCTGAGCACCGCCAGCAGGAACGTGGTGCGGGTCAGAATGCCAGGGCGCAGAAAGCCGAAAGCCGCGCAAATGAGCAGCAAGGTGCCGGCACCGAACAGGCAGCGCCAGAACACCACGTCCAGCACCGGTTGCCCGGACACCAGCACGAACCAGCCGATGGTGCCAGAGATCAGCATGGCGGCCGTCATTTCGAACGAACCGCGGCGTAGGGATTTGTCCATCATCAGACTCCTGTGTTTGTGACCAAAGTATGCCAATGCACCCAGGCGCTACTCCAGAGCAAAAAGCAGGCTAAACTCGGGATCTGCCTTTTTTATCAAGGCCGTTTTGAAAAAATGCCTAACAGAGGGTTTCGCCATGACCGACGATATCGACCAGGTGCTGATCACGGCCCTGATGGAAGACTCGCGACGCTCGCTCAAGGCCCTGGCGCAAATCAGTGGCCTGTCCTCCCCCAGTGTTGCCGAGCGTCTGCGCCGCCTGGAAGAACGTGGCGTGCTCAAGGGCTACACCGTTGAAATCGACCCGAGATGCTTTGGCTATCAACTCCAGGCCATCGTGCGTATTCGCCCGTTGCCGGGGCAATTGCAGGAAGTGGAACGGCAAATCATGGCCATTCCCGAATTCACCGAGTGCGACAAGGTCACCGGCGACGACTGTTTCATTGCGCGCCTGCATGTGCGCTCGATGGAACAACTGGACACCCTGCTCGACCGCCTCAACACCCATGCTGAAACCAATACGGCGATCGTCAAGAAAACTCCGGTCAAGCGCCGGTTACCGCCGATGGCGTGAGTGATATTTATTTCAGCCTGAAGTAGATTGACGGTTTCCGGCGAAGGATTGACGGTATGAAAATTCAGGCGATGCTACTCGTGGCGATGCTGCTGGCGGGTTGCGGCACGATTCAAACGGTTGTGCGCGGTGACGAAGTGGCTGCAAAAAGCCTCAAGGACCACAAGAGTTATTGCGGCGCGGTACCACGAATCTACAGCGGTGTGACCTACGATTTCTGCTACCTGAACGCGCCCCTGGAAGACGGTCGGGATGCGCAGGTACATGGTCCCGCCCCCGCTATCGTGCTGCTCGACGTGGTCGTGTCCGGGGCGATGGATACCTTGCTGCTGCCCTACACCATCTACCGCCAGCAAGCCGACGGCAGCATCGTCATTGTGGAGTGACCCTGAATTTCAGGTGATAAAAAACCCGCCAGAGCGGGTTTTTTTACTTCAAGGTCAACGATCAGTCGTCGCGCCCCATGATGCCGAACAGCTGCAACAGGCTGACGAACAGGTTGTAGATCGATACATACAGGCTGATGGTGGCCATGATGTAGTTACGCTCGCCGCCATGGATGATGGCGCTGGTCTGGAACAGAATGCAGACCGAGGAAAACAGCACGAAACCTGCGCTGATCGCCAGTTGCAGGCCGCTGATCTGGAAGAACATGCCCGCCAGTGTCGCACCCAGCAGCACGAAGAAGCCTGCCGTGATGAAGCCGCCGAGGAAGCTCATGTCCTTGCGGGTAATCAGCACATACGCCGACAGACCGCCGAACACCAGCGCCGTCATCGCGAAAGCCGAGCTGACCACTTCAGCGCCGCCCTGCATACCCAGGTAACGGTTGAGGATCGGGCCCAGCAGGAAACCCATGAAACCGGTCAGGGCAAATGCCGATACCAGGCCCCAGGCCGAATCACGGAGTTTGTTGGTGAGGAAGAAAAGACCGTAGAAGCCGATCAGCACCACGAAAATGTTCGGGTAGCCAACACGCATCTGCTGGGCAACGTAGGCCGTCACACCGCTGAATGCCAGGGTCAGGGCGAGCAAGCCGTATGTGTTGCGCAGGACGTGGCTAACCTCTAGCTGCTCAGCCTGCACGCTGTTATTAACTGCGTAATCCTGTTCGCGCATGGCGACACTCCTGTTGGTTTGAAACGTTCAGTCGCAAAGATCATAACAGACGCTCTGTAACAAGCTACGCAGAGAGTTTGACAGTGTGTTTCATTCAGGTATTATGGCGCCCGCAACGCAAACGGAGGTGTGGCCGAGTGGTTTAAGGCAACGGTCTTGAAAACCGTCGACTGTAACAGGTCCATGAGTTCGAATCCCATCGCCTCCGCCATCTTTATACAACAAAGCCCTGATTATTCAGGGCTTTTTCGTTTTTGGGATTTGACGAAAATCCGCCCCCCTCAAAAGCGTTACAAAACTTTTGGGGTGTCGTTACAAAACTATCCCGTTTTCCCTGCCTTCCCGCCCCCCTGCCAACCCCCTCGATCACCGTCCGAGAAATCCTGCTGCTACGCTGAAACCTTCACGGAGGATTCGCGATGCCAAATTCTGATCTGCTCCCTTCACTGCTGTTCAAAATCAATGAAAACCAACTCGCCCTGGAAGCCGCCATCATGGAGCTATCGAATTGGGTCGAGCAGCGCGGCGCCGCTGACGTAGCCGAGAATGTCCGCGGCGCCTTGGACACCATTGATAAAAACGAAGAGTTCATCAAATTGACGCTCGCCGTGCTGATGACGCCAGAATGACCTCGATCGGCCAGAAGCAGCCGTTGGACGGAGCGATAGCAAATGAGTGGCTATGCTTGGTCTACCGCCAGAACTGATTGAGCAGATTGGGCTTTCCGTCCATGGTGTATAAACCCCTTCAGCAGTCACCCGACTGTCACAATGCTCGGCCTAGTCAGGGATAGACGACAGAACAAGGAGTGTTATCCACCAAGCCCGTGAAGGCGTTACCCCACTTGGGGTCAATTTAGAGTTAGACCCAAAGAGGAGTTCGCCATGACCGTAGTCGATCGCCTCAGGTATTTGCGCGTCGTTTTAGTTTTGGCTGGCATCGCGTGCCTTGCTCTCTACCCACTTATGTTGTTCTGGCCGTCCGGCTGGGCCTGGCACGTCGATCACTTGGACTACCCGATGATGATCGTTGGCATCTACGCCACACTTGGCGTGTTCTTGATCCTGGCCGCACATGATCCATTAGCCAATCTGAGCCTAATTTGGTTCACCGTGTGGTCTAGCGCCGTACACGGAGGAATCATGGCCGTCCAGACGGTCACCCAGCCAGGGCAAATGGGGCACTTGGCAGGTGACGTGCCGGCGCTTTTCATCGTGGCGGTTGCCTTGGCCATCTTGACGCCCCGCTCGCAATTGGCCGCTCGGCCCCGGACACACAATGGGGCCTAAGAGCAGGTTTGACTGTCAGGATCGGGACGAAAATCGCGTTTCTTCGCAACTTTTTTGTCTGGCGGATCAACCGAGCGCCGACAGATTTTACGTAGCAACGCAGTCTTCAATATTGTGCCCGCGTTTTTTCACAGCCTGGGGCGTTTTCTGCCTGTCACGACTGACCGGTCTGGCCAAGCTGCTGCCCATGAGCGGCTTCGACACCCAGGAGTATAGGTCGGGCGTTTGCGAATACTTTGCTATTTATTCGGATTGATCTAAAGTTTACGAATAAAAAACACAATCCGGAACTGCCATGAGCAACTTCTTCTTAAAAAGTCGCAACACAAATATCACAACCATATTCAGCATGGTTATCTTTATTTCTGGTTGTGCCGGTTCAGGTATTCCTGGTTTGGATACGATTCCAAGCGGTGCTATTAAAACGCGGGATGGATGTTATGTGATCCCGGGAGGCTTCGCTATTAATTCCTCTTTGCCAACTATTTGGAAGGGTGGCTGCTCTGATAATTTAGCAACAGGTAGCGGCGTACTGAGGGCATATGACTATGGTCTGGGATCGATTGTATATGAAGGGCAGATGAAAGACGGTGCGATTTCTGGGCCAGGTAAATTGACTGCTCGCAAGGATGGAGCCACAACTGTTATGACCGGAACTGCATTCATGGGGGTCATTTCAAGCGCCAACGGTGAAGCCACTCTTAATGATGGTCGAAAACTAACAGGTCAGACTTTGTATGGGAAATTTTATGGCCCAGTCAAAGTGCTGTATCCAGATGGAACACTGAAAACTGTCAATTACTCACAAGGTATCGCAGAAGGGAGCGCAGAAAATCTCAATAGCAACTCTCTTCCGCAAGCCGCTGCTTCCCGTACTCCAATTAACGCAAGTGAAATTTCACAGCAGGATGGTTTTGTATTTCATAAAAGCGCTGATGGAAAGTCTCTTGAGGGTTCTGGTGGGCCATGCAACACAGCCGAAACTGGAATATATATGACTCGGGCGGATTACAAGGTTAATGCCGATGCTGTTAGAAGTGGCACATTTGATAAATACGCAAACGTTTTTTTACTCGCCAAAACATCAACTTCATATGGTCTAATATACCCAGTTGATCCCAGGGCAACCTCAGCGGATTACGACCGATTAATAGAGCAAGCGGAATCGTTGTCTCCGAAGGAGAAAAGTGAGCCTAGTGAGATCAGTCGATTGGCCTCAATAAAATGCATCCAAAGAAACCATGATGCTTATTTATCGGCTGTAAAATCTTGGTTTATTGAGAACAACAAATAACTAAGCCGCTGGGCGATTTAGTCAATCCGTTGCATCGACCGTTTGATTCCATAGTCGTTTACGGCCCTTCGTGAAGGTCTGCTATGGGTCGATTCTGTTGAAAAAGTCGGCCATGGCTTGAGCATCAAAAAAGTACGCGTCCGAGATTGAAATCTTTACTTTTGGCAGAGGCTTTCGGACTCGGATTTCACGTAGCAGCGTGCAAAAAAGGCGTTTTCGCCAGTCAATGATCAGGTAGTTTGGGCAGACCGATTTTTTCAACAGAATCGGTCGATTGCGGCCCTTTGTGACGCAGCAACCCGCCAGAAGCAGACGGTTCAGTATGGATAGAGATTCGAACCCGACCCGCACAGACTGTAGCCCGCTACAGGCCGCAAACACCTTAGGTTTCCGGTCGACTGTAAGGATAGAAACGGCCTACAGCGGCCTCTGTTTTGCCCTAATTTTGCCCTAAGCCCGACCTATATCATCCTGCTACAGCTTCGGTGACTTCAGCGTTCGACACCCAAATTGCACCCTCCAAACAAGATATGAAGGAGTCCAAAGAAACGGATGTTTCCCGTACCGTGGTATAGATTTCGTCAAAGTCAAGGTAAGAGATAAGACTATGAGTTTCCGCCTCTCTCTTGCGATAAGGTCTATTCACCAACGCGTAAATTTGTTTGAGTTTATTCGTCGGATGGGGGACATGAGTCTCAATGGTCGGACTTGATGGATCAAAGCCGATTTCCGCCCTAATTCGGTCAAGACTGAGCGCTGGATCCACACGTTCAAAATGCGTAGACTCGCTCAAAAACCAAGCTTCAACTTCAGCTATAGCTAGAAAAATCTTTATCGTCTGTCCTGGGAAATCCAATCCCTTTGCGAGGCCTGCTTCAAACTTCTCTTTCTCCTCAAGGCTTTTTGGAAAGAGATCTTGAAGCCCCATGATCACATTGAAATCTTGAGAGGCCAGCAGCTCTCGACGCTCGAGTATTGAGCTTTTAACAGACCCATCACCTCCACAGTTGACGAGCATTACTACTACATCTGCTACATCTTCCGGAGGGCCTTCACTTCTTAATTTGCTAAACGTGCCCCCTCGGTGTATCCACAGATCAACCCTAGCCTTACCATAGCCTGCTACTTCGTTAACCAACCTATGGACAAAGTGCAGTTCGGTCTGCCCCTCTACAAATATAGCAATTTTTCTCATTCCGCATTTTCCCGGACATAATGCTCTCCAGAGAAGAAATCAAAATTACTTAGACCTGAGTATGAAAACTCCTCGAAAGTCTCTTTCGAATTACTATAATCAATCGCGTGAACCACTGCCCCTTTACGTTGCAAAATCGTCCAGTACTCCAAGGAAACATAGTTCATAACGTAACGATCATTGGAAGACATTACCAATTGAATTTGATGCTCTAAGGCTTTATTCATCAGCAGCTGTATTAATTTTCGGGAGCGCTCGTGGTCTAGCCCCTCACCAATGTCGTCGATGAGTATAAGCGGGCTATCACCTAATTGAGGCTGCCGACCTACCATCGCACTCTGCGTCCAAAATATATTGGCATTAAATTGAACAATAATAGCTAGGGCTCTGTACAGACCCTGTGACATGGCATCCTGAGCCACATAGCATTTTAACGATTTTTCTTTAATGGCTAACGCCATTGGTGAACTACCGTTGACGCTAAAACCGCCAACTGGTATGAGCGAAATATCTTCAACATCATATCCTATGGCATTCATATCACGCACTACGGCATCACGATACTCTATCTTAAATCTTTCTTTGGTAGTGAAAAAAACGTGACTCGGACTATCTACCAGCGCACTCACATCGAGCACTGAAGATGGGTCTGGCGGGGAAGCATTTGAACCACTAAAGTTCATTTTTCCAAACTCCGAGCCAAATCGGTAGACACACGTAGATTTAGCCCACCTTTTTAAAAGATCAAACTGAGGATGCTGATAAGCATCACTTCGGAGTACCGCCATCAACTGATTAGGATCGACTTTGTATTGAACTCTTTTATCCGTATTTCTTCGTACGACGAAACCATCTCCACTCTCGTCGCGACGCAACACTGTTTCATTTTTAATGCGAAAAACTTCGGTTACTACTCGACCATCTACAATAGAAACATTATAAAACTGCTTCTCTTCAGCCGCACCTTTGGGCCTTGTGAAAGTAGCTTCCCAAGTGCCGCTACTAAAGCCGCCTAGCCGCCCTGCAATCATGCCTGCGAGTGATGCGATGACGCTTAACACTCGGCTTTTCCCGCTTGAGTTCTTGCCTACTAGCAGGGTTATATGTCCAAAGTTAACCTTAGTGAGCGCCCATGATGTAGGACTATATTCATGCTCGTGGTATGTCAACGATTTCAAATACACTGGTCTACCTCCCTGTCTTAACAATGAGCTATCTTTGCACAGCATACGGGCGAATTGCCACTGTCAGAGGCGAGCTACACACCGGCAGGTGCACCATCGCTGCTCGTCTGTATCAGAAAAACCCCAAACCCGAAGGTAGCCGGCAACGGGCTTGCATAGGGGGCAAAGGCGAGGAATATCTGACCTGGGCACTTCGATACTAAGCATTTGATATGGCCGCGGGCTCGCCACAAGGCGGCGTGCCCCGCCTTAAAATAGGCGCCCGAGACCTTCTGGCACCCAGTTCATAATAATCAGTTCGCTGCTAACCTCTGCCTTGACCTGTCGCTGGTTGGTATTGGAGTAACGGATATCCAGCGTCTCGAAATAAAAGCCTTCGAAAACCCGGCGAATATCTGGATGATCGTTGATGCTGACCATTACCTTACCCTTGCAGCGGCGCATGAAGCCGGCCATCCGCTCGTAATTCTCAAACGGGAAATCCACGCCGTAGCCGGCAGTCTGCCAATATGGCGGATCCATGTAATGGAAGGTGTGGGCCCGGTCGTAGCGTTCAGCGCATTCCAACCAGGGGAGATTTTCTACGTAGGTACCTGACAGACGCTGCCATGCAGCCGAAAGATTTTCCTCGATCCGCAACAGATTGATGGCCGGGCCGGTGGTCGCGGTACCGAACGTCTGCCCCGTGACCTTGCCAGCGAAGGCATGGTGCTGCAGGTAGAAAAATCGGGCGGCGCGCTGGATGTCGGTGAGGGTTTCCGGGCGGGTCATCTTCTGCCACTCGAACACCTGGCGCGAACTGAGCGCCCATTTGAATTGGCGCACAAACTCTTCAAGGTGGTTCTGCACGACGCGGTAGAGCGTCACCAGGTCGCCATTGATGTCATTGAGGACTTCAACGGGCGCAGCTTGGGGTCGCATGAAGTACAGCGCGGCACCACCGGCAAAGACTTCGACGTAGCATTCGTGAGGCGGAAAAAGAGGAATGAGACGATCGGCCAGACGGCGTTTGCCGCCCATCCAAGGGATGATGGGTGTGGACATAGAGAGCAAGACCTTTACTGTATGGATAAACAGGTGCTAGGCTCGCCGCGCTTCGTGCACGGAGTAAGAGCCTTGGCTGGACTTGCAGGGACAATCTGCAGGGACGGCGACCGAGCTGGGTGTTGACGCACGCAGCTCGGTCGCTCTTTTTTCTTTGGTTGAGGCTACAAAACCGGAACGGCCCAGCAGTTCGTCACCTTGATCTCGCCTAATCGTCACGCCTCAACTACTGTATATAAAACCAGTTTTTTGTAAGGTGTGACCGTGGACCCGTACGAAACCGAAGACACCTCAGACTGGCTCGGCTGCCCGACTCCGCTCGAAACCTGCCAGCATCAACTCCGGATGTATGAGAACGAATTTGAGGAACTGACTCTGCAGCTGCGCCAAGCCAGGGAAAAGATCTTCAAGTTGGTCGAGATGCACGCCGAAGCGATAAGTGAGCGCGATGCGCTGCGCTCACAGTTGGCCACAACCAAGGCCGAGGCATCCCGTCTCCACGTCGAAAACTCTGAGTTATCCGCGACAGTCCGCAGCCTTATGCTCGTTTCCGATCAGAGAGATCATTTGTTTCGAGAGAACCAAAAACTGCTCATGGAGAAGCGGGCGCGGGAGAATCAATAGTCCGCACGTAGGCTTGGCACGCCGCCAGCGCTATCAATCCTTGGTCGCCGGCATCGGTGATGCCGATAATTCGTTGAGCATGCGCTGGGTCAAGTCGGGCACGCGCGCCTCCATGAACCACGCCGCCGGCGCCGGTAGCGGCTGGCACTGAACAGCCACTGGCTGAATCCGTGGTGTCGAGGAGGACTGACAACCGCAGATCAGTAGTGGCAAGGAGATCACGCAGGCGAGCCTGTTTCGTTTGAGCATCGCTCAGTTCCTTGTAATGGGTTTGTTCGCTGGCCGACAGTTGCTGCTCGAGGGCGAGACGCTTGGCCTGTTCGGTCCGTTGCGCGGTGGCGGCGGCATTGCTGATGGTGTCGAGGTCGGACAGGTGTAGCCCGTCCTGATCGGCCAACTGCTTTCCGTAGCGCCAGTCCTGCACTTTCCAGATACCACCAGCAGTAGCCAGCACCAGCAGCAGAACGCCTGCCAGTGCGACTTTCAGTGCCCCGGGACTCATGGCACGTCCCTGAAAAAGACGTGGTGGCCAAGCTTCAACGTTTCTTTGGCGCCTTTCACCCAGCCCGGTGGCTTGGGCATGGTGGTCGCGTAGTAATGCGTGGCACCGCCGGTGGGATCCGGCACCTTGCCATCGATCACCTGGTCAGCGGCAATCCGTGCCTGGGCGAGCTCGCGGAAAGGAATTTGCTTCGCGCCGCTCAGATACGGGAAGTTCAGATCGTTCCTGTTCCAGCAGCTGAACTGGTACGGCTTCTGGCACACACCGACATAGCCCTCCCCCCACCACGATTTGTCCTTGCCGTCGTTCACCCGGTTGCGGATGGTCCAGGCCACGGCGATCTGGCCGGTCAGGGATTCGCCGCGGGCCTCGCCCCACAACGTGCGGGCGAGGATGTCGCGGTCTCGTTCTGTTGCAGTCATCACTTTTCTCCAAGCGAAAAAAAGCCCGCCGAAGCGGGCATACCATTAAGAGCAAACTATTTTGGTGCGACCTCAACCACGTTCGAGGCCTTGCCGCGCATGATCGCGTTGGTCCCGACGGTGAGGGTTGGTTTGCCGGGCACCGCGGGGTCGATGTAGAAGACCTGGTGATAAGACGGCGAGCCGGTGAACTGGTACAGGTCGGTGTTAAGGATCCACCCGCACGTCTTCACTCGCCCCCACTGGCCGGGATAGATGTCTTCCATGGCGATACCGGCGAACAGCGCTGGGGCATCACTGGCGGTCATCTTGCGGATCTTCTTGTTGTGGCCATCCCATGCCAGCGCCATGCCCATGAGGATGCCTTCGGCCGAGTTGTTCTTGAGCGAACGTTCCTCGTCCAGCATCTCGGGGCGATACCGCCCGCCGATGTCGTAGGCCGTGGCCACCGCCGCCGAACCCAGTGCCGAGTTGATCGCTGCCAGGATCGTGGCGTTGGTCTGCGCGGTGTAGTTCTGGTTGAAGGTGATGGTCGTTGTGGCACCGCCGTTGATCTTCACCCCCAGCGTCTTGTTGACCGTGGTGCAATCGCCCAAGCGCTGGCCGAGGCTGGTGATGAACACATTCTTGTTGAGGCCCACGCCGACGCCCGAGATATCCGCCCAGCCGTAGACGTAACCCTTGATCCCCACGACGCCTGGCATCGAGTAGACCTGACGGCCGAACACGATAGGCACCGCATCACCCGACACTTCGATCTTGCTCGAGGCGGTGGTGTCGTTGCTCTCGATTTTCAGCGACCGGCCGAAGTCGGTGATCTTGAACGCGAACGGTGTGTTGCCCGCGCCCATCACCTTGATCTCGCTGTGATTCGCTGGCTGGTTGGGCAGGGTGTCCGGGATCCACGGCGAGGCGACGTAGGACATGAAGCCCTCCAGCTCGCAACCGTTGACCTGCAGCACGTCCTCTTGCATCGTGCCCAACGGCTGCACGGCGATGGCCTCGCCCGAGTCGTTAGTGGTCAGCATCCGGCAGTTCTGCAGCGTTACGCGGCACCCCTTGGGAAACAGCTTGTTGGTGTGGAAATAGAAGCCCGTGGTCGGCGAGCGGAACACGGTGTCTCGGCTGTCGATAAACTGGGCGCTCGAGGTGCCGCAACCCCAGGCGTGGGTCGATGCCCATACGGTGATACCACTGCTGATCGAGTCTTGGTACGCCTGGGCGCCTGCGTTGCCCAAGTGTTCGATCCAGCATTGGCGCAGGGTCTGGATCCGCCCAACGTCAGCCCCTGCGCTGTCAGAGTGGATCGGGTAACGCACGTTGCGCCCGGTCACCTTGAGGCGAGTCAGGAGGCTGGTCTTGTTATCCCAAAAGGTCTGCGTCAGCGGGATGGTCGCCGGATCGACGTTGTCCGGGTTCTCGTAGTGGATACGTGCGAAGCCCGGACCATCGGCCGTCATATGCACATAGTCTTTGACGGACCAATTGCAGTCCTGGTCGTAGACCACCGACGTATCGATCAGCAGTTCGTACTGTTTCGAAAGCGACGCATCCAGGATCGCCGCCATGGCCAGCTTGGGCGTGGCGTACTGCCCGGATGGACCCACCTTGATTTGAATGACCGTCGTCACGTCCGGGATGGCGTCTTTCACTGCCTGCAACTGCAGCGCCAGTAGCAAGTCCTCAGCCGTGTAGGAGGTTCCCGCCGCCAGCGCCTCCACCGAGTAGGTCAAAGACTTCAGCTTCAGCGTGCGGTCATGGGCCTGGGCCACGGCTGCCAGCGCCACCTGATACACCGGTTTGATCCAGGTATCGGCCGCGGTAACCACATAGGTCAGCACGGAGGTTAATACCGTCCCCACTTGCGTGGTAGCAATCGACGCTGGCACCACGTTGACCGTCGAGCCCCCTCGGCCTACCTGCAGGGTGACGCCGCTGCGCGGGGTCTCGGCCAGAAAGTCGATCGTGGTGTCATACGATACCGACAGGCGGATCGTCGCCCCCACCAACTTGGACAGCATGCCCACACTCAGCGGCACGGTCGACCCGATAAAGGAATTGACCCCGGTCACGCCGGCGGGCAGCAACAGCCCCACCGTCGCCGCGCCCTCAACAATGGCCTGGCCGCCATTGAAGAACTGCCCCGTGGTCACGGACGTGTCCGCCAGATCACCCGACGTCAGTCGCGCCGAAGCAATACTGGTTTGTGCCTCCCCCAAAATTATGGCTTTTTGTGCCGCGAACAGTTGAGGCAGCACCAGATCGGCACCGCTTTTACTACCAGCAGGTACCGCCACGACTGCGTAAGAGAACTGGCTCAGCTCAACGGTGCGATCGTGGCCAGCGGCTGCCGAACTTGGCGTTATCTGCAGCAGCGCCCCCGCGGCCAGGTCGCCGTCAAGCACGGTGTAGGACATGGTCACGGTCAACACCGTCCCCACCTGATTACGGGTGAAATCGGCAGGGACGATGCCGACGCTTCCCGAAGCGCGGGACACGCGCAGTACAGCGGTGGAGAGCGTTGTTTCGGTCAGGAAGTTGGCGGTGGCGTTGTACACAATCGTGAACTTCAGCTTGGCCCCGACCAACGACGTCACCGGGATCAGCGCTGTTTGGTAAGCGTTTCCGCCCGTAACCCCGGTGGGGATTTTCAACCCGCCAACGGTGCGGCCATCCGCTGCTGAGATGAAGGTCGCCCCCCCGAGCGCCTCACCGGTCAAGGTCACTGAGGACAACAGGTTCCCGGTGGAGATGGTTGCGCTGTCGGCGGAAGCCTGCGCGCCGGTGATGGCCGATGACAGTGGCGTTAGGCGCTGCTCGAGCATGAAGTCATTGGCGGTCATGATCTCGTTGGCCAACCTGATCACCAAGTAACTGACGGCTTTAACTTTCAGCGAGCTGGCGATCGAGGCCACCGCCTGACTGAGCGCTACCTGATAGACCATGTTCAGGTACAGGTCATCGGCGGTAACGGTGTACCTCATGCGTAAGGTCAGCACGGTTCCGTTCTGAGTCAGATCACTCGAGTTAGGTATCAGGTCCACATAGGACGCCCCACGTCCCACCCGGATTCGAGGCGTAATCGGGTAGATGCCCAGGAAGCCTGCTGAGGCTTCGTACTGGGTGGTGATTTCCACCTCGCTGCCTACCAACTTCGTCAGCAACGGCAGGCCGAACGGGACTTGGCAGGTGATGTAGGACGATGCACCGGTCACCCCTGCCGGAATGGCGAAGCCGACAAATTTACTGTTCTCGGTAATCGCCGTGGCCCCGCTCAGCGCCTGACCGGTCAGCGTCGCGGCGGCGATCAAGTCTTGCGATCCAACCGAGGTATTGCGAAGACCAAGGGCACTGGTTTCGTCGCCAAGCTTGATGGCCATTACGCTGCTGACCTTTTGCCACAGGGTCCGCAGTACTTGGGCGTCACTACTGGCGGCCCAAAACAACATGCCATTGGAGACGGTGGGACTGGCCAGCCCAAGCTCTTTGCTGCCGTAAATCTTCCCGTCCGTCATTTCCAGGCGCAGTTGCTCAATCGCCCCACTCACCACATCAACCGCGTCAGTCGTGCGGATCTCCCGCAGTAACGGGGCCTGGTACCCGCCATAGGTGATCTGGATATCGATTCGATCAGCCGTTGTGTAAAAAAACACACGAGCATTGCCATCTGCCTTGGCCGGATTAGCCAAAACGACAGCGGCGCCTGAATCAGAAAACAATGGGGCCCGCGTCTGTGTTCCTGACACGAACACATGGACCGTTGCGCCAGGCAGCAGGACGCCGTCCTCGGCCCTCGCGGCGAAGAATTGAATGGGCTGCATATGAGTTCTCTATCAGGTGTTAAAGGTGATCGCCGGAGCGAAGTTGAGCTGACTGCGCGTGCTGCTCCAGGTGTCGTAAGCAGCGGCACAGAGGTAATAGGTGGTGCCGGCAATCAAGCCGGTGATCTCCGCAGAACGGGACGCCCCCTGATAGCCAACCGTTCCGGCAAAGGTCGGGTCGAAATCAGCGACGGTGGAATACACGAACAGGTAACCCGCGGCGTCTGCTGCAGTGCTGGCATCGCAGCTCACATCAGCCGTGGTGCCGCTGGCCGTCGCCGCTGTGCCGGTCACCGCCTCCGGCGCCGTATTGGTCACCAACACCGAAGCCAACGGCGCGCTGCCGGCCGCGTTACGCTCGATGATCTCTACGCGGTAACTGCGCAGCAGCGCACCGTCGACCAAGGCGTCCGCAAGCTGGTAGGTGAAGGCCGTGCTGGTGGTCGATACCTGACGCAGCAACGCGTTGCTGCCCGCGTTGCGGATCCGCACCAGGCGATCCTCCGCGCGCGCCCCGGCCGTCCAACTGACGGTGAAGTACGGTGCTTCGAATGAGCCGACCAGTGCCAGGTTCTGCGCCGGCGCCGGTACCACCCGCGCCGGCGACAAGGTGACGCTGTACGCCGTGACGTCCGCCAGATCCTCCAGCGCCCGGCCGTACACGTTGAACGAACGAAACTTGACCCACACGGTTCTGCCGATTTGGTCCTGGGCGTACCTGTATTTCCAGACGGCATCATCCAGACGCACGAAGGGTGCCCCGGACGGATGACTGGCCACCGCGGAGCTCAGCCGGCCACGTCGCAGGTAACCCAACTGATAGGCCCCGACGCCGGTCAGCGTGGCATCGCGATAGCTGAGCAGTTCCCCGTCCACCCAGCAAAGGGTGGCGCCGCTGTCCGCCTCGGCGGTCGTCGCGGCCGTCAATTCGTCGGTGGTCGCCAGTTGCACGGACAGGGTATTGACCGTGTCCGGGTCGCTACCGGCGGCCAGCGTCGCCGAGAGCGATCCCATCCGCGCCCGACCATAGATGGTTTCGACCAGCCGATAGCTGTCACCGTCGGCACTGATCCAGATCTCGCAGCCACCCCAACTGGGGCTCGCGCCGGCCACTGCGCCCCATACTTGTAACTCACCGGCGAGCAACAGGCTTTCCGGTGGATTGAACATGATCGGTGGCAAGACCGGACCGGGCGCGACGTTCTGATTGCTCTGAAAACCACTCTTGCTTTGCACCGGGTAATTCGGCGCACTGCCGACACCCAGCAACGCATCCTCAGCCACCACCGCCAGCTTGCCCTCTTCGTCCTCCTCGACCGAGATCAAACGGACCAAACGCTGGTGCAGGTTCAATCCCGGCTCGGTGATGGTGACCAGGTCCATCGGTTCCAGCAGCACATGCTGCCAGCCCAGGGAAAACTGGTATTCATTGCGCACGTAAAGCTTGCGCTGCACCAGCAACTGCGCGGAATGGGCCCCGATCGCCACATCGCAGATCTCATAGGCCTTGATCGTCTCCATCGGTCGCGAGCCGAACTGCTCGATGGCCGCCTGATCGGTGCCGCGCACCACATCGGTGTTGTACTCGTGAGCGCGATCGAGGATCTCCAGCGAGACTTCGTTGTAGCTGTCCGCCTGACTCTTGATCTTGAGCGAAACCGGAGGCTCGCCCTCCTCGGCCAGAAAATCGTCATCGGTCAGATCCGCCACCGGCGTGACATCCGGGTACCAGGTCACGCCGTTGCCGGTGACGACCTGATCGCCATAGGGAATGACCTTGAGCTGACCGGCGGACCACACCAACTCGCTGTTGGTCAGTTGCAGCCAGCGAGCGATCGCTTCACTGGCCGGTGACTGCTCATCGAGCACCGGGCTCAGCAACAGGTTTTCCGCCAAACAGTAATTGCGATAATTGCTCAGGTCGGCAACCCACCATGGGTGGAATCCAATGCCGTCCAACGGATCGAGCAGTAACCCTGGCAAGAACTCCCCGGGATTGGCGTCCGGCAGCCCCGGCACTTGATAGGGACCATCGACTTCAAACGTGTGGTTCTGCACCCCCGCGCTATCGTTGAGCAAGTATCGACTGGCATACACATAGGCCGTGTCCGCGTAAGCGATGGCCTCGGCGGGATGCTTGGTTTGAAGAAATCCCCACACCGGCTGATCACGCGTACCCTGCGCAAAGCTGAATCCCGCCTGAGCCAGGGCCGACTGGGTCACCCCATTGATGACCGCTCCTGCAAACACTTCCTTGTCGCGGAAAACGCGGTGAACCGCCCCCAACGTCCCGCGACCGATCGCCAGGATCAGCGCCGCGTAGTAGGTGTAGGTGGTGTCTTTTTGCGTCGCCCCGCCGCCGCCCTTGCCGCCCGATTTTTTCTTCGTGGTCTTCGCTACGGCTTCGAAGTCGGTGTAGTAAATCAGGTTGGGACTGATGCGATTGCGGCCGGCGATCCAGGCGATCGGCTTGCCGCTGGCACTGCTCTGAACTTGCAGCGCGTTGATGCGCGTGGCGCTGGTGGAAATGGTGCTACTGCTGCCCCCCATCGCTGACTCCATATAGATTGAGTGTGTAATAACGCACCAGCTGGCTGGCCAGCCGTTCCTCGCGCATGTCCGCGTATTCCACGCCGATATCGCGGTAGGCATGGATGACCCGGTGTTCATCGATTACCACCGCGCCGTGACTGTAGGTGCGGCCGAAACGCCACACCGCCATGTCGCCGCGTTGAGGCGTCTCCACGGGGTGGCCGTACCGATCGAGCCAGTCCAGGTAGCGTTCTTCGCTGCGATGCAGGTGCCAGTCCTGGGCATAAGGTCCAGGGTCGATCAAGGGCATCAGCCCGACCGCGTTATAGACCTCGATCAGCAGCCAGGCACAGTCAACACCGACACCCAGCAAGTGCTGACGGTGCTGGTACGGTGTGCACAGCCAGCGTTCGGCCTCGGCCACCACGGCCGCCCGCTGCTGAGCTTCGAACGCGTTCATATCGACGTCTCCGCGACTGGGATAAAGGGCATGCCGCGATAACGCGCACGGTTGTCGAACTTGTTAGTGCAGGCATCCAGCGTGCGTGGGCAGCCCGGATAAATCAGGAACTGATCGCCCGGCTCAGGAACAGCGGGTACCCCGAGAATCATCGTGACCGCACCGTCACCGGTCTGGCGTCGTACCGTACGCGCCACACCAGCATTAGCCCCGTTGACGAAGCGAATCACACCCTGGTCGAACCAGCCCTGATCCGCCATCACGTTGGAATTGATACGCAGGGCGGTATTGCTGCCAGCCTGGACGATGCCAGCCGTCTGGAACAACGCCCGATTCACCCCACAATCGGCGCTGTACACCGTGCGCAGGCACGACGGCTGATACACACCCCGGGGGACTTTGGTATCCAGCAACTCCATCGGCGACTTGACTGTCACGGTCGCTTGTTCGCGATCGGCGGGATCGACCTCGGCCACCCGGCCGATGAAGCGCGTCACCGTTCCAATCACTGGCTGGCCCCAATCCACCATGAAGGCCCGGGCCAGAATCAACGTGGCGCCATCGAAACCACCGCCGGCAATGAACGGCAGTACCGATTCACCCAGCACCGTATCGTTCAGGCCAGCGGTAAAGGTGACGTTCAAGGTGTCCACCTCGATGCCGCGCACCGCTCGAACCCCGGTGCGTTTGATCAGTGGGCCGCTGGCCGAGTAATTCTGCCCGGCGTAGTAAATCTGTAGACCGGCATCGGTGTAGCGCAGCACTTGGCCGCTGGCCAAGGCAATCGTGTACAGATCAGCCATCACGAAACTGCGCGCTGTGGCTAGGAACTGCTTCAACTCTGGGCTGGCATCGATCATGGTTTGATACTCGTAAAGGCGACGTTTTTTATTTCCCAGATCGCCCGGAAAGGCTGTGCGCTATCCAGCGAGTCGGCATCGAAGGCACAGCGGAAATAGAAGGCGCCGCTCCACACCAATGACGCCCCGTTGGGCGGTGGCACGGCAAAGGTGACCAGACCCAGCTCATCGACGCTGTAGGCCAACGTCAGAACGCCATCCACCGTCAGTGCATCAATGTTGACGACGCCATACACCGGCTCGACCCAACCGCCGATAGCGCGGGAAAGCTGAAACCTGACGGTGGTGCCGTCGCCGGTACCAAACCGGTGAAGTGTCGCCAGGTGATCGGAGCGATCGAAGTACAGGAACTCGCCGAACTGCCCTTTGCGGCTGTTGAAGAAGTCCACCAGCCGCGACCACTCATCCAGCCCCGGACGCTTGCGCACCGCGTTGTAACTGATTTGGAATGACCACAACGGTGCCGAGTAATACGCGGTGGTGCGACGTCGGCCGCTGGCCGCCTTTTGCACCCCCGTGCTCCACTCCGGTGCCTTTTTCGACAGCAGTGTTTGCCCAGGCATGCGCGGCAACACACCGTCGATCACCTCACCCACGTCTGGAAAACTGGCGATCCAGCGTGGTGGCCAGAACGGACCTAATGGCATGATTTCCCCCTATGCCTTGATGGCACCGTTGCGCCGCATTTTTTGCATTTCTTCGGCAAACGCCCGGGCATTGCGCCGGATGTCTGCCGGCGTCATCCGGCCGCTGTAATCGTTGTAGTGGTAGGTGCCACCGCCACCCAGTTGCCCGTCGCCATTCGCCGCCTGGCGTATGACGTTGGCGTACTGCTTGGGCAGAACCATTTCCTGTTCATGAAGCTGGGTCATTGGGTTGGTACCCGCCGGAATGTCGTAGCCGCCTTCGGCCGACGCCACGTTTTTCACTAGGCCAAACACGAAGGCCCCGGCCGCCGCCGCGGCAGCGACACCCAGTACGGGACCGATGATAGGAATCGCCGACATAGCCGCGAAGGCGCCGGCCATGGCCTGCCAGGCGCTGGCGATAATGTTCTTGATCGTGGCGGCACCCCAGATCGCCACGGACATGGCCGCACCACCCGCCTCGGCGGCGGTACGCACACCAACGCCGGCCACGGTCGCTCCAGTCTTGGCGGTTTCCCCGAACATCCAGGCCATCAATGGCTTGGTCACCATGTTCTCGATGAACGCGCTACCGATGCTGCCGAAGATGCCCTGCAGCAACCCTTGAGTGCTCATCGTCCCGGACAGGATGCCGTTGAGGCCGCCGGCCCAACTCGACTGGATGCTGCCGAGCATGCCGGACCAGTTGCTCTGGGACTCCATCGTTTGCTGCCGGCCGATGACGGCCATGCTGTTGCGATGCGTTTGCTCCAGCGCCAGGATCTGTTGCTGAACCTGCTGCAGAGCGACGGGGTTGCGGTCAGGGTCCTGCTCCAGCAAAGCCTTACGCTGTACCAGAGCCTGGGCCTCAATCGCATAACGCTGCTGCTCGAATTCGGCCTGCGCCTGCAACAACTGCCCTTGGGTGATCAGGTTGGCCTGCAGGTCCAATTGGGCCATTTGTTCGGCATGGGCAATGTCCGTGAGCCGGGTTTGTTGATCAGCAGCAACTTGCTGTTGCTTCATGTTGGTGATTTGTTGCTGTTTCTCCCGCTCAATAGCAACCACCTCAGAAGCCGCCCGCTGGTACTCCTGGGAGTCTTGGCCATAGAGCTGCCGACTGCGATCCAGTGTCTGCTGAGCAATTTGCAGCCGCGCGTCCATGTTGTTGCGGTATTGCTGGGCCTGGGCCTGCAGATCGGCAAACGCCTTCCCTTCGTCCTGACGCCGAAGCCCGTTCAAGGCGCCCAGGTAGTTGCGTTGCACGGCGAGCCTTTCGGACGCGCTGAGATCAGTACGTTTAAGGATGCCCTGCCAGTAGTCCATTTCCTTCTGCTGGGAGAAATTCAGAAAGGTCCCTTGCTCCGACTGCATCTGTGCGTGTGCGACCTTCTGCGCATCCAGCGCTTCAGACCACTGGCTGACACGGGATTTTGTAGGTCCAGTCGGCGCGGTCGGAGTGTCCGTTTTCGCCGGTGGCGGCGTGGTGGTTTGAACCAGATTTTTGCGATGCTCGACGGCAGCGGCGTATGCCTGTTCAAGCTTGGTGAGGCGCGCTATTTCAATGCCATACGCAGTTGGAGCGACACGCCCTTGCTGAGGAGCTTTCGTCAGCGCGGTATCACCGGTCGCCGCCATTTGCCCGACCTTGAGCCGCTGAGCCTCGATGCGCGCCATTCGCGATCGCATCCCGGCATCCACCTGGTCGATTTTCTCAGAAGTGAGTTGCATGCTTTCCAGCAGCAAGCGTTCTTCCTGAAGCGAGCCCTCCAGCTGTGCTTTACCGCCTCCACCCCTGGCGCCCTTGTTCCCGACGTTCTCCAGCATCGTCTCTAGACGGGCGACATTGGCAGCCACTTCCTCAACCGTGACACCGGTACCGGTCATGGATTTGAGAAGGTTGTTGAACCAACCCGCCGTTTCAGCCAGGCGTTTATTCAGGCTGATGAAGGCCGGTTCGAGTATGGTCCCGATGGTGACCTTGAGTTCGTTGCTCTTGGAATCCAGTTCGGCTTGGCTACCGGTAAGCCCCTGCGAGGCTTTAGCTGCGTTACCTACCTGAGCTTCTGTTGCTTCCATAATGCCATTGAACACGGCTTGGTTTTTCTGAAAGTCCGTCAACTTATCCTGAGAAGTACCAAGTACCTTTGCGTACTCTTCCCACATCTTTGCAACGTTTTTAGTAACACCAGCGTTGTCCACCAACGTTGAGTTTTCGTTTTTTATACCCTCTGTTGCACCTACAACAGCTTCAGACATACTGAGATTGGCTTGTCGATTGAATGCCGCAGAGTCCTTCAACCTATTAATAACCGCTACAGCTTGATCAACAGTGAACCCCTTACTCAGGAGGTTTTGCAGGGCCTTGGCCGCATCCCCGACGCTGATCAAACCATCGGCTGCCAGCTTGTTGGCCTCATCCATGGCCCGCCCGATACCGACGCCAGCATGGTTGGCCACCGCTTCCAACCCGCGATAGGCCGCCTGCTGCTGGATCGCCGCCTCCTTGCTGTCACTGACCAACTGGCCCAGCTTGAAGGCCCCGACCCCAAACACGCCCAAAATGCCCGCGGTTACGCCGCCCAAACCAGAACGCATGACGCTCGCGACACCCGCAAAGGCATCATTCACCGCCGGGCCAAACTTTCCGATCTGGGCCTGACTACCCACCATGTCCGTGTTTATGGCCCGCAACTCTCGGCTGAGCGTTGTTCGGGCGTCACGCATATTGCGCTCGATGCTTTCGACTGCGCGGTCAAAACCCTGGGTGCCGGCAGTGAACTGGTACGCGATATTTCTATCCATGCCGGACACTCACTGTGCATTAAATAAAAAACTCCGCCAAAGCGGAGTTGTGTTGATGGCGAGAGAACGCTCGGGCGCTGTGTCAGCCCGGTACGACAAAGGCATCCAATGCACCACGCAAATGCGGTGGCAGTTCGTCGCGCATATCGGCTGCCAGTGCCGCCATGTTGGCCGCCAGGTCAGGTGCTGGTCCCTCCGCCTGCGTTGGTTTGTATCCCAGATATCCGGCAACCAGCACATGAACAGGCGGATGGTGATGCCAGTAGTCCGTCATGTGCCCGACCATGATCATGTCCCAGTCACGTCGCAGCGTGACCGGGCTCTGACCAGTGCTCGCAATCAGGTGGGCGTAGAGCTGGCCCCAGTCGAAGGGGCCACCGCTTCCCCCGGCGTCGCATCCTGGACTTCCAGACCCGAGGCGCTCATAACCGCATCGAGGGCATCACGCATGTTTCTCAGGTCCAACAGAGCGGCAACCTCAGCGCGTTCGATATCGGGATAGTTACGACGCAATGCAGCGTGCGTCGCATCGATCACGGTCGCGATGCTGTCCTTGTCCATGTTGCCAGCCATCACCGAGTTGATGCGGTCCAGCAACTGCTCCAGATCACCCAGAGCCAGCGGCGGAATAACTAATACCTTCCCGGGAAACGGGAACTCGACACCCGGTACATTCACGACCGTCATTCGCTGGCACTCCAGTACACGACCTCGCCAAACTCATCGGCGTAGCCAGTGAATTCAAAGTCAGGGATGGTGTAGTCGTCCTGCTTGGTACCGAAGCTCAGCTTGTTGCTGACGAAGTTCGGCACTCGGACGTAGATCGCTTTGCCCTTGTACTTCAGGTACAGCTCACCCTGGAACACCGGCATATCGCCCATGGGCAGGTTGCGAACCGACAGGCTCTTGCCCGTCGAAACAGAGTAGCGGTAGTCGATAAACACCGGCACACCGACATCGGCAGCCGCGAAGCTGTACTCGCCCGTCGCGGCGTTATAGGTGTACTGACCTACTGCTGGAGCGGTCAGCACTCGCTCGAAAGGCAGCGCTCCGCCGCCACGCACCCCCAGATCACCCGACAATAGACCGCCAACGGGCGGCGTCACGGTGATCTTGCTGCCTGCAGGCACAGGGGTCGGCGTGGTCGCATGATGCACCAGCACCTGACCAGACTGCAGGTTCTGGCCGAACACCAGAGCATTCCACTGCGAAAGGCTGATCTGCGCCGCTTTGGCCTTGCCGGACAGCTTGCCCTGACCGCGAGCGGCGTCGACCGCGAACTGCTCGCTACCGAACAGTTCCTTGGAGTCGTAGGACAGATCTACCGAGGCTTCCTGCATGATGCCGAGCAGGATGGGGGTCGGTGAGGCCAGCGAGTTGCCATAGGCGTCCATCAGCGGGGTGGCATAAAACATCCCGCTGCCGAATGCAATTTGCATAATGTGTTCCTCAGTAAAAGGTAGGGCCGGACGTCAGATCGCCGGTATTGCACAGGTAGGTAAAGCGGTAACGCACCATGCAGTTACCGGCTGTGTTGTCCCCGTCTTCCTCGATCCAATCGATGTAGAAGCGTTGAACCCGGTCCGCCTCAACAAACGCATCCTCGGCCAGCATGACGGCATGAACCGCGACTTTGACCAGATCGGCAACCTGGTCCCAGGCCTCACCGGTGGTGGTGTTCTCCCGTGCCAGAATTTCAACTGACAGTTCGAACTGGTTGCGGTCCACCGAGTGGCTTTCGCGCTCGGTGGTTTCAAGGTTTGGGCGAATCACTATGGCCGGCGACATGTCCCGGGTGATCGCTTCCGTACGACTGCGAAATACGCGGTCGCCGGCCAACGTACCGGCAGCCAAAATCAACGCCTTCGCCTTTTCGACGATGCGTTCTTGAATCGAGGGCATGGGATTTAGACCTTGGTGAGAGAGGCCAGACTGAACGCGCCGTCATCGATCATGCGGCGATCGCGTACTCGGAAAGTGACGCCGCCGACGCTGACCAGCTTGGGATTGTTGATGCCAAGGCGTTCAGCCTCGGCGGTGATAACCAGGATCTCGTAACCGGTGGATTGGCTGTTCAACCCACCCATTCCAACGATCTCGTCGGGCATATCTCGGACCGCCAGAAAGGGTTGGCCATCGACCAGGCCACCCACATTGAAATCCTCGAGGAAGACCGAAAGGTCTTCCTCAAACATCGCTTTCAGCCTGGGCCGGACCGGCTTTTTTGGTCGACACGACGGGGGCAACTTCGATCAGCTGGTTACGGAAACGCTCCGCAACGTCGGCCGGGAGATCGATCGTTCCACCGACTTCGACCAACTCGTCGTTGGGCTTGCGGAATGAACCGCTGAGCACCCGGTAGGATTTATTCGCCATTGCCGCCCCCTGCATCCTTTTCGACCTTGGTGACCTTCTGTGCCAGCGCCTTGTCCGGCTCACCCGGGATCACAATCACCTCCCCCTTCTTGAACTGGACCGGGCTGATGATCTCGTAGCGGCCTTTCTTGAGCTCCTGCAGGCAGTGCGCACGCGCACCGGCCTGAGCAGCCGTCAGGATCAGTTCGCCACCGAACAGGGTGATGTTCTGATCGACTGTGTATTTCGGCATTGTGATGTCCTCGAATGAGGTGCAAGCCCGAAGGCTTACACCAGTTGGTTCAGGACGGCGTACTGCCAGCGCCCGAAACCGACGTTGCGCCAGGTGTCGACGCCGTATTGGTGCGCGTCGTTGTCGAACTCGTACTCCGAACCCTCAGCCTTGGCCTTCATCACCACGTCGGTTTCCTGCTGACGAATGAACGACTTCAGGCGCCCATCGGTACGGAAGGTCACGAACTTGTCGGTCCAGGCGTTCAAGCGAACGTTACCGATCACCCGCACATTGACGTTGTCCGGCATGACGATCTCGCTGATGTTGGTACCGCGCGGTACAGTCAGCGCCGACTGGGCCACGCTCAGCAAACCGAAAGGCACCATCACCAAGAACTCGCGGGCCAGTTCGTTGATGGGCTCGCCCTGATCGTCTTTGAGGCTGGTCAGCTGGGTCACCGACTTGGCCACGGCCTGCTGGAACTCTTCAGGGCTTGGACGCGATGGGGTGCCGTGTAACGTGGCCGACAGTTCGCTGATGTCGGTGGTGATCTTGTTCGACTGCGCGCCGCTGTTGCCCTCTTCGTGGTCGGTGTCGAAGAAGTACTGGCCGTCGTAGCAGATCTGACTTTCGCCGTTCAGCACCAAAGCCGACAACAGGCGCGCCCAATGTGAGTTGGTGCGATCGGCCAGCTCACCGAGGCGAATGCGCAGCTGCCCGGTTTTGTCGCGGCGCAGCTCCTTGACCAGCACCTCGATGGTCGCTTCGTAGTGCAGATTTTCGATTTCGAGGTCAGCGCTCACAAAGCCCTTGGCATGGCGCCCACCGATCCACTCGCGCAGTGTCGGTACCGCGCCGATCCACGGATAGGTTTCCTTGGCCTGATCAGAATCAAACAGGTTCGAGATCAGATCGATCCAGGACGCCCCGGCGTTTTGTTCGAGCAGTTCGTAAAACGTGCCGATGACGGCACGGCTGGAAAGTACTTCAGCACCCATGGGGGTATCTCCTGATGAAAGAGTTGGTAAACCGGCGTGTTACGCGGCCGGGACGGCCTGGGCGGCGAACTTGACGATGCCCGCGCCACCGCTGACAAAGCGGTGCACATGGCCGATCCGGCTATTGCCCGCAGCGGTGAGGACAAAGGTGCCGCTGTCACTGGCGTACACGGCCTTACCGATATCGGTGATGGCCAGAGCAGCGACAGGAAGTTGCACTTTGCCCGCTTCACGCAAGCGAACGCGCGCCGCGCCGGCAGCCCCGGTGCGGTTGTCCACACCACGGTCAGCGAAGCCGACGAACAGATCACCAGCAGCCAGCGGACGCGCCAGGCCATTCGCCGAGTTAATACCGACGGCCGAACCTTCGAAGATCTGCACGGCTGCAGCGACCGCAAGATCATTGATGTCGCCCGTCTCGTAAGCGCGGGGAGTGTCGAGAGTAAGAGGCATGAGGATCTCCAAAGCCTAAAGGGTGGTGGGTGTGGCCCGGGTTACTTCTTCAGGACTTTGATCAGGCCCTTGTCTTCGGCTTTGCGGTACGCGTGGTACGCACCGAAGTCGCCGAACTCAGCCCGCAGTTCCTTGTTGCCGTCCCAGGTCGCCTTGGCCCGCTCCTCGAGCGGCGCCTCGGGATCTTCCTGATCAGCCGCGGCCGCCGGAGCGTCCGGTGCGGCGGCTGCAGGTACAGGTTTGGTCGCCGTGCTGCGGATATCCGCCAGAGCGGCAGTGCGCTTGGACTTTTCAGCGGCGATCACCTGGCTGGCTGCTTCAGCACCCGAAGTGACGCCGTCGAACTTCAGGGAGGCGATCAACTCTTCATGGCCTGGGAGACCGGCAGCCTCGACCGCCTGAATACGCTCACACTCAGCTTTCGCCCCGGCGGCGTGAGCGGAATGCTCCAGCGTCGCCAGCAGCTCGGCGTGGTTGGCAGCCAGGTAAGCGCGGTCGATGGTTGGTTTATCGGCAGCGGTCGTACTTGGCTGGGTGGCGGTGGTAGTGCTCATAGAACGATCTCCAGAGTTGCTGCCGTTGAGTTCGGCAATCAAAGATTCAAGGGTGGATTCACGGTCGGCCATGCCCAGTTCAACGGCATCAGAACCAATCCGCATGTCGCCCTGACCGAAGTCGGAAAGGACGGTATCGACGTCAACACCGCGATAGTTCGCGACGTCCTCGACGAAGATGGTGGTCAAGCGATCGACATGGTTCTGGGCCAGGGCACGGCCCTGCTCGGTCGCAAAGTCGGGACGTTTGTTGGGGCTCTGGCTGCTGACGATCTCGACGCTGCCGTCATCCTTGTTCGTGCGCACCGAGAGCACGGTGCCGATCGAGCCAACCGCACCAGTGCGGCTCATGACGATTTCGTGAGCCGCGGCCGCCATCCAATAGCCCGCACTGGCGGCGTTGCCAGACACGTAAGCGACCACCCGTTTCGGAGATGCCCGAATCATCTGGGCGAACTCGGCGATGCCGCTCGCCTGGCCGCCGGGCGTGTCCATCACCAGGATGATGCTGTCGGTGCGTGGATCATCCACCGCCGCGGTGAACTCCTTCGCCAACACGTCGAGCGAAGTCGCGCCGGACATGGCGGTGAACAGGTTCGCGTACCGAAACACCGGGCCGGTGACCGGTACCAGCGCCACACTGCCGCGCTGGGTGACGTTGCGGGTGTTCTGCAGCGGCCGGCCCTGCCGGGCCTCAACGGCCTCGGGGCCATCGTTTTCACGGCGAGCGATTGCCGCGATGGTGTGTAGCATGTCCGGGGTGATCGCCCAAGGTTCGCGCGACACCAGGTCGAACGCCGTCACCCGATGCGCCGGTGGAGCGTCGGTTGGTTTATCGGTCATGGTCAGGTCCGTTCGGGTAGGTCGGGGTTTTGCGGCAACTGGTCTTCAGGCTGTGACGCCGGCATGGCAGACAGGCCGTCCTCCATGCGGCGTTTCACTTCCAGCGCCCGTTGTTCGTGGTTTTCTTCCCAGTCGCTGCCGTCGTAGAGCATCGATTCCTTGGCCAGGGTGCTGACGCCAAGATCGACACGCGCCTTGGCCGCATTGATGTCCTTGAGCGGATCCACCGTACCCGGTCCATCGCCCACCCAAATCGAACCGCAGTAGGCATACCGCAACAACGGATGGTCGAAAAAACCCGGGGCATCGACGTCACCCTGAGCAACGGCCTCCTCCAGCCAGTGCTCGTACACCGGCTGACAGAAATCGTTACCCAGGAAATCACGACAGCCGCGAATGAACTGCCAGGCTTCCATTACGGCGGCACGCGCGGCGGTGTAGCTGGCCGTAAAGTGTTTGATCAGCACCTCATAGGGCAGCTCCAAGGCCATGCCGATCTGGCGCAACATCGCCAATACAAATGGATCGAAGGCTAGGTTTGGACGCCCGGGCGCCGCCGAATCTATCGATGCACCTTGATCCAACTCGGCGACAATGCCGCCGCTGAGCGTGCCGTCCCAACCGCCGGCCGCGCGATCTGCAGGCCGATCACCACCCACCGGCGTGTTGCCGGTCGCGGCGGAGGCCAAGGGGCTGAGGTCGCCGCCGGGTCCCGGTTTGATGAACACTGCAAAAAACGCCGACACCACGGCAGCTTCCAGCTCCGCATCGGTGTAGCGGTCGAGTTGCTTGAGCTTCTCGATCACCGGCGCCAGGTACGGCACTCCCCGAGGTTGACCGACACGTTTGCGCCGATACAAGTGCAGCAGCGCCCGACCACCCCGTTCATTGAAGAAGGGGCGCTCATCCCACTTCCGCGCTCTCACACCCAGTGCGCCCGGGTGGCTGCGTAGAATGTGAGCTTTGATTGGCTCCCCATCGGCATCACGCTCGATGCCGGCGGTCAGTGTTTCGGTATCGGCCTTGTTGTCCGGGTTACACACCCGATCGCCTTCGATCAGTTGGATGCAGGCCGAGTAGTGCTGACCTGGACGCTCTTTGTGGGTCAACAACGGAAAGACATCTCCGCTGCTCAGCACCGAGCGCCAGGCCAGGTCCTGCAAGCCATAAAAGTTCTGTTCGCGAGTGATGTCGCAAGCCGTGGTTTCGGCCCATGACTTGAACAACGACTCGGTGTTGCGTTGCCAATCACGTGCGGTGTCCTCATCCCAGCCGAGGATCTGCCGATTGACCACCGACTTCAGCGCCAACCCAGTACCGACCGTCTTGGTCACCACCGTGTTGATCGCGCCGCCGCCAATGGGGTTATTGCGCTCCAGGTCGCGGCAGCGCTCCCGAAGAGTCGGCAGATCGGGCAGCAGATCGGCAGCTGCACTTCCGGCCGAAGGATTCCAAGCACTGAGCGAGCGTTTGCGTTTGGAGGCACCGCTGTAACCCCCCATTGCCGTCATCGTCATACGCGCCTGCATACGCTTGGCGCCACTCTCAGGACTCAACCAGCTGATTGCCCGATCCAGCAACGTGGGCTCGGGAGACTTGAGTGAACGACTCATAACGGCGTGATCCCGCGCAGGACAATGCCGCGAGGGCGACCGCTGGCCAGTCGATCCACCTGTTGCTGCCAGTAATCGATCATCTTGGTGATCTCTGCAGCGTCGGCGTAGTTCAGCTGACGGGTGCCGATGCGGTAGCTCTGCTTCTGGCTGACCTTCATGCTTGCGTCGAGCCAAGCTTGAAGCTGGCTTTGCGCCTGTTCCAGGGTGATGGCCATAGATTAATTCCTGCGTTGAGAGAGCACGCGCATAGCAGTGCGGCGCCCAGAAACAACTCTCCCGCCAGAAGGCGGGAGCTCGTTGGGTTCAGCGGGTGGTTTCGGTACCGGGTTTTCCGGCGGCGGTGCGGGATCCGAATCCGGCTCGATGTCGGGCTCCGGTGGTGGCGAATCAAACAAACCGCCTTGGCGGATCTGAGCATCCAGCGCCGCCCAATCGTGTTCATTGAGCAGGTGCGTTTTCAGCGAACGGGCCGCATGCAGCGCGTAGGTTTCGCAGTCCGTGGCCTCGTTTCGTTCGCCCGCCTTTTTCTGCCAGACCTTGCGATAGTGGTGCCGCCGGCTGGGGGCTTTCACTTCGGCGGTAATCTGCCGGAAGTAGTCTGGACGCACTGTCTTGTAGAAGTGCATCCGACCCGGACCTTCACCAGTCAACGGCAGCCGGCCTTCGATCCAGAGATCCTTGGCCCGCGACGTACCGACGATGTAAGGGCGCAGGCCGTACTTCGAGGCCTTTTGCTCCTTGTCGGTGTCCACACCCTGCCGAGGCGCACTGAAGATCTCCTTGCGTTCATCGTCCCGGCTGTTGCCTCGCTCGCTGGCACCCTTGATCGCCATAACACCGCGTTGTTGATGCTTTCGGCAAAACGCATAGGCTGCGTCCTGGGTAACGGTACCGTCCGAGGTGTCCAGCGAGACGGCCAAGACTTTCAGCTTGGCGCCGCAAGCATGAGTGATCGGCGAAAACAGCAGCTTTTCCAGGTCCAGCCAAACGCCTTGGCCTGGCAACACCACTTCGCCGTAGATCTCACCCCAGTAGAGCAACCATGACTCTTCGCCACGGCCCCAGGCGCGGAGAACGATCGCCAATCGATCATGCTGCACGTCGACACCTGCGGTGATCACCAGCCCACCCATGGGCACGAACATTTCCGGGTAATCCTCGGCACGCTCCGCCAGCTTGTCGGCTTCGGGCAGATCCGATTTGTACTCGTAGGCTCGACCCTGCTTTTGGTTGACGAACTTGATCAGCAGCGACAGGTTGCCCATGGCGGCCTGGTGCTCGGCGTTGAGTTGCTCACGCACGATGTTCGCCAGGCTGGTACCCGGCAGGCAGGCATAGAGTTCGTTCAGTTCAATGAAACCGGCACGCCCGGCAAAGGGTTTGGTCGCTACCCAACCGCAGAATGGATCACCCGCCTCGACGGCGTTGAACACCGTGTTGCGGATGTTCTCCTTGCGCTGGTAGTCGTCCCAGATTTCCCCACAATGCGGGCAGGCGTAACCTGCGGTGTCGGGATCCGCCCGCCCATAGATTTCATGCGGCTCGACCCCTTCATTGATGTCCAGGTATTTGATATGGGCGAAGTCCAGCACATGAGCCTGGCCGCAGGTATGACAGACAATCGGTAGCACGCGGCAATCGGTCTGTGCCAAGCGCGCTTCGGTCTTGCTCGCGCCTTTGATCGCCGGGGTTCCACCGACCAGCATTTTTGAACCCGGATAACGTTTGCCGCGCTCCTCGAGCAGGGCGATCGCATCGCCCTGCCCCTTCACGTCGTCGCTGGTATCGTCCGGTTCCTCGACCACCGACAGCCCCACCGATGACGTCGACTTCACGTTGCCGGGGGAGTTCGAGGCGACCAGCTTGAGGAAGCCGCCCGGGAAGCTCTTGTGATCCCAGCGGTTGCCGGAGGACCGGCTGGTGTCCACCGGCATCAACCGGTTGACCTCACTGTTCGCCATCACGCCGTGCTTGAGCTTCTCGTCATGGAAGTTCTTGCCGTCCTTTTCCTTAGCAAACAGGATCATGATCGGCCGGGGTAGGAACTGGACAAACTTGAACAGGTACCCGATCAGGAACCAGGTCCAGCCGATCTGCGCGGCTTTCATCAGGTCCACTTCGCTGACGCGCGGATCATCCAACGCCGCGGCAACGCCGAGAAAATACGGCGTGTAGTGGAAGTCGTACAGGCCGTGCAGCACACCGCTTTCAGCAGGTAAATAAAACTCAGTGCTCAGATACTCCGCTGTTGGCACGTCATGCGGCGGGTTGAACTTCCCCGCTGCTGCCAACAAGCTCCGCGCCAAGTTTTCGCGCGTAGCCTGCAATTCGCTCGGTTGTAGGTCCAGCAACTTTGGCCACCACAGATCGATCAACCGTGAGTTTCTGCACGTTCTCGATTTCCTGAATTAATCGTTCAACGCCGCCCAGGTATTCCCGGTTGGCAAAGGCCGCCCAGTCGGACAGCACTCGCTCCGCTTCCATGCTGGGGATCAGCGACCGCAATTTCTCGTGATACAGCAGACGCCCGTTCGCTGCCTTGACCCGCCCTTCGTCAATCCGTACGGCGTTGAGTTCTTCCAACTGACTCCCCCCACGCCCCGCTGCCTTGTTGCGCAGGTCGCGGATGTACGCGGTCCGGATCTCGTCCAGGCTGGCCGTCTGCCAATCACTGATGGCCAACCCCTTCAACACATCGCGGGCATTGCGCTCGCTCATGTCCAAGTGATCGGCTATCTCGCGCTGTGTGGGCATGGTCATCTCCAAGGAATGGACAGGAAGCGGAACCCCCTATGTCGGGTTGAATCTGCAAAAAGATCGGGGTTCGAATTACCCCAATCTCTCAGGTCGGCGAAAGGACCCATTGAAAAATGGAATGAGGCCTAGACCCGCGCCTGAACCGCCCCAAAACCGGGCGATCACGCCGAAAAATCGACGATGGCCTCAGTCGCGAGCCATCTCGCGGGCCAATGCTCGGCGAAACAGCGGTTCGAACTCGGCAGCGGCGGCGCGGTTGGCCACTCCGTAGAAGTCGAAGCGACGACGATAGGTCGGACGCTTAACGAAGATCAGGATGGGGCGCGCACCGTTGCCAATGCGTTGCCAGATACCCAATGGGCCAGTGCCATTGCCCGGGCGACCAGCGAAGTAGTCAGGGGCGTTGCGGTTGCGGCGTTTACTGCGAGCCGTGCGGTTGGCCATGAAGCCCGATACACGTTCGGCGGCACCGAGGGCGGATAGTATCTGGACAATCTGCCCACGACTGATGTTGCCGTTGCCATCCATTCGAGCGCGCCGGCCTGGCACTGCGTACATGTCAGCAGGCATCAGGCCATAGTGGATCAGTGCCTTCTCGAATCGCTTGTGCGGACGATTGCCGCCATCCATATGCACCGGCAAGTATTTCGAGGCTACAACACCCGAACTGGCCTCATCCTTGACCCACACGCGGGCGAACAATCGGGTGGGCGTGGCACTTCGCTTATAGATCGAGTTCAACGTCCAGCGGGTGGGACGATCAAATACGCGGGCAATCTCGGTTTTCTCTGCGATCTGAACTCGCTCGGCGGTGAAGGTCAGCGCCTTGGCAGCGGCGAGCGGCACCTTGGACCGACTCAATCCCCGCATGCCTTTCACGATCTTGTCGATGTTGTCGCGCATCTCAAGGCGCATCATTGCTCTGGTTCGCCGCCAGTGGTTGACGACTCGCTGACGCCCAGACGCTTGGCTGCCCAGCGCTCGTACAACCCAATGGCGACATCGGCACCGGCCATCGCGGTCAGGCAACCCAAGCTACCCGCCGCCCAGATCGACATGCCTGCAGCGATCATCAACATCATCGCCGAAACCCCGCAGGCAATGCAGGCACCCGACCGCAGTGCCAGGCGTCGCAATAACACCCAGCCCCGCGCCCCATCCTTGTCCGCCCGCCACATCTCGCCCGATACGCCACCGACCAGGGCCAGGACGATCACTAACCAGATTGGCATTTCTGCCAGCGCTTGCTGCTCGTTCGTCATCGCCCTACTCCATAAACGCAAAAACCCGGCACAAGGGCCGGGTTTGGTGTGTGGTGCCTGCCGCTCTCTGCGGTCGCACCTATCGAAGATGGGTACTTTTTACAGGTGGATTCTCATGGCAGCAACCCTACTTTAATGCCACCCGGTGAATAAGTGGGTAACGCAGGGTGAACGTCTAGCGAATGTCGGTGAATACATCACCTCGGCCATCGCTTCTGCTGCCCTGTCCTACCTGTCCCACTACTCAAAATCGAAGTGGGACAGCTACAGGCGCCTAAATTCGGGACTCTGACCTACTGTCCTACCTTATTTAACTTTTCCTTGTGTATAGAGAGAAATCTAAAAGCACGCGTGCGCGCCATAGGCGCGACTACGTGCCCGCTATGCTTACGTGTGCATGGTGCGGGCAAAGGTTGGACAGTAGGACAGCCCAGCAACGGCGCGGCCTTAACCTGTCCGACTACCTTAAACGGCAGTCGGACAAGGCCGGACAGTAGGACAACAACAAGCGGAGTGACGCCAGGGGTCATGCAGCCTTCCCCATCAGCAAGCCATCGATGCTCACATGGGCATCATGCAGCCGGCGGTAGTAGGTCGGCGCGCTGCATCCGCAGTGCAACATCTTCTGTGAGAGAAAGCTTTCGTGGTTGCAGTAGTGTTCCATCACCACCAGGGCAAGCTCTGGCGCCAGGTGCTTGTTGACGATCAACTCGATATCCGCCGACTCATCCAACAGCACCCGACTACCACGAGTGCCACGTATCAGCTCGCCCTTGCACTCCATCAACATGGCGATCATGTTGCCTCCACTCGCACCACCATAAGTTTCAGGAATCGGCGAATGCAGATCCTGCGCCCAGAGCTTAAGCATCTCATCGATTCGCTTAATCAAAGCAAGGCTCCTCTACCACCGTCTGCTGCAACGCCGCCGCACGCGCCCACGTTGCGGGCTTCTGATAGGCCCACTGACGGACACCGCTTTTTGCCAACGCCGGCATACGTTTCTTCCGCCAGCCCAGCCGGTGCATGATCGCGCCGACCCGCATCTGTTCAGGCTTGCCCCAATGGCCGAAGTCTAGTTTGAGGGCCTGCGTCAGGATCTCATTGCCGGTGGCGGTTTCGCCGAGCTGCGACTCTTCCAACCAGGTCAGGATCGGCCCTTCCCACTCGTCCACTACGAAGCGCTCGTCCTGTGCCTCGGCGAACATCCACGACTCGTCCTTTGTCACCCACCAGATATCGCCAGCCTCGAAGCAGAACACCGCTTCAGCCCATAGCTGGTCACGGATCTCGCGCAGTTGTTCCAGGTCGACCTTGTTGCAGAATACCGGCCAGTAACGGCGGTTTCCGGTGGCGTCCTTGAGGTATTCCTCTTGGTTGGTGGTACCCACGAACACACACTGGCGTGGCACATCGTTTGTTCTGCGGCCGTAGCTCTCGCGATAGGTGTCGGTAGACGCCGAGAAGAACTGTTTGGCCTTGGTGCTCTCAGCCTTGTTGAAACTGTCCAGCTCCCCCAGCTCGACAATCCACTTGCCGCGAATCGCCTGAAAGCTGTCCTTGTCGCCGAGGGCAAAAGGCGTGTCCATAAACCACTCGCCGCCGAGAATGCCCATGGCCGTGGACTTACCCTCACCCTGCCCGCCTTCGAGGATCATCACCGAGTCGGCCTTGCAGCCTGGGCGCATCACCCGAGCCACCGCAGAGATCGGCCAACGCTTGCCGACCTTGGCGGAATACTCGCTGGCCTGGACTCCCAGCACATCGGTCAACCAGCTTTCCAGCCGGGGCACCCGGTCCCACTTCAGCTTCTCCAGGTACTCGCGCACCGGGTGAAAAGAATGATCGTGGGCAACCACGCTGACCGCCTCGATCACATGGGACGCTTTCACTCGCAAGTTGTACTGCTGCGCGAGCCATTTCATCACCCGCATGTCATCGATGTCGGCCCAATCCCCGGCACCGCCGCCAAAGGGTGCGGACCGCAGCTTGATGATCTTGGAGCTGAACACGCTGTAACCGATCACGCCGGCCCAGCGCTCGTCATTGCCCAGGATCAGCTCGACATTCTGCATGTGCGCAATCAGGGAGCCGTTTTCGGTGCGGGCCAGTTGATCCTTCCAACCACCAGCTGCAGGAGGCTTGACCACCGCCAACACCTGGCGACGGACAGCCTCCAAGCCTTCGGCAACGTGCAGGTCGTTGAAGTCTGTCCACTTGGTCTCACGCTCACCCGAGAAGACAGGTGCGACCACCTGACCACCGACGATCAACGCTGCGTTGTTGGCTTTCTCTTCCCCGGGATTCCAAGGCTCACCATTGGGGCGCTTGGTTTTCCAATCATCGTCCCGACAGAGAATCAGCGGACAACCGGGGAAACGCTCGCGCATGGCCTTGGAGACCGGGAGTAAGTTGCCCGCGTCGAACGCGATTGCGACCGTCAGTGACGTCGCCATGTGCAAGCTGGCACCCGTGGCGTACCCCTCACACACCAGCACCGGCTCACCGGGTTCAGGGTGCGGACCAATCAAATGGAAGGCGCCCTCTTTCGACATGCCGTAAGGCCAGTAAGCCTTGTCGCGGCCTGTGTCTTCTTGCTTTTCTGGAAAGATCACCTGTAGACCGACAATCTGATCCCGCACGTTACACATAGGCACTAAAAATGCGCCGGTACGGGGCGCATAACGAACCTTGAAGCCGACAATCTGCTTTCGATCCAGATAAGCACTTTTGCCCTTCTCAGGCATGCGTTTGAACAGACCTGCAGCACGGTTGGCCGCACGCCGTGCAGCGTTGGCTGCGATCTCAGCAGCCTTGCGCTTTGCCTCTTCCTGACGAGCACGCATTACCTCGCGCTCTTCGGGGCTCATACGCCCGGCCTTGACCTTGATTTTCTGGGTCTCACCGGAACGCCAGTCACCAAAACTGCCGAAGATCAGCGTTTCATTTTTCTCGGTGCGGTGCTCATGGACTACATACCAGCCATTCTTTTCCTTCCCCTTGTCCTGAGAGGTTTTGCAGCGAGTCAGTTTGCCGAATACCAGCGGTTGCTCAGGCTCGAGTCCGTAGTCTGCGAATTGGCCCAGTACCTCATCGAGCATGACGGGCCTCCCGCGACTCAACAACGGACTGGCAAAGAACACACAGATCGCAACCCAACAGGACAAGTCGGCGAGCCTCCGGAATCGGATCGTCGCAACTTACGCAAAACAGGAAAGAATGCGGTGCCAACACAGGCTTAGCGGCGTTGCGTGCCGCGAGGGCTTGATCAAGACGTTCCTGAACCAGGTCATTCGCAAAATCAGCAATATCAGCCATGGTCAGCCACCCGCGTTGTCTGATTGACGTACGTGGCTCGGTTGAACATCCCCAGAAGCCCTTGAATGCCACGAAACACCTGCAGGCGAATCTCGGCCAGTTCACGATCATTCACCACGCCATCACCGATGCTTTTGGCCCAGGTATCAGCCAAATCGGCGACCTGCCTGAAGTACTCAGCAATGCCCGTAGTCAAAGTCTCGGGCATGTCGTTGGTATAGGCCTCGGCCAACTCCTGCCAAGTCGTATCGCCGACCAGCGCATGCACTGCATCGAGAATGCGGCGGTCCTTGGTCAGTTCAAGAATTTCACCAAACTCCTGGATGTTCACAGAGTGACTGGGATGGGTGGGAGAGAGTTTGTGCTGCAGCGTGGTGGGGTTTCTGCCGGTGGTGACGGCAATTGCAGCGGCGCCACCAGGGTAGTCCCGGGCAGCATGGTAAAGCGCTAGATCGAGCGGCAGGACTTCCCGCTGCGCCCGTTCGATACAACTCAGAGCGATTCGGCTCATGGCATTAATCCTTGAAAGTTGCCAGTGCCGCGCGGCGTGCAGTGGTGATACATTTACCGCGTGGCTTGAAAGTGCCCAAACGCCGGCTAGATCTTCAGGATCGACACCGGCACCGTGCCGAGGCGAACAATCCGTTGTTCCCCCCTGGCGCAACAGCTGCCCAATCTGTGGTTGAAAAGGCAGCAACACCAAGGCTTCCGAGCCTTGTAAAGCGCGGTAAAGGTGGACGGTTCGCATGTGGTGTGCCCGCCTACCTTTATCGCGACCCGGCACCGCTGTGGTGGTGCGTGCCGGGAGGAACTGGGCGGCCCTTGGGTCGCCTTTTTTCTAACTAAACCGCAGCTTTATGAGGTGCAGATGCATTCAGAAGCCAGGTTGCCTCGAACGCGTTACCCTTCTGCTTTGCAGCTGTCGCCAAAAGAACAGCGTATTTGGTTTCCCCCGTGTAATCAGTTCGCGGTAGACAAGCTGCTTGGCGCCACTTGTTCAGCGCCTGATAACTCCGGTCGCAAACCTTGGCAGCGGCCCCAATGCCACCTACGGCTTCAAAAGCGAATGCAATGGCATTCGGAAAATCTACGGGGTCCAACATGGCAGCCTCCATTTATCAACTCACGGTTGATATTATAGATCAACTGACTATTGCGCAACCTTTGTGACACCCTCAACTTATGGTTGATAAAAATACATTCCGCGCAGCTTTTAGCGAGCGCCTACACGAAGCCCTTGACGATGCTGGCGTCCGCAGCAGGGGTCGCGGCGTAGACATTCATCGTCAGTTGAAAAGCTTGGGGGTTGATAAGACCACGCAGGCCATCAGCAAATGGCTGAACGGCGAAGCAATGGCCGAAGCAGACAGCATGGCTGCGCTTTGTTCATGGCTCAAGGTGCGCCGAGAATGGCTTGAATATGGCGTGCTACCGAAGGAACAGACCAGTGAAATCAATTCACGCCGCCTAATTATTAGTGATCAAAGCAACGTCAGCGAGATCAACCAACGTTTTGGCAAAGTTCCTTTGATTTCTTGGGTGCAGGCTGGAGCTTGGTGTGAGGCGATCTCTAACATTGAAATATACGATGCAGATTCATGGCTTTCTTGCCCGGTCCCAATTAGCCATCAAGGTTATGCTTTGAAGGTCCATGGCGATTCAATGACGAATCCGGGTCCTGGTCGGAGCTATCCAGCGGGTTGTATTATTTTCGTTGATCCGGAAGCCGAGACTAAAACCGGCGACCGTGTAATCGCCCGAGTTCCACGAACTAATGAGGCGACATTTAAAGTTCTAGTTGAGGATGCTGGCCGGCAGTTCTTACGCCCTATTAACCCACAGTATCCAATCATTGAAATCACGGAGGAAACCCATATTTGCGGAAAAATCGTGGGCTCATTTATACCTGAATGATTACTTTAACTTTAGCTAAAACCACATTTCAGCCCTATACACCTCAATAATTTCAATCCCCTTGCGGTGGGGTTATGGGCAATAACACTGGCAAAGGTGCGGGGGCTGCTGCGGGCAACGCCAGTGATACAGTTGCTGGCACTGCCGCGGGTAATGCTGGCAGTACGGGAATTGGTGTTGCTGCGGGTATCACCGCCGCTACGAGCACTGGGTTCAACAACTCTACAACATGGAGCCAACCTTTACTTTGAGCATATACTTTAAGCTCCCGCAACTGCGTCTTTGGAAGATTTTCCTTCCTATGAGCCCAAATTCTACCTGCTTCATGTGACTGACCGCTTCTCATCCCAATGTACGAAGCTTGTCGATTTAAAGCGTTTGCCAACTTATGAAACAATGCCGGCGGCATATGAGAGTTACCATAGGTATCCAAAATATCAAGAACTATAGTCAAGCCCTGCGCATACCCGTGAAAGGCGCCATAACCCGCTGACCTTCCGAAAGTTTCGTCAATACACTTTTCGAAAAACGGTATAAAACCATCAATCAATGGCGCATAGTTACTATTGTTGACAAAGGATAGGGTTATATCTCTAAACTCTTTTTCGTCGACAAACTTAACAACCGCAGCATGAGGAGTTGTCACCATTAAATCGCGAATACTATGCAGTTTCTTGTTTAAATCGTCCTCGGCTTGTCTCTGCCGCACCACAATCGGCATCAACTCTTCGAAAAACGATTCTAAACCAGACACCTCTAGAATGATTGCACCATTATGACCTCTATAGGGATCAGCTTTAGGATTCGCAACCCTCACTACCTGAATAACTTCATTGGGGTAACCTTTCACTTCCTCATCAAAAACATTTTTAGACCAATCAAATGCAGTTAGGACGTTATCATCTCCAAGCCCATACCCTAAAAGAACAGTTGTTGACTCTTTTAAAGTCAGGGCCAATTTTATCTGACGATATTCGTTCGGCCTAAACAGCGCGGTATAGTCCTCACGACAGAGAACAATTTTATCAGGATACGTTCGCACCCCATGAAGGTGGTAAACAGGAGTCCGACCTTTAGGAAAAACTAAAGGCTGGTCTGGTCCAATTGTGATCGACCCGCCAGGCAACAAACTCTCAATAACCAGATCATAATTAGTGGTTATCACCCACGCAGGCGCTAAATTAGCAAGATGCTCTGCGTATAGTATTTTCTTCTGATCCGTTGGATACCAACAAGTCAACTCAGCTATTTTTTCTTTTAAAACAGCCGTACTTTGGCTAACCGACAAGGCATTAACACTTGAATGCTTTCGACAAATTGACGAGGCTATCTCTGGATACCCTGTCCCGATCAAATCAGGATTAGTAAAATCGAACTCCATATCAAGTTCAGACGTAGCCCTTTGCAACAATTGCCCCCACGAAAGAGCCTCTCCCCCCACTAACTCTTTAGAAAATCCTGCCCCAATGAAAAGGCACAAATTTCCATATATGCTGGACAAAGAAATATGGGTTAAGAGTTGCTGACGGGTGGCTACTTCTGGAAGCTTATACATAGTCATTCCTGTGATTTCAGTCCTCGATGCTATACAGATTTTACGAGGCAGCCAATGCCTCCCATGGTCGCCACAAGCAAATCTAGATTTGACAAATATCAACTGCTGGTTGATATTTACCTCACTCTTCCACCACAGAGCGAGGCAACACCATGCACACCACGGCCACCCTGCACGTCCATCCAGCTGCTGCCAACCCATTCCTCATCATGGAAGTTCGCCGCCTAGCGCGCGACCTCGGATGCGCATTCATCCCCCACAAACCCAAGCTTGCGACCCGCGCCGCACCCGCACCGATTGATCCAAACGGCGGAGGGCATGCAGCATGAGCAAGTTCAAACTCGACAACCGCACGCTGCAACTACTCAATGCGCAGGTCAATCTGAGTGAGACCTTCAATCACACTCTGCGGTCGACGCCACAGCGCGAAGCACTGGCGTTTCGCCTGAAGGTTGAACGCAGCACAATTGACACCCTCTTCACCGTAGAACTGGGCAGCGAGCGCCACACGCTGACCTTGCAGAACGAAAAGAAGATGCACCTCAAGCTGGCCGACTTTATCGAAGAGATAGCCAACGGCCCGCTGGATCCCAGCAACACAGCCGATCAAGTGAGTATTCCTCGCGCTAACCGACAATATGCGCGGTTTGATGTCGAGAACAGGCAGAAGGTGTTCGAGCTTGTGCGTACCGGTGGCTCACTGAGCCTCGACATGGGCTTCGAACTCCCCTTGCATGTCGCTATCCACCGCACGCAAACCCGTCCCGGCGTCACCACCATCATGAGCATCGGCGTGAAGCGCCCGCGTACCAAGTGCTTCACCGCGTGCGGCACCGATGTCGAGATCTACGAGCAAGTAGCCGAATCCATCAACCACCTGGCTGCTGTGGCGACTCCCGCCGCGCATGCAGCCTAGGAGGCCGAAATGGAACGCTGTCTGGAAAAAGCCGCCAAGTACTTCGGCCTCACCCGACCCAAGCTGATCGCGCTCATGCGCGAGAAAGGCCTTCTCAATGATCGCAACCTACCGGCATTCCCCGTTCGTGACCGCGAGTACCTGCGGGTCAAGGACGGCACCTGGTATCACAAAACCGCCGGCATGCAATACAGCCAGTCGACCAAGGTCCGGCAAGCCGGTATGCGCTGGTTGGCAGAGCAGCTAGGGCTCGAACTGCCCGCCATTCCGGCAGACCACCGTGACGTGGCCTAGGGAATACGCGCGCCAGATCATCGCCATGCGTACACGCGAGGAGCGCAACGCCGCACTTCTCGAAGTGCCGGAGCATCTGCGCGAGCTGACCAAATGCCATTGCCTTAACGCCTGGAACCATCCGGCAAGAACACAACGCAAGGAGGCTCAGCAAACCGATGACTAACACAGCCCAATCGCCGCTCCGACTGCAACCAGCCCCCGAAGCAGCAACCGTGGAGCTGCTCTACCGCATCTTTGGCGACGTGCTAATTCCACTAGAGAAAGTGCGCGAACAGTATTTCCGCAACCTCAACGAGCAGTCGTTTGTCACGGAGATCAACAGCGGCCGAATCCAGCTCCCTATCACCACACTGGACACCAGTCGCAAGGCACCGAAGTACGCACACATCCGGCACGTTGCCTCACTGATCGACATCCGCGCCTACAAGGCGGATTCGGAGATGCCGCGACCGCAGGACGAACCAACCGAGTAAACCGAAAGGGGCTGCCGCCACCGACCAAACAAAACTACCAGGAGCACACCACATGACTGCAATACAAATCTGCGCGCTGCTCAGCCTCATATTAGGCGTCACCCTTCTCTACTGGGTCGGTTATCGAGGCGGCTTGATCGATGGCCGTGCTGAGCTCCACCGAACACCTGCGACTGATGGACCAACTGGCAATCAAACATCGGAGGAAAGCGGCATGAAGATCGAACAGCACACCACCGAAACCTCGACCGCTTTGCTCTGCAACATAGGCATGGTCGACGCACAAGAAACAAAGAGTCTCTGCTGCGCAGCAGCAGGCATTACTAAGTTGTTCCGCGCCACTGCAGAGGCGCTTATACCCCACGAAAAGCTGCGCGAGGCAGCCCGTTCTGATGCAACGCTAATCGCTCAGAATCGCCCGCTCGCGCAGCCTGCTGTGGGGTATACGCCCCCATTAAGCGCGCGATTTGTACCCAATGCATCCGATGGCCAGCGGCTCAGGACTGCCGAGCCCGCCTCCCATCAAAAATGCAGCAAACACCATCAGTTCGAAGGTATCGAGCAACGGGTCAGGGAGATCAATCATGGAAGCTGAAATCCTTTCGGACGAAGAGCTGGCGCATATCACCGGCTACAAGGCCAGGGCCTACCAACGTCGCTGGCTGGATGATCGCCAGTGGCTTTATGTCGAAAGTCGTGGCAAGCGTCCATTGGTAGGAAGGATGTATGCCCGGATGAAGCTCGGCGTGATCACGCCAACCAACATTACCCCCACCCCATTGCCAGCCGCGCCCGTATGGACGCCCGACTTCTCGCGAGTGAACTGATATGCGCCCCCGCAAAGCCGCAACCCGCCATTTGCCGCCTCGGATGTATCAATGGTCGCGGCCACGTAAGAGCGGGAAAACCTGGATCGCCTATTACTACCTGGACTCCACAGGAAAGGCGATCCCACTGGGCAAGGATCTCGACCAAGCCAGGCTCAAGTGGGCAGAACTCGAAGCCAAGGAAATACCACTGGACTTGCGGACTATGAAGGGGATCTTTGACCGCTATATTCGCGACATTGTCCCGAAGAAGGCGCCCCGCACACAGAGAGACAACCTTTCAGAGATCAAACAGCTGCGACCACTTTTCGACAATGCCCCCATCGACTCAATCACGCCGGCCACGATCGCTGGCTATCGGGACGCTCGAACTGCAAAGGTCCGGGCCAACCGTGAGATAGCCACGCTCTCTCATGTATTCAATATGGCGCGTGAGTGGGGTCTGACCTCCAAAGAAAATCCCTGTCAGGGTGTACGCAAGAACAAGGAGACGCCTCGGGACTATTACGCGAACGATGTGGTTTGGGATGCTGTTTACAAGAAAGCAACTCAAGAGCTGAAAGATGCGATGGACCTTGCCTATCTGACAGGGCAGCGGCCGGCCGACGTCCTGGTCATGCGCAAAGATGATATCGAAGGGGGATATTTAATGGTGCAGCAGAACAAAACACACAAAAAGCTGCGTATCCAGATGACTGCCAGCGGCTCGGCAAACAGCCTGGGCATGCTGATCGCAAAAATCGCAGAGCGAAACGCTCAGCACGTTTCGAGCTACCTGATTGTGAGTGCGCGTGGGAAGCGTATGACTGCAAAAATGCTCCGCGATCGCTGGGATAAAGCGCGGGAAAAGGCCAAGTACGAAGCGATCGAAATGGGCGACACTCTGATAGCTGCACGAATCAGCAGCTTTCAGTTTCGGGACATCAGGCCAAAAGCCGCGTCGGAAATTACGGACGTCGGCGAAGCAAGCCTGCTCCTTGGGCATACCAAGGGAGACATCACGGAGCGCGTATACCGTCGTGTCGGTGCCATTGCGAAGCCGTCAAAATAGCGGAAAACGCGTGACAAGACGCTGAGTTCAATTGCCGCAATGACCGCTTTGGGTCCAGGCTGCTTAAAACGCATGCGCCGCTTTGAAGTCAATCGTTTGAATCAGTTCAAGCAAATCACCCAAGTAGTCAATCATCCCTAACTAGTGGCAATTAGAGTGGTCATCACCAGCCCCCACGCCTTCATGGGTTTCACACATAACTACGCGGGGGTTCATCTTGAAAAATATAATCATAGGGCCGCGTTTAAACATATTTCACGACCGCATAACCTTGTTCCAATCGATCTCATGGCCAGCAGCTTCCAGTTCACGGCCCAACGCCTGCTTCCAGCCATTGCCGTCCATGGACTCCCAGACCACACCGGCGAAATCACTGGGGATCTCCACGGTGCCGCGCTTGAGCGCACACACCTTGTCGCGTCCGAGGCGGCCTAGGAAATAGCCTAGTTCCAGCAGGACGTTCTGCCGAGCCCGCGGCTCCGGCGTGCCACCCTTGGCGCAGCCTTGATCGTCGGGCGTCAACAGCACCACGGCAAAACCCACGTCCCCATGCGTTTCGATTTTCTCCATGACCGTGCCACCCCGATTGGCTTGCTCATGCAGGATGATGGGGTCGAAGCCCACCTGCATTAGGAAACGGGCCACCGTTTCCCTTGCACCTTCATCATGCCCATGCACCACAAACACACGGCGAGAGAGCTCCGCCGTTACTGGTTTTGAGCTTGCTGGAGGAGCTGCTAACAGCTGTAGCTCGCTGTCCGCCAGATCTTCTTCCAAGGCCAATTTAGCCTGTTTAAGCAGGGCGATTGCATTACCGATATTTCGCCGCGTAGGCGTGCTGTAGTCCACTGGACTGCGTCTACTCACCCCCCCGTAATAGTGAAGACTTGCCGCCCGTTCATAAAGGATATGGGCCGTTGGTTTCTCTCCAAAGCATCTGTTGAGGGTGTCCTTAATAGCGACTTCCAACGCCGTTAGCTTAGGGCTTCTACCGTTAACCAAAGCACCGACGTCAAATGCTTCAAGCTCCGTGATCCGCGCGTCAAGACGATCAATGCCTTTGTGAATAGCGGCTGGAGAAATCCGCAATGGGGAGGAAGGTTGAGCCATCGGGTGAATCCTTTCTTATATGTGATAAAGGACATTATCCCACATAGTCATCCGAAAGCATTAGGCCACCACCAATCCACCTGTATGTGGTCTACGGCGGCCGAGAACTTCCCCTAATTTTCCCCTAAACCGTTCCCGCCTCAGCGAAACTGACCGGTAATCGTATCGGGTATTCCGGTCGCAACCGGAAATTCAAATGATGCTCAAGCTAAACGCCGCAGATACGCCGCTTTCGGTCAGAAGCGAGCCCGCTCTTGTGCATACCGCGGGCGACATATCTGAACGTGTTTACCGTCGCATCGGCGCCATGGCGAAACCGTCAAAATAACGGAAAAACGCGTTACAAAACGCTGATGCCACCCCTTGTAGAATGCGGCCTGCAGCAGAGACAAAAAATGATCGTATTAGAACGAAATCAAGTTACAGGCCACGAATTACGGGCGCTTGTATCTCGGACTTGAAAACCGTCGACTGTAACAGGTCCATGAGTTCGAATCCCATCGCCTCCGCCATATTTGTACCGACAAAGCCCTGATTATTCAGGGCTTTGTCGTTTCTGGCTTTTGGAAAAAACCTGCCAGCCCACACTTCGGCCCACGCCCTGGATGGAGCCTTGCCTTTCGACCTGCGCGGTTTCCGACGGCCAGCACATTTGAAAACTTCAGTACTCACAAGCCTTCGGTCCACCCTGCCCCCGGTCGTTTTAATGCCCGCGAATGTAGTGTTCCAGTTGCCGGATCAGCTCGGTCTGCTCGACGATGGCTTCCTTGACCAGATCACCAATCGACAACAGGCCAATCAGTTGGTCGCCCTCCACCACCGGTAGATGACGCAGATGACTGTCGGTCATGACCGCCATGCAACGCTCAATGCTCTGCTGACTGTCTGCAGTCACGACGGGCGCGCTCATGATGGCCCGCACCGGCGTACCGACCGAAGAGCGCCCCTGTAGAACGACCTTGCGCGCATAGTCGCGTTCGCTGATAACGCCGACCACCTGCCCCTCCTCTATGACGGGTAGAGCACCGACATTTTTTTCCGCCATCATCCTCAACGCCTCAAGCACCGTCTGGTCTGGCGCGATGCTATGCACCCGCCGGTTCTGCACGGCCTTGAGCTTCAGCAGTTGTGCGGCTGTTTTCATACGAACCTCCGATACTGTTTGTCATTGATCATCGACTCCGCCGGAGCCTGGCATACATCATTAATTGAATGAGCGCTCAGACCCCGGCGAAATCCATGGGGTCAGGCCACCGCGACCTCCACCTGGCCTTCGTTCAGCCGCACCGGCCAGACCCGCAGGCGCTGCTGCGGATACTCCAGGCAACTGCCGTCCTCAAGGCGGAAATGCTGTTTGTAGAGTGGCGAGGCAATCACCAGATCGCCCTTGATGCTGCCGATCAGCCCGCGACCGATGACATTCGCCCCGGATTGCGGGTCATGATTATCGATGGCATAGAGGGTCTTGCCTTCGGCAGCCGGCAGGTAGAAAAGCGCCACTTGTGCACCGTCGAGCCAGACGACGACGCCGGAGTTACTCACCAGATCCTCCTGGCTGCACACCGCTTGCCAGGCATCGGGATTGACCAGGGAGGAACTGGAATAGGCTCGCTGGGTATCGGACTGGCTCATCAGGCAATCTCCTCAATGACAGGGATAAGGTGGAGTTCAGCGGCCATGATCGGCCGGAGCTGACCGCGTTCCTGGACAAAATGGATGTCCGGGTCCGGGCGTTGATCGTTGACGAAGGTGCGGAAGCGCTTGAGCTTTTCCGGGTCTTTCAGGGCGTTGGCCCATTCGCATTCGTAGCGGTTGACCACCAATTGCATCTGCGACTCGAGCTCCTCACCCAACCCGAGGCTGTCGTTGATGATCACGTCCTTGAGGTAATCCAGGCCGCCCTCCAGGCTCTCGCGCCAGACCGAGGTACGCTGCAACTTGTCGGCGGTGCGGATGTAGAACATCAGGAACCGGTCGATGTAGCGAATCAGGGTGGCGTCATCAAGGTCGGTAGCGAACAACTCGGCGTGGCGCGGGCGCATGCCGCCGTTACCGCACACATAGAGGTTCCAGCCTTTCTCGGTGGCGATTACGCCAACGTCCTTGCTCTGCGCCTCAGCGCACTCACGGGTGCAACCGGAGACCGCGAACTTGAGCTTGTGTGGCGAGCGCAGGCCTTTGTAGCGATCCTCGAGGGTCAGGGCCATTTTCACGCTGTCCTGCACGCCATAACGGCACCAGGTGCTGCCGACACAGGACTTCACCGTGCGGGTCGATTTGCCATAGGCGTGCCCGGTCTCAAAACCCGCTTCAATCAGCTCGGCCCAGATGTCCGGCAACTGATGCAACTGCGCGCCGAACAGGTCGATGCGCTGCCCGCCGGTGATTTTGGTGTAGAGGTCATATTTCTTCGCCACCACGCCGATGGCGATGAGCTTGTCAGCGGTGATCTCGCCGCCGGGAATACGCGGCACCACCGAGTACGTACCGTTTTTCTGCATGTTGGCCATGAAGGTGTCGTTGGTGTCCTGCAACGGTACCAGCGACGTGTCCATGATCGGCTGGTTCCAGCACGAGGCCAGAATCGAACCCACCGCCGGCTTGCAAACGTCGCAACCGGTGTGGCCACGGCCGTGCTTGGCCAACAGTTCTTCGAAGGTGATCACTCCCTCTACCCGTACCAGCGCATAAAGCTCCTGGCGGGTATAGGCGAAGTGTTCGCACAGGCTCTTGTCGACACTGACGCCACGGGCAATCAGCTCATGCTCGAACACTTGCTTGAGCAGGCCGGCACAACCGCCGCAGCCGGTACAGGCCTTGGTTTGAGACTTGAGCTGGCCCAGGTCCGTGCAGCCGCCGTCGATGGCCGAACAAATGGAGCCCTTGGTGACGTTATGACATGAGCACACCGTGGCCGACTCGGGCAGCGCACCCGGGCCCAGGGTCGGCGCGCCTTCGGACGATGGCAGAATCAGGCTGGCGGGTTCTGCTGGCAAGGTAATGCCGTTCTGCATGTATTGCAGCAAGGTGTCGTAATAGCTGTTGTCACCGACCAGCACTGCACCGAGGACATGTTTGCCACTTGCATCCACCACCAGGCGGCGATAGCTGGCGCTGGTTTCGTCGATGAATTGATAGCTGCGTGCGCCTGGGGTATTGCCGTGGGCGTCGCCGATGGAGCCGACATCCACCCCCAGCAGCTTGAGCTTGGTCGACATGTCGGCACCGGTGAACGGCTCGGCGACTTCGTTGCACAGACGGGCCGCGACGCTGCGCGCCATCTGGTAGCCCGGCGCGACCAGGCCGAACAGGCTGCCGTTCCATGAAGCGCACTCACCGATGGCGTAGATGTTCGGGTCGCAACTGAGGCACGCGTCGTCGATCACCACGCCACCGCGCGGACCGATCTCCAGCGCGCATTGACGAGCCAGCGCGTCTTGAGCGCGGATACCGGCGGAAAACACGATCAGGTCAGTTTCGAGGAATTCGTCATTGGCGAAATTCATGCGATAGCGGTACTGCTCGCCAGCGCTGATCGATTGAGTGGCGCGGGACAGGTGTACACCGACGCCCAATCGTTCGATCTGCGCCTTGAGCGCCTGGCCACCGAGGTCATCCAGTTGTACCGGCATCAAGCGCGGTGCGAATTCCACCACGTGGGCTTCAAGGCCCAGGCTTTTCAACGCGTTCGCGGCTTCCAGACCCAGCAAGCCACCGCCGACCACCACACCGCGCCGGGCATTGGCTGCCGCAGCCCGAATGGCATCGAGGTCTTCCAAGGTGCGATAGACCAGACGCGACTCACCTTCGGCGCCTTCGATTGGCGGAACAAACGGATAAGAACCGGTGGCCAGAACCAATTTGTCATACGTGACGCAACCTTGCGAGGTGACCACCTGGCGACGGACGCGGTCAATTTCCAATACCGGCACACCCAAATGCAGCGTAACGCCGGGCGTGTGGTAAAGCGACGCATCGGACAGCGCCAGCGACTCGGCATCACGACCGGAGAAGTACTCGGAAAGATGCACACGGTCATAGGCACGCATCGGTTCCTCACTGAAGACGTGCAGCCGGTAATGGTCAAGCGCTCCCCGCTCGATCAGCTGTTGGACACAATGATGTCCGACCATGCCATTACCGATCACGATCAGCGTTTGCATCTTGTTCAACGTGGCAACATTGGAATTCATAGAAAGCACCCAGCCCGAGCCAATCACGGTTTTAAAAGCAAAAAAAAACGCCTGAAACCTTGCGGTTCCAGGCGTCTTTGCCTGTTCTTTTGCGGTGTTGAAACCAGGCGTCTATGCCTGATCCACCGATGCTGCCCACGACCTGTCCGGCCAATCGATCGTCGTTGACCGAGGGGGCTGTCCACACGAATGCGTTCCAAGTGGACCTGATGTCAGCCTTGCAGCCTTTGTGCCAGCCAGCGACAGAGAGACTTCAACTGTCTGGAAACACTGACTCTTGAGCCCGGGGGGATTGTCACGACGCTGGAGCTACCGCAGACGAAAGCGCTTTGCGGCGCTTCCGACTGGTGCACGTTGTGACGCATGGCGCTTTATAAAAGTGCATGGACAGTTCGATTCCACAGGCCGTCAGCACTCAAGCCTCGATCAGCTGTTCCTGTCAGCCCTGTCATGTCGTCGTCACATACACCAAGCACCATGGGATCAGCCAAATGGATTTGGCCCATCTACAGAGAGCTTGGCCGACACCGGGCTTTTTTCATTGCTACGACAGGCTTTTCACGAAACGCTCACAAGATGGAGCGCAGATTGGCAGCACAAAAGGATTTGACCCCAAACAGAAGGCCCGCCATTGCGCGGGCCTTTTGCTGCCTGCATTGAGCCCGTGACGAACCGATTTCAACTGTGATTCAACCGCTTCGTAAAGTGAAACTGGCGGCGAGAAGCAGAATTGACAGCGAACCCGGCCGATACGCAGTGGTCATAACAGCTGATGGCAGCGCAAATGTTCAGTGGCCCAGGGCGACTTCACTCACGAGCGATGCCAGCAAATTCACACATTTCAGGGCGCGCCGGATAACCTCAGTGGGTTCGGTTCCTGCATGAAGCAGGCACTTGCCGCTGCTCTCATCCCATGCTCCCTCAGCGGAGTACGCAAATGACTCAATCAATGAGGTTCTTCCTGTCGTTCTTCCTCGCGGCTGCAACATTGGCATCGGCCAGTTTCCTGAACAATGCCGGAGCGGCTACCGCCGAGGATCTGAATGCCGACGCTCGACAAGCGTTGCAGACTCTCAACAAGACCCATCCTTTTTCCGAAACCATCTCGCACAACGCCAAGGCTGTGCTGGTTTTCCCGAAAATCATCAAGGCGGGTCTCGTGTTCGGCGGCAGCTATGGCGAAGGCGTTTTAATGAAGGGCACGAAAGTCGAGAACTACTACAACTCCGTCAGCGGTTCATGGGGGCTGCAGGCCGGCGCCCAGTCGTACGGCTATGTGGTTTTCCTGATGACCGATAAAGCCGTGAAATATGTCGCTGAAACCAAGGGTTGGGAAATCGGTGTAGGGCCAACGGTTGTCGTGGTGGATGAAGGGGTTGCGAAGAACCTGTCCAGCTCGACGCTCAAAGACGACGCCTACGCGTTCATCTTCGACCAGCAAGGATTAATGGCGGGGGTCAGTATCGAGGGAACGAAGATTTCTCTGATCAAGCGCTAGCGTCAGCCGTTTGATTGACCATCGGGAGCGTGATGACGGCCTATGCCAACCCGGATGGGTTTTCCCGTTCAGGCTAGGCTGTCCTCACTCCTGGCGCACGGACGTAGCTGATGATTAGGAAGCTATCTGGACGAGCAAGGCTGGCATTGGCTGTATCGACCGTGACGCAAAAGTATGGCGCGGCGCACCAGGCCTTCCTGATCGTGCCGCTGGTGTGTGGCGTTTTCATTGACCTGGTCAATGCTGTGATCATCAGCCTGTTCAGTGGCCTATAGCGACCCACCTCGACTCTCGGACGACCATACACACTGAAAAAAGGAAAGCAGACGAAAGGAGCAGCAGGATCGATGCCGCAAGGATAGGCTCAAAGAAAGAGTGTGCCCCTGCCCTGATCTGGCGGGGTACGATCTCAAATACACCTCTTGCTACAGGGGAACCGGGATGACGGGAAAAACTGCGCGTCAATGCTCGCCATGGATCCTGCTTTCCCTGCTCGCCATCGACCTGGTACTGACAGCGGGATGTTCAGGCAAAGCCACCACGGCTCGCTATTCAGCCCCAAACACGGGTTCAACCTGCTATGCAAAAGCCCTCCCCACTGTCGGCGAAGGCGGCCTCGCCTGGGCGGACACCCTGGACATGGCTCGCCAGAAATCCCTGGATAATTGCATCCGCTATGCGGGCCGATCCGGCGGCACGCCGAATACCTGCCACGTAGTGATGGCAGAATGTAAGCATTGATAGGGCGGTTTTTCATTTCTGCGCCGCTTTTGCATTTCTGTGCGACAGATCCCACTTCAGGGGCTCCCGTTTCACACGCTCGTGGTGGTAGGTTGCAAATGTTTCTGATCAAACGATCAGATATTTCTTACAAACCGCCTGCAAAGGAATGCCCCCTGCAATGGATTTTTCCCTCAAGCACCTGGCTGCGACCACCCTCATGCTCGCCAGCCTTTCGTCGTTCACCAGCGCTGCCCACGCCAACATCACGCCACAACAGAGCGCGATCATCCTCAAGACCTTCAGCGATACGTCGGTCAAGGATTTCAGGCAGTTCCTCGCAAGTCTGGCCAAGAGCGATATCGCCAAGACCGACGACCTCGGCCCGGCCGTCCGTGCGTTCCAGGGCAACAAGACGCTTACCGCTGAGCAGCAAAACCAAATCCATCGCCTGCTTGGCCTCTATGCCCGGGTGAAATACGGCAGCGCGGCCACCGAAACCTTGAAGGAGCTGGTAGCCATTCCAACCGTGCGCGTGGACGGTGTTGCCCAGCACGACAATCCCGAATTTCTCAAGATTGCCGAGAAAATCAAGGGCCTCGCCCAGGCGTTCAACCTGAACTTTCGCAACATCGATAACCGCGTCTATGAAGTCTCCCTGGAAGGCGCTGGCGATGAAGTCGTGGGCATTCACGCCCATGCCGATGTGGTGCCGGTGACGCCGGAGAACTGGGTGCTGCAGGACGGCACCCGCCTCGATCCGTTCAAGGTCACTTTGGTCGGCGACCGCATGTATGGCCGCGGCACCGAAGATGACAAGAACGGCATCGTGGTGGCGCTCTACGCCATGAAGATCATCAAGGAAGAGCAGCTGCCGCTGGCCAGGAACTTCAAGCTGCTGGTCGACACCACCGAAGAGACCACGGGCGACGCCATCCCCTACTACTTCGAACGCAACCCGACCCCCAACTACAACCTGGCGCTGGATGGTGGCTACCCGGTGGTGATCGCCGAGAAAGGTTACGGCACGGTCATGGCCAGCTTCGCCAAGCGCACCGCGCAAGGCAAAGGCGCAGAAATCACCTCGATGACCGGTGGCCTGGCCACCAACCAGATTCCGTCGACATCGGTCGCGACCCTGGTGACCGACAAGCCCGCCGAACTGGCCGCCCGCCTGCAAAAGGCCGGCAGCGAGTATGCCAAGCGCAACGGCGGCAACTTCGAGGTCGCCGCCAAAGTCGACGGCAAGGACGTCAAACTGACGGTCACCGGTGTGTCCGCCCACTCCTCCGAGCCCGAGTCCGGCGTCAACCCGGTGGCCAGGATGCTCGACTTCATCAATAGCCTCGACGGCAAGGTCGCGCTCAAGCACAACCAGATCACTGACGCCGCCCGCTACGCCGCCGACAACTGGGGGCTGGACTACCTGGGTGGCAAGTTGGGGGTCGGTTTTGCCGATGAGTTCATGGGCCCGCTGACCACTTCCCTGACCTATGTCGGGATGGATGACAAAGCCTTCAAACTCGCGGTCAACCTGCGCGTGCCGAAGGGTAAGACGCCGCAAGTGCTCAAATCCGAAATCGCCGGAAAACTGGACGCCTGGAGCAAGAAGACCCGGATCGCACCGACCTTCGACCTGTCGATTGCCGAACCGATGTACCGCAACCCCGAGGGTGAATGGGTCAAGGCCCTGCTCGCGGTGCCCAGCGAAAACCTCGGCATGGAACACAAGTTCGGCACCTCCGCCGGCGCCACCTCCGTGCATGAACTGCCTAACGGCGTGCAATTCGGCCTGGCCATGCCGGACGTCAAATACACCGGTCACAACGACAACGAGTTCAAGACCACCGAGCAGTTCCTGCTGGACCTGCAGATCGTGACCGAGATGATGGGTCGCATCGGGCAATTGCCGAAACTCTGATCCCCCTTCGGACCCGCCGCCCTGGCGGGTCCATTGCCTTCACTTCCACTCCCAAATCACATGCAGGCCCCCTTGTAGGAGCGAGCTTGCTCGCGAAAAACCAGAGGACGCCGCGGTAAGTCTGGTTTCCCGCGTCATCGTTGGCCTCCATCGTCGGAACGCCGCCCGGAGCAAGCTCGCTCCTACACGGCGGACAAAAACAAAACCCCTACCTGCATGCGCAGATAGGGGTTTCGGAATTTAATCTTGACGATGACCTACTCTCACATGGGGAAACCCCACACTACCATCGGCGATGCATCGTTTCACTGCTGAGTTCGGGATGGGATCAGGTGGTTCCAATGCTCTATGGTCGTCAAGAAATTCGGGTACCGAAGCGTCTTTCGACGTTTCAGTAAATTGGGTATGTGATAGCTTTCGGTGTTTTGCGAGCGTCGAACTTT
>NZ_JBFUAE010000009.1:0-241207 GCF_056406435.1 Pseudomonas sp. P1_C12 | reverse complement strand
CGCGAGCAGATCACTCCTCGTCGCTGTTCCCCAATTTCCAGTACCCAACCGCCTTGACGAACTGCTCGTCCAGCCCATGCTCATCGAGCAACACCCGACGAATCTGCCGCGACACTCTGCTCTCGGTCGCCACCCATGCGTACAGGCTGCCGGTTGGCACCTGGATCTGGCGCACGGTGGCCAGCAGATTGTCCTTGCCACCTTCACGCAGCACCCAGATCACATTGACTTCGGCCGCGCTGTGCAGCACTTGCTGCTCCTTGCCGTTTTCCACTTCCACGATCACCAACGCACGACGGTGGGCCGCCAGGCCTTCCAGGCGTCGAGCGATGGCGGGCAGGGCGGTTTCGTCGCCGATCAGCAGGTAACTGTCGAAGATGTCCGGCACGATCATCGAGCCCCGCGGCCCGCCGATGTGCAGGAATTGGCCGGGTTTGGCCTGTTCGGCCCAGGTCGAGGCCGGGCCGTCGCCGTGCAATACAAAATCGATGTCCAGCTCCAGGGCATCGAGGTCGTAGCGGCGCGGGGTGTAGTCGCGCATCTCAGGCAAGGGACCGTTGTCCTTGCCGGCGCCCAGTACCAGGGTTTCCAGGGCCGCAGCTTGCTCGGCATTCTGCGGGAACAACAGTTTGACGTGGTCGTCCGTGCCGAGGCTGACGAAGCCTGCCAATTCAGGGCCGCCCAAGGTAATCCGGCGCATGCGCGGGGTCAGGTCGACCACGCGCAACACTTCCAGGCGACGGCGTTTGATGTCGTGCATGACACGGGCAATGGTGGTGATCACTTCAGTCATTCGGCGTTCTCCTGAACGGGTTGAACGGCAGGGCCGTCGACGATGGCTTTGGCCGTGTTGTTGAGCAAGTCGCGTACACGCAGGATTTCTTCCGGGCTCCAGCGGCCATGGTGCATGTGCAAGGCATGGCGCAAGTTATGCACCGCTTCGTGAATTTCGACGGGGCGGTCGTGGCCGCGCAACGAACGCTTGCTGACGTCGATGCGCATGCGCACGCCGTCCAGGGCAATCGCCTGTTCACTTAAAGACAGACGTCCGGCGTCGGTCACGCTGTAACGTTTTTTTCCACCTTCGGCATCGCCCTGAATCATTTCGCTTTCTTCCAGAAAGGTCAGGGTCGGGTAAATCACGCCAGGGCTTGGGCTGTAGGCGCCGTCGAACATGCCTTCGATCTGGCGGATCAGGTCATAGCCGTGGCAGGGCTGCTCGGCAATCAGTGCCAGCAGCAGCAGTTTCAGGTCGCCAGGTGCGAAGACCCGCGGTCCACGGCTGCCACGTAAACGTCCCTGGCGATTTTCGAAGCCGTCGTGGCCGTCACCGTGCTCGCGATGGGGGTGATGCTCTCTCATATTCTCGTCCTCTCTTCGACTTTAGATATAACTTAAGATATATCTTGTGAAAAAGGCAAGGGGGGGCGGGACGAGAGCAACCCAGGACGTGAATCGAGCGAATGAATCGATTTTGGTCGGACCATGTAACACTTCTAAAATGAAACAACGGCGCGATTCAGTATCTGTCTTATTAGTCAGGGCTCGAATAGTCTGTTGTCGGCCTTTGTTTATTGGGTGTGTACTACTCGTCCTACAGAAGTTGAAGGGTGTCCAAGTGCTGTATGGGATTTTAAGTCAATCTGTTTGTAGGTGAGTACTTACATAAGATAGGTTAACTTGTTGGTTTTATTTGTTTTTTCTCGATATTTAGACTTCATTTTTCCTACGCTATCCGGTGAAAAATCCTACTTACTTTCATTGGGGGTTAGTCGAATATGCCCCGGCGTTGAAAGCCCAAACAAATAGCTATTTTGGCTCCAGCCAATAGTAATGGCTTGTCAGCGTCTATTCGTTAATAGAAAGGGAAGTCTCGGCTTTGTTCGAACTTTTAATTGTCCGGCCCATTTGAAATAACAGGTATCTACCCATGTTCAAAAAAATCGCAATCGCTACTCCTCTGGCCGTTCTGGCACTGAGTTCTTCCATGGCTTTTGCAGCAGGTGAAGCGCGTCATTCCATTAATCTGGTTGCATCGGTTCCAACCAAGGTCTTTCACGTACTGCCGGTGGATCCGGATCTGATCATCAAAGATCAAGTGTTGAGCTACAACCCGGTTTCCGGTGATCTGAGCACTTTGCGTGCGCAATTCGACACCAAAAACACCAATGGCTCGATTGCCGCCAGCCTTGAAAGCGAAGCGTTCCTGTCCAACGGTGTAGACACGGATAAGGTTCCCTTGACTGTGTCGTTCAATGGCAAAGCGCTGAACCATACGGCGCCAGTGGAAGTCGTCGGCGAAGTCGAGTCCACTCCGGGCAAGCGTGTCGATCTGGTCATTGCTCCCACCAAGCCAACCACTGGCGGCTACAAGCCAGGTGAGTACACCGGTGCGGTCACCATGATCTTTGATGCCGTGCCAACGCCTTGATGTCTTGAATGCTTGTGGGCGCAAAGCTCACAAGACATCAAAAACCGGTCGGCAGTCTCCCCTGTCGACCGGGTTTTCTACAGCGTTAACCGTTCATTCTCAGAGTATTCCGTTCATGTTCCCGATGACTCCCATCGCGGCCGCGCTCGCACTTTTTTTTTGCGCAAGTGCACTGGCCGCGCCAACTGACAATGGCACGACGCCTCGCAGTTTGCTCGCTCAGGCCAAAGGTTTGCCGTCCGAGTTCGAAGAACACTTCTTCGATGTGCCTTTGGCGGTTCGGGTGGAACTTGATCAACAATTTCTGGGTGAGGCAATGATCGTATTGTCCCGCGATGATCGCATCACCCTGCTTGAGTTTGCCGATGTCAGCGACAGCAACATTCCCGCCAGCGAGCGTGAAACCTGGGCCGCTTACCTGCAAAAAGGCGTGGCCCTTGGCGCCTGCGAAGGCAGTTGCCCGGCGCAGATGCTGGCCGTGCATTACAACCTTCAGAATTCATTGGTGTCGATTCTCACTGAAAATGCCGAGCGCGACACTGAAACCAAGCGTTATTACCAGCAGCCAGAAGGCGGCAGCACGGGGTTGATCCTGCGCAACCAGCTGAACCTCAACGGTGGCCAGGATCAGGATCTGGGCGGGCGATATGGGCTGGAGGCCAGCAGCAGCCTGGGCAGCTGGACCCAGAATCTGAATATGCAGCTAGCCCGTCTGGGCGGCCCGGATGACAAGCTCTATCACGCGATCTACGAGCTCTACAGCCAACGTGAGTTGGAGGGCAGTTTTGTGCGCCTGGGTTATTTCACCCCCAACTCCGAAGGCCTGAGCCGCCAGCCACGTTCGTTCGGTGCCAGCCCCGACACGGCCGTGGGCCTCATGTACGGCAGCTCCGACAGCCTGGCGATCAACAGCCCCAAGCCCAGCGTTTACCCGATCTATGTCACTGCCAACCGTCAGGCCTCGGTGGAGATTTTTCGCAATGGCTTGCTGATCAATACCCAACCGGTCGATGCCGGCTTGCAAACTCTGGATACCCGGCCCTTGCCCGGCGGGATCTACGAAGTGGAAGTGCGCTTGATCGAAGACGGTCAAATCACCTCCACCACCCAGGAGCTGGTGTACAAACCGAGCAACTGGCGCAACTACGATGAGCGCTGGCGCTACAACCTGTTCGCCGGGCAGGAAAGCAAGCTGTTGAGCAACTGGGATGAGCAGGCCTACGGCGACATGACCGCCGGCGCCGCCTTCAACTACCTGCTGCATCCACGGATCATTCTCGGAGTCTCGGGGCGCCAGGTTCGGGACACACTGCAATATGGCTCGTCGGTCGATTGGACCTTGGCTAACAACACTAGCCTCTTCGCCAACGTGTATCAGACCCAGGACCATGGCACCGGTCTTGATGTGCAAGCGATGTACAACTATGGCACCGGAAGCGTATTCGCCACCCATAACCGCAGTTGGCTGGACACCACCAAAATCTTCGAAACCCTGCCCGATGGCACTCGGGTGCGGCAGCGCAATGTGTTTGTCGGCCAGACCAGCACTTCGTCGTTGTCGGTGAATCATCGGGTCAGCAGCAGAAGCTCGCTCAACGGGCGGATCTCTCACACCGACGGTAACAGCGAAGGCGTAGGCCTGGATCTGGGCTGGACCCAGCGCACCCAGCTGTTCGGCAGCGATGCCAACTGGCGGTTCTCGGTGTTTGACCGGCCCGGCACCTTCAGCAGCGGAGACCAACGTAACCGTGGCTTCGACCTGACCGTCAGCCTCGCGCTGGGCGGGCCGGGCGAGCAATGGTCTGGCAGCATCGGTTCGCGCACTTCCCGTGATGGCGGCCGCGACAACAACGCTTCGCTCGGCTACCGAAAAGACCTGCAGGACCATGTGCTGCAAAGCGTGTCGGCCACCGCGATTACCGACACTTACGGCATCGGCCTTTCCAGTCAGGCGAACTTCCAGACCGAAGCCATCAACGGCGATGCCTTCGTCCAGCGTTCGTCGTTCAATGGCAATTACACCGGCGGGTTGAACCTGGACAGCACCGTTGCCATGGGCGGCCAGCACGTCGTCATGACCAGCCAGCATCAAGGCAGCGGTGCCGGGATGATCATCGACGTCGAGTCCGACCTCGATGAAATCGCCCTGCGCGCCGACGACTTGAGCGGCGGCAGCGCCAGCTTGCGACCGGGGCGCAACTTCATCCCGATCACCGCCTACAAGAGCAGTTCGGTGAGCTTCGACTTTGAAGGTAACCACCCGCCAGCGGCGAGTATCCAGCCGGCCCGCACGAGCTATCACCTGAACAAGGGGGGTGTGGACTACCGCAAAATCACCATCAGCAAAACCCTGACCGTGCTCGGCCGCCTGGTCGACCCCCAGGGCAAACCGCTCAAGGGCCACCACATCATCAACCACGCCAGCCGCGGGGTCAGTGAAGTGGACGGGTTCTTCTCCATGGAAATGAACGCCGGGTCGCCGACCCTGGAAGTGCGTTATGGCAATCAGTTGTTGTGCCAGTTCCGGCTAGACCCGAGCAGTGCGCGCAATGAGAACGATGTGTTGATGATCGGGGATTTGCGTTGTACGCCGGATACGTTGGCGGATGCAACTTATAAGGCTGAGGCGGCGGGTTGAGCCTTTATAAAATGGACAGGTACGGGATGTTCAAAAAATGCTGATCCGATTGACGCTACTGTGGTTGGGGTTGGGACTCTTTGTCGCCCCTGTTGGTGCTGAAGTTGTACGACTGAGTGCTGAGTTCAAACCGGACCCGTCGAAACCTAATAGTAATGAATTCAAGAATACGACACCGAATAGTGGGTTTTGCGAGAGGTATGAAGCCGCTTGCAAGGGATGGCAGATCTTCAGCATCGGTACCCAGATCGAACTGCAGGCTGATCGCGCGATTCCTGCCAGGCATGCCGATCCCCGTCAAGGCGCGATGTTTAATGTACCGGCAGGTTGGAAAGATGTTCCCATCTTTGACACACACGGTGCGGAGTCAGGCGTGGTGCAGGTACGAATCGCCGGCATCGGCGGGGAATACCGGCTGAGTGAGAGGGTTCAGCAGCTGATTGGTAGAGAATTCCCCAGTTTTATCGCTCACTCTGTGCTTTGGTGGGAAGGCGACTGGATGGCCGCCCCGAGACCCTGCGGCGACAGCCCAGTGGGCTGGGCTGATGACTGGAGTTTTAGATTCTTCTGGACCACTCCAGTTGAAGGCGTGTGCTCGAAGCAGGCGGTCTACGATATCCCGGAGTTTTCCTATAAGAGTTTCGACTTCGCGTACCAACTGCGGACCCCGAACCCGTTGAAAATGGCGCCGGGCGTCTATACGGCAACGACACTTTATACCGTTGGCCCGGGGGCGGACTTCGACATGGGGAATATCATGCAGCCCACGGACGGCGCTATTCAACTCGACTTCACCCTGACGGTCGACCACGTATTCAATATAGAAATTCCACCGGGCGGCAATAAAGTCGTCTTGGTGCCGCAGGGCGGTTGGCAAGCGTGGCTGAATCAAGGCCGAAGACCAACGCGGTTGTTTCGCGATCAAACCTTCAATATCTGGGCCTCTACACCGTTCAAGATGAGCATGGAGTGTGAGCATTATGCGGCCAACAGTACCTGCGCTTTACAGGACGATAAAAACAATCAAGTGCCGGTGGATGTATCGGTGAGTTTGCCCAGCGGTTTGAGCGACGCTGAACGGCAATCGGTAAGCCGCCGCCGATTACGGGTAGATGGTATGGGGACCGAAAGATTCGAGCCCGCTCTGTATGTCGATCGCAAACCCGGAACCTTGCACTTTGAAGTGGGCAAAAGTGCCGTGGAAGAGATGTTGCAGCGCGACAGTCTTGGCTATTCAGGCGATATCACGGTTATTTGGGATTCACAAATTTAATCGGCACTTGAGCCGCAGCGTCTCGTGCCCGCTGTCTTTTAATGAATGAGGTTAAGGAATATGAAACGCCTGTTGGCATTATTCGGTTTTTATCTGCTTTCTCAGGCGGCTCATGCCGGGCCGCAGATCAATGTCGGGGTGGTGTACGACTACCTCGATGGCGATAAAAGCACCTACCTGAAACGGGTCTTCAACGGTGGCGACAGCACCGCCTTCGTCAAGGTCAATATCCTCGAGATCGTCTATGACGCCGATGGGAAGGCACGGGAAATCCCGCTGACCTCTCAGGCCGACGCCAGCGCCCGTGATGGCTTGATGGCCAGTCCGGCCAGGTTGATCGTGCCCGCCAATGGCATGCAGGGTACGCGGTTGTTGTACATGGGCGAGCGCGATAAAGAGCGTTACTTCCGCGTGCGCTTTGTTCCGGTCGTACCGGAGAAAGAAGATGAGTTCGCGGTGTCCACCGAAGAACGCGAAGACTACAAAAAAGGCCTGTCGGCCGGCGTTAACGTACTGGCTGGCTACGGCACCGTGTTTTTCGTGCGACCCAAGGAGACACGCTTTGACAGCGTGATCGATAACGGCACGGCTAACTATCAGATCCGCAACAACGGCAACACGGTGGTGGTGATCGATGAGTTCAAGGACTGTTCAGTGAAAAGCGAGCAGGAGTGCCAACCCACTACCAAACATCACATTCTGGCCGGTCGGACTTTCCAGTTCGATAAACAGCCAGGCCGTGAGTACCGTTTCAATCTGGTTGAGGGCACACAGACCAAGAGCCTGCGCGTGGCAGGGAAATAACAGTGAAGGCGCTCTTGACCTCAACCCAATGGCCTGCAAGCAACGGTGAAGAAAATGCTTCGTAAATTAGTCATGACGACCGTGTTGGTGATGACATCGGCGTTGGGGCCTGTGGCATTGGCCGCACGCTTCGTCGAGCAGTTTGAAGTGTCGGTCACCATTCCGACGGCGACCTTTTATGTACTGCCTGTCGATCCGCAACTGCTTGAGCGCGAACAGCGCTTGAATTGGAACCCGGTCACTTCAACGCTCAGCCCGCTGCGCGCCAACTTTGATGTGAAGAATATCAATGGCGGGATATCGGCGCGCCTGAGTGAGCGTGCGTACTTGTCCAATGGCCAGGACGAGATCGACTTGAACGTAGCCTTCAACAAAGTCCCCCTGACGATGGACAGCCACCTGGTGGTGGACGACGCCCGGCCGGGCCGCCGGGTGATGCTGGAAATCGCTGCGCTGGAAGGCCCGGACGGCTTCAAGGCCGGCGACTACCACGGCACCGTGCATATGATTTTTGAGGCGATGAGTCCTTGAAAGGGCGTCACCGTATCTTCAGGGGATTTCAATGATGGTAATTATGAAGCGCTTTAGTGGCTGGGAAGGGCGAGTGCGATGGGGCGTTTGTGGGTTGTTGTGGGTGTTGTCCCTGCCGTTGTATGGGGCGTCGGTGGAGGTGACAGCGCGTTTTCGTCCTGATCCGGCCAACCCCATGGTTAACCAGTTTGAAAACACCACGCCGAACCGGGGCGTCTGTGCCGCAAACGCCTCGTATTGCAAGCAACATGGGCTGTCGAGCTTGAATGTGCCTTTGAGCTTCCGGACCGAAGTACCGATCCTGGCCCGGCACAGCGAGCGCGAAGGTCCGATGGTCAAGGTCCCGGCCAACTGGCGGGCGTTGAACGTGGTTCATGAGGCAACGGGTGAAACCCGACAATTGAAAGTACGCATGGCAGCGTTCGGCGCCTCCTACCGGACGCCCATCCCCATCGCCGACATTATTGGTGAGGGCGGCACCTGGCTGGACATCAATAAAAAGCTATGGGGAGGTCGCGTGGCACAGAATGCCAGGGCACCTTGCCTGTCGACAACGGTATATCACGCGACCTATGCCAATGGGGGGTACTTTTTCTGGCGCACGCCTGTCGGAGCCGAAGCTGCTTGTCCTTTGCAATCGGCTTTCGACATTCCGCCCGGTTTCCGATTTGCTGACGGCGGCCTAAACCAGGTGAACTTCGGGTATCAGATCGAAGCGCCCGACCCTCTATCAATGTCCTCGGGCATCTATACCGGCAAGATCGCCTATACGGTCGGACCGAATATGGACATCGACATGGGGGACGTATTACTACCCACCGATACGCTGTTCGAGATCAATTTCACCCTGACGGTCGAGCACACGCTCAAGGTCGAAATCCCGCCCGGCGGCAACCGTATCCAATTGGAGCCCCAGGGCGGCTGGCAAGCCTGGCTCAATCAGGGCCGCAAACCCGCGCGGTTGTTCCGCGACCAGACCTTCAACCTCTCGGCCAGTTCACGTTTCAAGATGCAGCTTGAGTGTGGCACGGGCCAGATTGGCGATACCTGCGTCATGAAAAACGCCGCCGGTGACCAAGTGCCGCTGGAGGTACTGGTGAGCTTGCCCAACGGCCTGACGAATATCGATGGCGGCGCGGTCAACCGCGTGCCGCTAAGGGTCAGCGGCGCGGGGACCGAGCTGTTTCAACCGTCCTTCTATGTCGACCGAAGGCCTGGCACCTTGCATTTCGAAGTGCAAAGGGAAGGTGTGGAAGAAATGCTCAAGCGCGAGGGCGATACCTGGTCGGGCACGGTGTCGGTGATCTGGGATTCGGAAGTGGGTTGAGAGCAGAGCCGATGCTCTGTCGGGTCGAATCACCGTGCCACACGCTTGATTGACATCAACCGGCAAGGCCCTGAAGGCGGATACCTTCAGGGCCGTTCGAACGGTTGATCCATTACTGCCCGGCTTTTTTCAGCGCTGCACGAGTCAGCCTCCGGCTCAGTTCCTGCTCGTCGTATCCGATGTCGCGGTATAACCTTGCATAGACCTCATCGGTCATTTCTGCATCGGTGAAGACCATGCTCTGCGGAACGGAGAGCTGGTTGGCGAGGTCCTTCAGCCGCTCCTTGAGCTGTTGTTTTTTCGTGTCAGGCAACCCTTCGGAATGTGCCCAGTCTTTTTGTGCTAACCGCAACTCATCGAGTCGTTCGGCCTTGCCTTCATATAACCGTGCATTTTCCTTGAATTCGTTTGGGTGAGCATTACGCAAGTATTCTTCCCAGAATGGCTGCTCAAGCATGGCATCGAGCAAGCCATTCCCTTCCTCCAGCGCCAGCACGGTGGTGTACGCCTGATCGATGGCCTTGTCGCTCACGGCGGCGATTTGCTGATAAAGCATGTCCTCCGATTGCCAGGGCAAGCCAAGGCGCGATGCCAGACGGGTCTGATACGCCAGGTAAATTTCCACTTCTTCGGCCCTGCTCGGGCGTGATAGTGCATCGGCCCGGGCAATGTCATTGACCCGTTGCAAGCGCGCGGCGCCCTTGCTCAATTTCACCAGCCGGGCTTCCAGTTCGGCGGCGTAGGTCGAATACGCATACGCCTGTGAGGCGAGCGCCTGCACGCCCATGTTGTTGAATACTTCAGAGCTGGCATCGGCACACGTGGTGGGTTGTTCGGCGGTCTGGAACAGTTTTTCTCGCAGTGGCGTATCCAGATCTGCCGCGTCGATCAGTTCCCAGACTCGACGGGACAAGGCATTGCGGGTAGCGCCTCCGGCTCTGAAATCGGCCGAATGGGTCAGGCTGTCGATGATTCTGAAGAAGCCTTCGCTGTTCGGCTCGTTCATCAGGTTGTCCCAGGCCTCCGCTCTGTAAGTCCCCAAGCCAGGCGAATTCGCCCCCCAAAGCGAGGAGTCATCATCGATCGGCCATTTGGCGCGCGCATTGGCGGCCAGAGGGGCGTAGGTGTTCTGGCGCAGCAAACCCACTGAATCGCGGTATTGGAACAGGATCTGACGCTGGACGTCTGTCAGCGTGTCGATGTCCAGTCGCGCGCGGGCCACCAGTAGTGCGTTCCTTGAACCCTTGATGACCTCGGGGACGGTGTTGATCGGGTTGTTGCGCAGGTCCAGCAAGAACCCCTTTGGACGCTGTTTGCTCAGCAACCCGTCTGGCCAGGCATCGATCCCGGTGTTTGAAAGGTTGAGCACTTTCAGGCGTGGCATGCGCTCGACATTGGGCGGCTGACGCACCGGATTGTTATCGAGCCGCAAGGTCTGCAGGCGTGTCAGATGCTTCAACCGCTCGACCGCCGCGTTGTCCAGCACAATATGGTTGCCGCTCAGACGCAAGGTTTCGAGCAGGTGCATGCTGGCTACGTTTTCCGGCAAACGGGCCAGGTCACAGCGACGTGCGCTGAAGTGGCGTAGCCGGGCAAAGTCTTTCAAAAGCCCCGTGGCGCCCGGTGATAACGCCACCCCATCCAGACTCAAAGTGCTGATCTGTTCGAGATACGGGCGAATGTCGGGCAATGTCTTCCACCAGGACTCCAGGTTGAAACTCAGAAACTCAGTGGACAAGTCCAGAGCGTAGCCCTTGTCGAAGTGCGTACTGCGTTCGCCAAACAAAAGGGGTTTGCGCTGGAAGCATTCCACCAGGCGATCAGCGATGAAAGTAATTTCTCTGGGCTGACGTAGCACAAATTCGGGTTCGAACGGCGTGTGCCTTGTCTTCCATGCGCCAAGAATGTTTTCCAGCTCTGTGATTCCTTGTTTCTCGTTTCTTATCACCTGAACAGGATCGGTGCCAGGGGGTATGGAACGGATAAAATTATAGACTTCGCGCTCACTCAGATGCGGATGCAGATTTCTTAACGCTTGCTCAGCGGTGACTGGCTCTCTGGAAAGTACGGGGCCGCGTAACAGCAGGCTCGTTTCCAGCTCCGCCACTGGACGGATGGAGGGCTCCAGCAAGAGCGTGCGGCGTTCGGCCGGTGCCATGGTCTTGGCCATTATCCATTGTTTGAACGCGTTTCCCTGGCCGAGCCCATAACCCAATGAGCGGCGAGCCCGCTCGGGCAAGGCGCGCAGGAGCGCTTCATGGAAGTCGACCGCGTCGGAAAGCTTGCGATGATGGCCGTCAACAACCTCATAACTGCCGTGCTCGTCACGTAACAGCATTCGCACGTTGGTGGCGTCATCGGGACCGACACTGCAACGCAAAGGACCTTCGGCGGTGCCGTCACGTACTTCCACGCGCAGATCGCGCAAGGCCTCGCTGTTGAATCGCAGCGCGTTGAGCGCCAGGCGCTCGGTGTCGGCGGTCAGTCGTTCGGCCTGGTAAAAGCCCTCGCTGGCGCGTGTCGAGCGGGTTTCAAAAGCACATTCGCGGACGCGGCTCTTGAGATCCAGTGGGAGGCGTTGCTGTGCCTCGACGATGCGCAGATCGTCTTGCCGGGCATTGGCGACAAGGCGTTCGGCGATGATCGTCGGCAGTTCAGGGTATTGCCGCTGCAAGACTTGAATGCGTCGATCGGTACTGCGTGCGTGAGAGCGATAGATGTAATCCGCGATGTCGGCCTTGCGCCCTTCGACCTGGTTGGCCAGGCGATCACGCAGGCGCTGCACCTTCGCCTGTCTGGAGAGTCCCGGTCCGACCAGCGCTTCGAGCTGTTGCTCATCGAGAAACCTGACGACCCGCTCCGGCAACCTGCCGGCCATCACGTCCGCCAGCCCGATCTCCAACGTCCGTTCCGGCCGGGCATTGGCGTTGCCGTAAAGGCGGGACGCGCCGAGCAGGTCGGATCGTTCATACACCCTCAAGGCATGGTCGAACGGCCAGCCCGGCAGTTCGGTGATCAGTTGCTCGAACCAGTGCGATGACGGGTCTATCGGGCTTCCCGAACGAATTTGCGTCGTCGTGGCAGCAACATCTTCCATCGCCCTGAAGCGGTTTACCGTGTCTTCCAGCAATAGCGGCGGCTCGGCGTTTTCAACATGCATGCGCCGCAGTGCGTCTTCTTCGGTGCCGCTGATCAAGCGGATGTTTTCCAGTTGCCTTGTGCTCAAGCCATCGGTCATGTGCCCCAGCCGTTGCATCAGCTTCGGGCCCTCCCAGGTCAACGGGTTTTCACCTTCATGGCGCCAGGCGCCACGACCGTTATGGGCCAGTTTCGGTGCATAGGCTTCGGGGCGGGTGGGGTGTTCAAGTCGATACTGCGCGGTTTGCGGATCCTTTCGAGTCACATAGTGGCGACCTTCCAACGGAAGAATGTCCCGGCCTTGATGGCGATGCAGGCCCAGTCGGTCGGGCCTGGAGTCTGTTGGCAGGGACAGGTCTGGATGGGCGTAGGGTTCGATGTCCGGGTTCCACAGGCGGGTTTCACCGGTGGGCAAACTGACCGGTTGCATGCCCTCGACCAACACGGAAATCTTGAGCCGGAACGCGTCGCCGATGAGCGCCCCGGCCTCAAACGCGGCCCATTGAAGCAAGTCCGTCACGACCCCCACAATGTGATCCGCTGCTTCTGACCATAGTCCCTCGGCCAGGTCCACAGCGCCTTCAATGACATCACTGGTCAGTTGATACGCTGTGTAGACCAGCATGAGTTCGCCCAGCCCGGGAACGAATGGCGTGGCGATCAACAGGGCAACATTGAAAATGTCGGAGACTATTTTTTTGAAATTGTCCCACCAGGCCCACCGGGCCTTGCGATCGGTGTCGGCGGTCGACACGACGATGTCCCGAGCGTCATTGAGAATCTTGTTCAGTTTGTTTTGATAAAGATGTACCCAGAGTTCGCCCGTGATCGGCGCAATGTCGACATTCAATCGCGGGTTATCGATCGGCACATCCCGCCAGCTTGGGCCCGGATCGAACGTTTCCTTTCGATGCCATTTGACCTCGAACAGACGTTGTTGCAGCCCGCCGAAGAAATGCCCGCGTTGCGAATGGTCGATGAACCGGCTGAAAAACTGGCGGTACGTCATCCCGGTGGAAGCGATAAGTGCGTCGTCGCGCAACTGCCGCGTCAGTTCATTCATGAACGCGACGGTCGATGGGTATTGCTTGAGTGGATGTTGTGGATCCTGCGGCACATAAGCGATCACTGGCATCACCTCGTGCGATTGCTCCAGATCCGCAGTGATCAGCACGATGCCGGTCAAGGGGTTGTCGAGAATGGACAGGTCGGCAAATTGCACCGGCTTGCCTTTCCAGGTGGTGTTGCGCTGGCCCTCCAGCATTTCAATGACCCTGTCGCGGGCATCGGCGTCGATATCGCCGGCCACCGTCGCCTGTTCCACGGCGGCTCTGAAAGCGGCTTTCTCGCTTTCAACGATACGGCTTTGGAGCAAATACTTTGCGACGCCATCACGGGGCAGTAACTGTTCTTCCAGGTGTCGGGTGTAGTGGGCGCCGATATCCAGTTCACGGCACAACGCCTGAAACCCTGCGATGGAGAGTTTGTGTTTGATGGGCAAGACATCGAACTGACCATGCTGATCGGGCTGACTGATGAAGTCCGAGTCCGGTTCGCAGGTTTCGCCAAGCGCGAAGTTGTGCAGTGCGGCATCGATCAGCGAAACGGTGCGGGTGACGACACCCCCGGACGTATCGATGACATACCAGGGGCGTTCTTTGGCCAGGTAAAGATGCAAATACGTTTTTTTAACGTCGACATCAATATCCAGTTTCTTCAGCGCATCGGTGAGTAGGGGCTCGGCAAATTCATAAACGTTTTGTAACTCGTCGAGAATACGATCCACCGTGTTGCGGGAAGACCAGAGTTCGAGGCTGGCTTTTTGTAAGCGGGATTGATCGAGTGCGGAGGCTGACTTGATCCAGGGCGCGGGCGCTTTTTCGGCGCGGCCCAGTTCCTGGACATTTCGCAATGAAGTGCTTTGAAAGACCGGATGAATCCGGCTCTTGATGAATTCGTAGTGCCGGCCTTTATGGTCGGTTGTCGACGTACTTCCTTGTAAGTCAGGCATGTTGTTAATAAACCTTGAGCGTTAATGTGAGTCACCAGCCTAACGCCCAGGGCCCAAAGTAAAAGCCGCAATTTCTGTTGCTTGATCAGCGCCTGCACCGCTAATGCATTGGAATTATCCATGCCGAAAATAATTAATTACCACCTGTGCAGCGTAATGGTTCTGTCAACGCCGCGCGACTTCAGTCGGCAAGCAACCTGTTTTGCTGCCGGGTTGCAGGTATGGCATGAGAATCGGTGCCATGCCTTTGAGTACCTGCACCGGCAACGCCGAGGTGAACTTGAAGGCTTCGGCCGTGCGCCCGGGCACGAATGCGGTCAAGGTACCGAAGTGTGAATCGCCAATGTAGAAGACAAACGTCGCCGTCCGGTTGATGGATTTGGAGCTCAGAATCCGCCCGCCTGAACCAATGGCTTCAATGCGGTTGTCCCCTGTGCCCGTTTTTCCACCCATGGCCAACGGTTTGCCATCCGGCGTTACAAAACTGCCGGACACCCGTTTCGCCGTACCGGCATCCACCACTTGCGACAAGGCTTCGCGCATGGCCGTGGCGACTTCGGACGGCATGACCCGTTTGCCGACGTTCGGGTCATTGATCAATTTGGTTTCATACGGTGTGTTGGCTGCGAAGTGCAAGCTGTCGATACGCAGGGTCGGCATGCGCACACCGTCGTTGAGGATGGTGCCGATCAGTTCCGCCAATGCTGCCGGACGGTCGCCGGAGCTGCCGATGGCGGTCGCCAGCGAGGGCACGAGGTGATCGAATGGGTAGCCGACTTTCTGCCAGCGCTGGTGAATGTCGAGGAATGCTTCGATCTCCAGCATGGTGCGGATGCGACTGTCGCGGGCACCCTTGTGCCGGCTTTTGAACAGCCAGCTGTAGACCTCCTGGCGCTCGAACTGGCTGGCTTTGACGATTTCACCCCACTTGGCGTCGGGGTGATTGAGCAGGTAGCCCATCAGCCACAGGTCCAGCGGGTGAACCTTGGCGATGAAGCCCTGGTCCGGCAAGTCGTAGGAGCCAGGGCCGTAGGCTTCGTAGAGCCGTACGAGACGTTCGTCAGTGAGTTTTTCCGTGAGCTTGGCGCCGGTGAGGTGCGAGCGCACGAAGGCGTTGAAGCTTGCCTGACTGGCCCGTGGCAGCAGGTAGCGGTGCACGGCGGCCATGCGGATCGGGGTCGGGCGCATGCTGTCGAGGAAGGTCTCGAGCCGGTCCTGGGTGTCCTTGTTCTTGTACTTCTTCCAGAACTTGAGCAGGAACGAAGTGCCCTCGCTGTCGGCGAATTCGGCCAGGTATTCCTGGCGCCGCGGGTCGCGGTCGTCCTTGAGCAGTTCGGCACTGCTGTTCGGGCCGGAGTAGGTGGTGTAGCGCACCAGGTCACGCATCAGGCGGATGAACGGCAGGTTGATCGACTCGCGCAGGGCGTCGCGCAGTGTCGGTATGCGGCCGTTGTCTTCCTTGCGGAAGTTGTGGAACACATGCAGGCCGCCCCCGGTGAAAAACGCCTCGCCGGGGCTGGCGGAGTATTTGCGGTCCAGGGCTGCGCCGAGCATTTTTTGCAGGTCGCGGTCCTTGTTTTCGATCAGGTAATCGACCGCCCAGCGGCTCAGGCGGTCCTGCTCCGGCACGTCGACTTTCTTCAGTTCCGGGACGGCCATGCCAGCGTATTTGTCGTGCAGCTCGGAGATGATTTGCAGGTAGGTGGTCAGCACGCGCATTTTCGCGGTGGAGCCCAGCTCCAGTTTGCTGCCTTCGTTGATGTCGAATGGCTGGTCGGTGCTGTCGGTCTGCACCCGTACCCGCGAGCCGTCCGGGGTCAGTTCGAACAAGGTGAAGCTGTAGCGCACCTGGGTGGTGCTGGTGGTGGTCAGAAGGCGTTCGCCGATCAGGCCGATTTGCGTGGCAAAAGTGGGGTCGGCGAGTTTTTTCAGGTACTCGGTGGCCTCGGTTTGCAACTCGCCTTGCAGGGTGCTGGTGGCGGACAGGTCGAGGCGGTCGAGGTCATACAGCGGGCGATTGAGCATGCCGGCCAGACGGCTGCGCGCGACACTGATGCCCTTGTTGGTTTCAATCGGCTGAATGGTCGGCTGGGTGGCCCAGTCGCGGTAGGTCAATTTGCTGGCCAGGGCGGCGGCGGCGAGCTGGGCGTTGATCACACTGTTTTGCGCCAGCAGGCGAATATGGCTGTCGGTGAGGTCGGCCAGTTCATCGTGACCCTTGGTCAGGTAATGCGACGGGCGGCGCTGGGCAATCATCAGCGACAGCATTTCACGCAGGGCCAGGCCTTTTTCCGCCATGGTTTTTGGATCGGTCGCAGTGCTGGTCAGGACTTCGTTGGCCTTGCTGAAGTCGGAGCCATACCACACGCGCAAGCCTTCAGCCATGCCATGCACTTCACCGTGGCCCGGTACGGCCGACAGCGGCACGCTGTTGAGGTAGTCGCGAACCACGTTCTGCCGGGCTTCGAGGGTTTGTGGCCCGGCCTGATAGGCGCGTACGGTGGCGGAAATCATCTGGCGAATTTTTTCCGCGCCATTGACCGTCAAGCCATCGGGGGAGTGCCGGTACTTTTCCAGTTGCGTGGCCAGGGTACTGCCACCAGCGGATTGACCGGGCACGTGCAATATCTTGGCCACCTGGGACCACGCCGCCATTCCGAACCGTGGCCAGTCCACCGCCGGGTTGGCCAGGGGTTGTTTGGGGTCCAGCAGGAAGCGGTTCTCGATGAACAACAGGCTGTTGACCACCACCGGCGGGATCGAGGCAAAGGTTGAATAAAGCTGCTGCGGGTAGTTGTACTGGTACAGCGGCGCAGCGCGGCAATCGGTGATCGACAGCCCGGCCTGGATTTTCTCGGCATAAGGCACGAACAGGCCTTTGTCGCTGTACTTCAACAGCGCCGGAGAAAAGCGGGTTTGCGCCTCAACGACGAAATCGCGCTTGATCAAGCGCGGCAGGAATTCATCCAGCGAGCTGTAGCCCAGGCGCCGATCGAACGGACCGTCGCCCGGATAGCGAATCGCATCGCTGGGGCCGGGTTTGAGCTCATAGTTCAGGGACGCGGCGTATTTGCTGACTTCCCGGGCCTGGAACTTCGATGTACGCATTTCCCTCGCAGCCGCCAGCCCCACGACAATCGCGATAATCAACAGCAATAGCCAGAACGCTCCCCATCCGTGTCTGGAACGACGGGGTTTTTCAGGTGGCGGCGCTTCATCCTCACGTTCAGTCGGAACCTCGGTTTTACTCGAATCGGTTTGCCACAAAGCGCCCATAGTCGACTGATCCATTCACGCAGATTGATCGGACTTCACTGAAGCTTAGACGGTGGTTGGCGAAGGTGAAAAAAATGTGAGGGGCAAAATGATGCACGGACTCACCACTAACTGGGCCGGATGGAGCCACTGTGGCGAGGGGGCAAGCCCCCTCGCCACAGTTGTGATAGCAACTGGAGACGGGTGGTGGTCTGTAATGGCTGGAGTAGAGCCTTTTCTAAGGTAAATACGGCTTTGGTAGGGGCATGGCGATGCACCATTGTTGTGCAATACTCCGCGCCATTTAAATGGCGGAAATTCCTACAAGATCCAGGTGAAGCCTCTCCAAAAGTCGCGTTATTGCCGGGGTTTATGGCTGAATTTAGTGGTTTATAGAGTGAATATCTCTGTTGTCAGCTTTTTATACTGCACGACCCGCTGATCTTGCAGGTTTTGTCCTACAGGACGGTTCTGCTTACAAAGCAGACCCGGTTACGCGAAGCAGCTGGCTTATCGGTCGGGGGCTTCAACGCTCAGCGGTCATATCCAACAACAAGATGAGGTACCCCTTATGCCCGTAGGCAATCACCAGCCCAACGGCGAGACCGCTCAGGGCGGTCCGCTTAAACGTGAACTCGGCGAGCGGCATATTCGCCTGATGGCACTCGGTGCCTGTATCGGCGTCGGTCTGTTCCTCGGTTCAGCCAAGGCCATCCAAATGGCCGGCCCCGCCATCATGCTGTCCTACATCATCGGCGGTCTGGCGATCCTGGTGATCATGCGTGCCCTCGGCGAGATGGCCGTGCACAATCCGGTCGCCGGCTCGTTCAGCCGTTACGCCCAAGACTACCTCGGCCCGCTGGCGGGCTTTCTGACCGGCTGGAACTACTGGTTCCTGTGGCTGGTGACCTGCGTCGCGGAAATCACTGCCGTGGCGGTGTACATGGGCATCTGGTTCCCCGATGTACCGCGCTGGATCTGGGCGCTCGCTGCGTTGATAAGCATGGGCTCGATCAATCTGATCGCGGTCAAGGCCTTCGGTGAATTCGAGTTCTGGTTTGCCCTGATCAAGATCGTCACCATCGTTGCGATGGTATTCGGCGGCATCGGCATCATCGCCTTCGGTTTCGGCAACGACGGCGTGGCCCTGGGGATTTCCAACCTGTGGACCCACGGCGGCTTCATGCCCAACGGCATAACTGGCGTGCTGATGTCGCTGCAAATGGTGATGTTCGCCTACCTGGGTGTGGAGATGATCGGCCTGACCGCCGGTGAAGCGAAGAACCCGCAAAAGACCATCCCCAATGCCATCGGCTCGGTGTTCTGGCGGATTCTGCTGTTCTATGTCGGCGCGTTGTTCGTGATCCTGTCGATCTACCCGTGGAACGAAATCGGTACCCAAGGCAGCCCGTTCGTGATGACCTTCGAGCGTCTGGGCATCAAGACCGCCGCCGGCATCATCAACTTCGTGGTGATCACCGCGGCACTGTCGTCCTGCAACGGCGGCATCTTCAGCACCGGGCGCATGCTCTACAGCCTGGCGCAGAACGGCCAGGCCCCGGCGGGGTTCGCCAAGACCTCGAGCAACGGCGTGCCGCGGCGTGCGCTGCTGCTGTCGATCTTCGCCTTGCTGTTGGGCGTGCTGCTGAACTACCTGGTACCGGAGAAGGTCTTTGTCTGGGTGACGTCCATCGCCACCTTCGGCGCGATCTGGACCTGGGTGATGATCCTGTTGGCCCAGCTCAAATTCCGCAAAGGCCTGAGCGCAAGCGAAGCGGCTGGCCTGAAATACCGTATGTGGCTGTACCCGGTCAGCTCTTATCTGGCGCTGGCGTTCCTGGTGCTGGTGGTCGGCCTGATGGCGTACTTCCCGGACACCCGCGTGGCGCTGTATGTGGGACCTGCGTTCCTGGTGCTGCTGACGGTGCTGTTCTACATGTTCAAGCTGCAACCGACGAATGTTTCGCAAGGTGCGGTGCGTTCGGTTTCGTAAGTTGTAATGCCTGAAAGACAAAAGCCCCGGTCGAAATGATCGGGGCTTTTTGGTTTTGAAGATCAACAGATCGCAGCCTGCGGCAGCTCCTACAGGGGAATGCGGTCTGATTTTGTAGGAGCTGCCGCAGGCTGCGATCTTTTGATTGTCTGGTTCAAACGCTTGTTGAACTCAAGCCAGGTCGCCAGCAGTGCCATCAACCCGGCACCCACCAGCGCCGTGAAAATCTGCATGGCAACAGCGTCGTCGGTCAGCGCGTTGACCATGTCCGCCAAAGGCGCCAGCAGCACGCCCAGACAGAAAATCTCCAGCGAGAAACGGCCCATTCGGCAACTTTGCTGCGCGAGCCAGTTTTGCGTCCATCCGCTGTCGGGAATCAGTTTCGCGGTGACGTAGGCCAGTGCGAGGAAATGCAGCAGGCGCACGGGGGACAGGTCGGTCTTGCTGATGGGGTACAGCAGGTTCTTCAGGCTCGCTGGCACCACGGCATCGTGTAGCTCTGGCCAACGCCACAGGACGGTCATCACGCCCGCGGTCACTACGTACAGCGCCGCACTGACAAACAACGGCTGGCGTAGCAGCGGGCGAGTGTCGGGCAGGCGCGGGCGCTGGCTGTGAATCGCAGCGGCACCGCCGAGTACGAACAGCAATTGCCAGGCAACCGGGTTGAAATACCACACGCCGTCCTTGATGGCGGCCAGGTTCCAGCCCGCCAGTGGCACCATCAGATACAGCGCCAATGACATCGCGACCACCACCCAGGCCTTGCGCACCAGTACGGGCAGTACCAGGGGCAAACCTGCCAATAGCACGATGTACAGCGGCAACGGGTCCATCAGGTTCGGCTTGAAGCGCAACAACAGTTCATCGATCAGGGCCTGCTGCGGGTTGCCGATGAAGTGATGCATGCCCATTTCCTCCACCAGGTCCCGTGTTTCCACATGGCTGTTGGCGAAAAACACAATGCCCATCAGCATCGCCAGCAGGAAAATATGCACCACGTAGAGCACCCATGCCCGGCGCAGGATTTTCACGCAGGCGATCAGAAAGCCTTCGCGCGCCAGGACTTTGCCGTACGCCAATACGGACGCGAAACCTGCCAGAAACACGAAAACCTCGGCCGCATCGCTGAAACCGAAGTTGCGCAGGGTGATTTGTCCCAAAGGGTTGTGAGGCACGTGATCCCAAAAGATGAAGATCAGTGCCAGACCACGAAAAAAGTCGATCCGGTGATCGCGTGCTAACGTCATGACAGCTGGCTCGTAACAGCGGGTGAAAATGGGATTGGCCGCGGGCGCAAAGGCCTCGCGCCCAAGCGGCGGCGCGCAGGGTGGACTGATTCGCGGGCAATTGCAAAACCGGGCTATTACCGAATGTCTCGGGCGTTGCCCCAAGGCTCAACCGCTGGTCAGAAAGGTCCAAAAACCTGCGATTTGTGACAGTAGACAGGCTCAAATACTAATGAGTGCAACGTTCTAAAAACGGGAGTCTCACATGAGACTGTTGTGGAAAGGGCTGTCCAGTTACACGGTGATCGGGGTCGCCAACACCCTGATTCACTGGCAGGTCTTTTTCCTGCTGAGCATGGCGGCCGGACTCAGTCAGGCGTTCAGCAACCTGGCAGCCTTCTGCGTGGCTGCGTCGTTTTCCTTCTACATGAACGCGCAATTTACCTTCGCCGCCAGTGCCTCGGTCGGCGGTTATCTGCTGTTTGTTTCGGGCATGGGGGCGTTGAGCCTGGGTGTCGGCCATCTGGGCGACGTCTGGCGATTGCACGGTTTGCTCACCGTGGCCCTGTTTTCGGCATTGAGCCTGGTGTTCGGCTTCCTGTATTCCAAATACGTGGTGTTTCGCGAGTGTGATCGATGAAAATCTCGCTCATTGTCCCGGTGTTCAACGAAGAACAGTCAATCAATCTGTTTTATCAGGCGGTGCGACGGGAGTTGAAGCTCAGCGGTGCCGAAGTCGAGATCGTGTTCATCAACGACGGCAGCTCCGACCGCACGGCCGAACAGGCTACGGCACTGGCCAAGGCGGATGATCAGGTCGTGCTGATCAATTTCTCGCGCAACTTCGGTAAGGAACCGGCACTGTTTGCCGGCCTGGAACACGCCAGCGGCGATGCCGTGATTCCCATGGATGTCGACCTGCAGGACCCGATCAGTGTCATCCCGTTATTGGTCGAGCAGTGGCAAAAGGGCGCCGATGTGGTACTCGCCAAGCGCCGCAATCGGGACGTCGACGGCTACCTCAGGCGTCACAGTGCGTCAATTTTCTACCACGTGCTCAATCGCATCGCCTACACGCGCATCGAGGAAAATGTCGGGGACTTCCGGCTGATGGATCGCAAGGTGGTCGACGTGATCCGTTCCCTGCCCGAGCATCAGTTGTTCATGAAAGGTGTATTGTCGTGGGCCGGGTTCAACACCGTAGTGGTGGAGTTCGAGCGAGCCGGGCGGGTGGCGGGGAGCAGCAAGTTCAATGGCTGGAAGCTATGGAACCTGGCCCTGGAAGGCGTGACCTCGTTCAGCACCGTGCCGCTGCGCTTGTGGACATACGTCGGTGGCGGCATTTCCATTTTCGCGGTGCTTTACGCGGTGTACATGGTGCTGGACAAGATTTTCTTCGGCAACAACGTTCCCGGTTATCCGTCGCTGATGACGGCGATACTGTTTCTCGGCGGCGTGCAACTGATCGGCATCGGCATCCTCGGCGAATACATCGGTCGTATCTATATCGAGGCCAAGCACCGGCCGCGCTACGTGATCAAGGATATCGTCGGTGGCAAAGACCGGGGCGCGCGCTAGCATGGGCCGGTTCAACGACTTCCTCGTTCGCGAGCTCAGCCGGCATCAGGTCTGGCGGTTTTTTCTGTTCGCGACCTTCTTGTATGTCCTGCCATTGATCCTCGCGGACTTCCCCTACATCGATGACAACTGGCGCTCGCTGGCGGCGGGCATGGCCTGGGCTGAACAGGGGCGACTGTTCGCTCAGCTGTTCTACAACGCCCTGACTTTCAGGCATGCCGCGCCGAACATCTTTCCCTTGCCCTTGTTGATCGCCACGCTGGCCATGGCGTCGGCGCTGACCAGCCTGACGTTCCATTACTTCCGCCAGCCCAGCGTCGCTTGCTGCCTGGTGCTGTTGCCGCTCTGGTACAACCCGTTCTTCCTGCAGAACCTGTCTTATCAATACGACGGTCCCGCGACGGCCCTGAGCCTGGTGGCGGTGATCTATGCGATCACCTTTCGTCACCCGTGGCGCAGCGTGCAGTGGCTGGTGCCGTCGTTCCTGATCGCACTGGCGCTGGGGTTGTATCAGATCAGCCTGAATGTGTTCCTGGGCCTGTGTTGCCTGGAGTTGCTCAGGGCCGCCAACGATAAAACCACCCCGGTGCCGTGGCGCGACCTGCTGGGCTGGAAAGCCGCCCAACTGATCCTCGGTGGGTTGATCTACAGCGTCAGTGCAGGTCCGTTCATGGACTCCAATCGCACATTGCTGCTCAATTGGTCGGCGCATCCTCTATTGCAGATCCAGATCAACATTGCCCGGGTCCTGGAAAAAGTCGTGCTGCTGTTCAGTGGTGGATGGCTCTGGGTATTCGGCGGGTTGCTGCTGTTGGCGATGGCCGGGGCGGTGCGGCTGGGACTGAACGTAGCGGCGCGTCAGGACGGTGGACCGAAGAAACTGTTGATCGGCCTGATGTGTTTGCTGACATTGCCGGTGGTGACGCTGCTGGTGTCCGGAGTCGCGTTGTTTTTCCGCGACTTCAACGAAGGCGCCCGCACCTTGATGGGCTTCGCCGTGCTGCTGGTGCTGCTGTGCTATTTGAGTCATCTGGCGCTGGCGTCGATCCATGAACGACTGCCACTGTTGTTGATCATTCCGCTGCTGGCGATGTTGTCGCTGTCGTTCGCCTATGGCCGGGTGCTGACCGTGCAGAAAACCTTTGCGTCCACGGCGCTGGCCAGCCTTGCGTACGACATCGCCAGCCATCAGTCGCTGCGCGAGGCCAGGCGGATCTACATCTCGGTGAGTTATTCCGACTACTGGTTAGTGGCGGCAGCTGGCTCATTCAAGCAGCTGCCGGTGCTGCACTACTTGCTCAATACCGACTATTACATGCTGGCCGAGAATCTGCCGAAAGCGGGGATCACCAACGTGGTGGCGGAGCGGGAGCGGCGCAACGCGACGCGGGTGGGTTATCAGGGCTATCCGCCGCTGGTGGACAGCCAGTACTACCGGATTTACCTGATCGGTGATTACGGTTTTATCGTGATGAAGGAGCCGACCCCGAGCAAAACGCTACGTTGGTGAATCTGAAGGGTCGTGAAAAGTGTCGACATCGTCAGCATTGCCGCTGGTCTGAAATCCTTGCCAACCTGTTATTTCTGTCAGTAGACCGCTGTTGAGGTATCACTTAGCTTGAGTCCACCTGAAACAGGGATATTGGCGGGAGCCGGCATGAAAGCTTTGTGGAAGGGATTTTCTACCTATGCGGTGATCGGGCTGGTCAATACGTTCATTCATTGGCAGGCTTTTTTTGTACTCGTCAATGCTGCCGAGTTGACCCAAGCCACCAGTAATTTTGCGGCGTTTTGTGCCGCTGCGTCATTCTCCTTCTATGCGAATGCCCTTTATACATTTGATGCAAAGGTATCGATATTGCGATACCTGCTGTTTGTTTGCGTCATGGGTGTATTGAGTTTCGGCGTCGGTTTTCTTGCTGATCAGTGGCGCATTCATGGACTGCTGACTGTCACCACGTTTTCGTTGTTGAGCCTGTTTTGCGGGTTCTTGTTTTCGAGCTTCGTAGGGTTTTGCGAGCGCAAGGCATGAAGGTTTCGCTGATTGTCCCTGTGTTCAATGAAGAGCAGGCTATCGGGGTGTTCTATCAGGCCGTGCGTCATGATCCGAGTTTGCGCGAACACCGCATTGAAATCGTGTTTATCAATGATGGCAGTACTGACGGAACATCCGATCTGGCCCATACGATTGCCTTGGTTGACACCGATGTGGTGGTGATCAGTTTCTCGCGCAACTTCGGCAAGGAACCTGCCTTGTTTGCCGGGTTGGAACATGCAACGGGCGATGCCCTAATTCCCATGGATGTGGATCTGCAGGACCCAATCTGTGTCATCTCGCGGCTCATCGAAGAGTGGATCAATGGGGCTGACGTGGTGCTGGCAAAACGACGAAACCGTTTGACCGACAGCTATTTCAAACGTCAATTCGCGAGCCTGTTCTATCGACTACTCAACCAGATTGCATCGACCCGCATCGAGGAAAATGTTGGCGACTTTCGCTTGATGGATAGAAAAGTCGTTGAGGTCATCAAGAGCCTTCCGGAACAGCAGTTATTCATGAAAGGTGTGCTGTCATGGGCAGGATTCAACACAAAAGTCATTGAGTACGATCGCGCTCCACGGGTGGCTGGAAAAAGTAAGTTCAATTTCTGGAAGCTATGGAATCTGGCACTTGAGGGCATCACTTCGTTCAGTACTGTACCGTTGCGCGTATGGTCCTACATCGGCGGTATCATCTCCCTGATAGCGCTTTTGTATGCGGCTTACATGGTTCTGGACAAGGTGCTGTTTGGCAATAACGTGCCGGGGTACCCGTCTCTGATGACCGCCATTTTGTTTTTGGGGGGCGTACAGCTGATTGGTATTGGCATTCTGGGTGAATACATCGGGCGTATTTACATGGAGTCCAAGCATCGGCCCCGGTACGTGATTAAGGAAATCACCAGAAGTATTAATGAACCGGTAGATCGATCTTCAATGGAGAGAATCCCATGAGCGAGATGGATCGCTTAGTCGATGTTCAGGTGAGACCGCAACACCTGGTTGCCTACAGTCCAGTCCTCATGTTGATCATGCTCGCTCTTATTGGCTGTATTGGTCAGGGGGGGAGTGGCGAATCGGTCTTGTTTCCGGTTCGAAAGTGGTTGTTGGTCAATGTCTCTATTGTTGTGCTGTATTTGCCCTGGCTTCCGAATTTCATTCGCCAAGCTTCAGGGATGAAAGGTCTCGAATGGATACCACCTACCACGTGGGATATGTTGCCTGGCCTCGTCTCGCAATACACGGTGATGATATCGGCGTCTGAGGGTGGTTTGTGGGCATCGCTGATCGTTTCGGCTTTGATGATCATCTGCTCTGTGTTGGCATTGGGTCTTTGGCGCGATGATCAACGGGTGATCTTACTGTTGATTGGTTACTTCTTTGTGCCGGTCATCACGCTGTTTTTTTGTCGTGGGGCGTCCCGTTTTTCTATCCCAGGTATTTGGTGTTTGCCGCAGTCAGTTTGCCCCTGATCGTCGCAATTGCTCTGGATCGTTTGGCTGAGCGCTCACTGGTTGTTGCGGTCGTTTGTTTGAGTGTTTTTGTTGCGGGTGAAGTACATGGATTGTTGAAGGTATATCTGCAGAAAAATGAAATGAGCGGAAGCTACACCCAAACATCGGCCAGGCTGGACATTGTGGTGAATGGACTCAAGCACTATGCCGTGAGCGGTGACGAGATTGTTGTGGACGGATTGTTCTGGTACTTGCCGTTTTGTTATTACAACACCACGGGAATTCGGCCGAGGCTATACATTTCCAGGTCATCAACAGGTGTGCCGGAAGGTCCTCGCGATTTTGGCGGCTGGCTTCTGATCCCTCCGCGTAAGGACTGGATTTTTTTTAATGATGTTTCAACGGTAAAGCTCAACTCTAAAAGAGTCTGGTGGGTGACTGCCGGTAAGCCAAAATCGGAAGCTGTCATGACATTTCCCTCAGGGTGGAAGCAAATGCTGACACTCAAGGGCGGGGACGCCGAGGCGCGCCTCTTTATTCTGAGTGGTGAGCGCTGAAGTCGTCCCAAGCCTTCAGCGCTGGAGCTAACGTCAGGCAGCGGCTATTTCATTAGGCTCAAAACTATCCGCCCGCGCCATCTGCCACATCCGCGAGTAAAACTCGCCATTCACCTCACCGGTCAGCAACTCCCCTGGTTTGAGGAACACGTGCAACTGCGAGAACAGCTTGATCTCGGTCGCCGACATGCGTCGCACCAGATGCTTGGCGGACAACTGCGACGGATGTTCGAGGCCGGCGGCGGCGAGCATTTCCGCCAGGGCCTTGAGGGTGTTGCGGTGGAAGTTGAACACGCGCTGGGCCTTGTCCGGCACCACCAGCGCGCGCTGGCGCAGGGTGTCCTGGGTGGCGACGCCGGTCGGGCATTTGTTGGTGTGGCAGCTCTGTGACTGGATGCAGCCGATGGCGAACATGAAGCCGCGCGCCGAGTTGGCCCAGTCGGCGCCGATGGCCAGCACGCTGGCGATGTCGAAGGCGCTGACGATCTTGCCGCTGGCGCCGAGTTTGATCTTGTCCCGCAGGTTCAGGCCCACCAAGGTGTTGTGCACGAACAGCAGGCCTTCGCGCATCGGCACGCCGATGTGGTCGGTGAACTCCACGGGTGCGGCGCCGGTGCCACCTTCCTTGCCGTCAACGACGATGAAGTCTGGGAGGATGCCAGTCTCCAGCATGGCCTTGGCGATGCCCATGAACTCCCACGGATGGCCGAGGCAGAACTTGAAGCCCACCGGTTTGCCGCCGGACAGCTCGCGCAGTTGTGCGATGAAATGCATCATTTCGATCGGCGTGGAAAACGCAGTGTGGCGCGACGGTGACACGCAGTCCTCGCCCATCGGGATGCCGCGGGTTTCGGCGATTTCCTTGGTGACCTTGTGCTTGGGCAGGATGCCGCCATGGCCGGGCTTGGCGCCCTGGCTCATCTTGATTTCGATCATCCGCACCTGCGGCGTCCGGGCTTGCGCCGCGAAGCGTTCCGGGTCGAAGCGACCGTCGCTGGTGCGGCAGCCAAAGTAACCGCTACCCAGTTCCCAGGTCAGGTCGCCACCGTTTTCCCGGTGATAGGGGCTGATACTGCCTTCGCCTGTGTCATGGGCAAAGTTGCCGAGTTTGGCGCCCTGGTTCAACGCGCGGATGGCGTTGGCGCTGAGGGAGCCGAAACTCATGGCCGAGATATTGAACACCGATGCCGAATACGGCTGGGTGCATTGCGGCCCGCCGACGGTGACCCGGAAACTGCTCGGGTCGCTCAATGGCGCCGGGCGCATGGAATGGCCGATGAATTCGAAACCCGACTGATACACGTCAATCAGCGTGCCGAAGGGTTTGTCGGCGGTTTCATTCTTGGCCCGGGAATAGACCAGCGAGCGCTGGGCGCGGGAGAAGGGCAGGGCGTCGCTGTCGGATTCGAGCAGGTACTGGCGGATTTCCGGGCGGATGCCTTCGACCAGGTAGCGGATATTGCCGAGGATCGGGTAATTGCGGCGCACCGCGTGGGGGCTTTGCAGCAGATCGAACAGGCCGATCAGGCTGAGGACAGCGGTGACGGCGGTGATCGGCCAGAGCCAGTCGTATTCAAGAAACGGCAGGCTGGCGAGAGAGAAGATCACGCAGACGGCAAAGAAGGCGTAGCGGCTCAGGAGTGACAGGCTCATACGGTTTCCTTGGGTTCGGACTCGGGTTTAAAGATCGCAGCCTTCGGCAGCTCCTACAAGGGAATGCGATCCATGTAGGAGCTGCCGAAGGCTGCGATCTTTTCAGGCATTTTGTGCCTGCAGAAAAATCGAAAACAGCTCGGACTGGGACTTGATCCCCAGCTTGCTGTACATGTGTTTCTTGTGGACTTTCACGGTTTCGACCGAGATTTCCAGCTTTCGAGCGATTTCTTTACTGGAGCAACCGCTGAGCATCAAACGCCCGACATCCAGCTCCCGGGCCGTCAACTGCGCGCCTTTGAGTTGCTGCACCGAGGCCTCCAACTGTACCCGCCAATCAGCTTGCGGTGGTGCGGGGGCCAGGGCCACGACTTCGTTGATTTCATAGGGTAGACGCTGGCGCAACAGGCCGAGCACCCACGGCTGAATCAACGACAACAAGGCGATCTGCTGGCCGCTGAAGCGCTGCGTGCTGCCCAGGGACAGGCACAGCGTGCGGTCGCCTTCGAGCTGACAATTGAACTGGATTTCATCGGCCACCACATTCAGACGAAAGTAGCGCTGGTAATACTCGGTCAGCTCGAAGTGCTCCGGGGCCACTTCGGACAGGCGATACAACCCGGTGCGCGATTGCTCGCGGCAGGCGATGTAGAACGGGTCGAGCAGGTACAGCCCACGCAGGTAATCCTGGAACAGTTGATCAGGGCTGCCGTCCTCGCCGGGGCACTCGGCAAACACCTGCGGGCGCTGGTCGGCGCTGAAAAGCAGGGCCACCCAGCTGTCGAAGGACACGTACTGGTCCAGCAACCGGACAAGCTGGGTCCAGAAATTAGGCTTGTCCAGGGCGTCGATCAGTTGCCCCACCGAGCGATGCCAGGCGATGTCATCCAACGAGAGTGTCATGCATCTACCCCTATCGTGTTACCCCAGCGGCGTAATTCCCCGCCCGGGTGCTTGCTGCGCATACTGGCGCACAGACACCGACCGGGCAATCTTTCTGCCGCCCGGCCCATGACAAGGAATACCTATGAAGGTCGAACTCGCCCAATTGGCAGGCCGTGACAACGACACGGCCTACAACCTCGAACGCACCCTGGCGGCGATGGCTGCGTGTGCTGTCGATACGCAACTGATCCTGTTCCCTGAAGGCCACTTGATGGGCTTCCCTTCGGCGGAGTCCGTGGCCGAGGTGGCGGAGGCGCTGGACGGCCCGTCCGTCAGTGCGGTGATCGCCGCCGCCCGCCAGCGCAATATCGCCGTGGCCATCGGCATGGCCGAGAACGACAACGGCCGCTTCTACAACACCACGTTGCTGATCACTCCTGAAGGCATCGCGCTGAAATACCGCAAGACTCACTTGTGGGCCTCGGATCGCGGTGTCTACGAGGCGGGCGATCGCTATGCCACCTGCCTGTTCAACGGCGTGCGCGTGGGCCTGCTGATTTGCTACGACATCGAATTCCCCGAAAGCGCCCGCGCCCTGGCGCAACTGGGGGCCGAACTGTTGATCGTCACCAACGGCAATATGGACCCGTACGGCCCGACCCACCGCACCGCGATCATGGCCCGCGCCCAGGAAAACCAGGCGTTTGCGCTGATGGTCAACCGGGTGGAAGAGGGTGACGGTGGATTGCTGTTTGCCGGCGGGAGCGCATTGGTCGATCCGCTGGGCACCTTGTTGTTCGAAGCCGGACGCGAGGAAGGGCAGTTTGCGGTCGAACTGGACCTGACCCGGCTGACGGCGGCGCGCCAGGATTATCGCTATCTGGATGATCAGCGGCTGAGGTTGCCGGGGGAGAGGGTTGAGCATGCGTCCGGGTTACGGGAGCTGCTGATTCCCAAGGGCTGAAGATCAAAAGATCGCAGCCTGCGGCAGCTCCTACATTGATCACGGTCCCCTGTAGGAGCTGCCGCAGGCTGCGATCTTTTAACGATTTATCTGACTCAACGCCAAAGAACAACAACGCAACACCCGTAATTTGCGCCGAACTCGGCTCTGCCATAAATCCAATAAAATTCGGAGTAGTCGCTCATGGCTCGTTTGCAACGCACCCTGTCACTGGGGTCGGTGGTGCTGTTTGGCATCGCCTACATGACGCCGATCATTGTGCTCGGCACCTTTGGCATCCTCGCCCAATCCACCGCCGGCATGGTGCCGGCCGCGTACCTCGCGGCGCTGGTGGCGATGTTTTTCACCGCCATGAGCTACGGGCGCATGGCCTCGGCGTTCCCGGTGGCCGGCTCGGCCTACAGCTATGTGCGCAAGGCCATCAGCCCGAAACTCGGGTTCATCGCCGGTTGGGCGGTGCTGCTCGATTACCTGTTCCTGCCCATGGCGATCTGGCTGATCGGCGCGGCTTACCTCAACTCCGCTTTCCCGGCAGTGCCACAGTGGATCTGGGTGCTGGCGTTCATCGGTATCACCAGCGCGATCAACATCGTCGGCCTGAAACTGGCGAACGGCATCAACGCCTTGCTGATGCTGGTGCAGTTCCTGGTGCTGGTCGCCTTCGTCGCGTTGTGCGTGCATTACGTCGGCGGTGATGCGAGCGCGCCGTTGTGGTCGATCAAGCCGTTCTTCAATGGCGACATGCAGATGCCGTTGATCATGAGCGGCGCGGCCATTGCCTGTTACTCGTTCCTCGGCTTCGACGCCGTCAGCACCCTGACCGAAGAAACCCGCGACCCGCGCCGTACCATTCCCCGGGCGATCATGCTGATCACCCTGATTGGCGGGCTGATTTTCGTCGGCGTGTCGTACTTCGTGCAGATCGCTCATCCGTCGTTCCAGTTCGACAACGTGGACTCGGCGGCCTACGAAATTGCCCGCAACATCGGTGGCGACCTGTTCGTGTCGATCTTCCTGATCGGTCTGATCGTCGGCCAGTTCGCCTCGGGGCTGTCGGCCCAGGCCAGCGGTTCTCGGCTGCTATACGCCATGGGCCGCGACGGCGTGTTGCCAAAAGCGTTTTTCGGCACCTTGCACGAGCGCTTCGGCACGCCGATCAACAGCATCCTGCTGTGCGCGGTGGTGGCGTTGCTGGCACTGAAACTGGACGTCACCACCTCGACCTCGTTCATCAATTTCGGCGCGTTCCTGGCGTTCAGCCTGGTCAACCTGTCGGTGATCTTCCATTACTGGATCGGTGGCGAGAAAAAAGGCCCACACGAATTCGTGCTGTTCCTGCTGTTCCCGTTCATCGGCCTGGCGGCGGACTTGTGGCTGATGGTCAGCCTCGATCATCTGGCGGTTTATCTGGGGTTGAGCTGGCTGGCGATTGGCGTGGTGTACCTGGCGGTGTTGACCGGCGGTTTCCGTCGGCAGCCGCCGGAGATGGATTTCCAAGAGGCTGTATGACACCGTTGTAGGAGCTGCCGAAGGCTGCGATCTTTTGACTTTGTTTTTTAGAGATCAAAAGATCGCAGCCTGCGGCAGCTCCTACGCGAGGCTTTTGATCTCAACAGGCGGACATGTGATCCTTGGCGTTTTTGAGCCAAAGGCCTTTTGTTCATGTCGACGTTTTCCATGCCAGCCTCCGGGACTATCCGCATCGCCGCTGCCTTGTTGATCGGCCCTGACGGCCGCACGTTGCTGGTACGCAAGCGCGGCACCACGGCGTTCATGCAGCCGGGTGGCAAGATCGAGCCCCATGAATTGCCGGTTCACGCCCTGGCCCGGGAGCTGGAAGAAGAACTGGGTCTGGACATCGACCCGGCGCAGGCCGTTTACCTCGGCCACTTCTCGGCACCGGCCGCCAACGAACCGGGTTTTGTCGTCCACGCCGAACTCTTTCAGCTGAATATTGATTCAGACGTCACTCCGGCGGCGGAGATCGAAGAAGTGATCTGGATCGACCCGGCCACCGATGGCGGTGTCAGCCTGGCGCCATTGACACGGGACCTGATCCTGCCGTTTTATCGGGCATCGCTGACCGCGATCGCCTGATCATTACGCAAAGGACCTCGCCCATGATCCCGCTTCAAGACCTGTTGATTTTTGCTGCTGCCGCGTTGCTGATGGTGCTGACGCCGGGGCCGAACATGATCTATCTGATCTCCCGCTCGATCTGCCAGGGGCGCAAGGCGGGGGTGATCTCGTTGCTTGGGGTGGTCGGGGCTGGCACTGCGGCTGATGCTTGAGCAAAAACGGATGGCTTGAACATGTGGATCGAACGACTGGATGCCAGCCACGCCCTGGACTATCGGGCATTGATGCTCGAAGCCTACGACCTTCATCCGCAGGCCTTCACTTCGAGCGTGCGCGAGCGGGCGGCGATGCCGCTGGACTGGTGGGAGTCGCGCCTGACGGGTAAGCTGGATTTGGTGCTCGGGGCGTTCGAAGAAGGCAAGTTGGCGGGCATCGTCGGCCTCGCTCTCGAGTCTCGGGAAAAGGCCCGGCACAAGGTGACACTGTTCGGCATGTATGTGTCACCGACGGTCCGCCAGCGCGGACTCGGCTATCAGCTGGTTCAGGCTGCCTTGGCCGAGGCGCAGAACCATGCGGGTTTGCGCCTGATCCAGTTGACCGTCACCGCCGGCAATGATGCCGCGTTCAACCTCTACCAGCGCTGCGGTTTCGTCCAGTTCGGCCTGGAGCCGATGGCGGTGCGGGTGGGGGAGGACTATTTCGACAAAATCCACATGTGGCGCGAGCTATGAAGTCACCGCAGATCCCTGTAGGAGCCGGCTTGCCGGCGAAAGCGGCGGATCAGTCTACGCAATATCGCCTGAAACACCGCCTTCGCCGGCAAGCCGGCTCCTACAGATGGGTGTTGCTCTATCGAACGGCACTCACGCCGTCGAGCGTCGAAAACGACGTGTCCTTCGCCGTCAGCAAGAAGTCACGCATGTACGGCGCATCGAGCATGTCGGCGCGGATCGCTGCGTACAGTGTGGCGAACAAACCTTTCTCACCCAGTCGCTTGGCCTTCACATAACCCCGCGAACTGTATTCATGCAGCGCCCAATGGGGCATGCCGCACACGCCACGACCGCTGGCCACCAGTTGCATCATCATCACCGTCAGTTCCGAGGTGCGGACCTGGGCCGGTTCGATGTCGGCGGGTTCGAGGAAGCGGGTGAAGATGTCCAGCCGATCCCGTTCCACCGGGTAGGTGATCAAGGTTTCCGGGAGCAAGTCCTCCGGGACGATATAGGCCTTGCTGGCCAGGCGGTGCTGGTTGGCCACCGCGAGCATCGCTTCATAAGTGAACAGCGGTACATAGGTGATCCCGGCCAGGTCCACCGGGTCGGAGGTTACCACCAGGTCCAGGTCGCCACGGGCCAGGGCCGGCAGCGGGGCGAAGGAGAAGCCAGAGGCCAGGTCCAGCTCGACTTCCGGCCAGGCGTCGCGGAACTGGTCGATGGTCGGCATCAGCCACTGAAAGCAACTGTGGCATTCGATGGCCATGTGCAAGCGACCGGCGGTGCCACCGGCCAGGCGACTGATGTCTCGTTCGGCGGCGCGCAGCAGCGGCAGGGTGGCATCGGCCAATTGCAGCAGGCGCAGACCGGCGCTGGTGAAGCGCACCGGTTTGGTCTTGCGCACGAACAGCGGCATGCCCATGCGCTCTTCCAGTTCTTTGAACTGGTGAGACAGGGCCGACTGGGTCAGGTGCAGGCGATCGGCCGCATCCACCAGGCTGTCGGCTTCGCGCAAGGCGTGCAGGGTCTTGAGGTGACGGATTTCAAGCACCGGGGGCTCCATGAGGAAAACTTGTCGATAAATCGAAAAGGTTGAGTTTGTCTCATGTTGGGTTGGCTGTCGACAGTAGTGCCCTCTTTTACACAGGAGCAAGTTCGCTCCCATTAGTGATCAATGTTGTTCAAAAACTCTGTGATCGACATGAATCTTGTGGGAGCGAGCCTGCTCGCGGTGAACGATAACGCGGTCCTTAAGACGACCGCCCGGCACTCTTCATCAAACTGTCATGGAACTGTGGCAGCGCGCTTGAACAAACTTCATCAGACTCGCGCTCTACTGGGGTTCTGCGTTTTGGTGTTTTTTCATGGGTGTTTCATTCTTTTCACGAATCGTGTTTTTGGCCGCATTGTTGTTCGGCCTGCCATCCTTGGCGGCTTCGCGTTGTGACATCAATGTTCCGACCGAACGGGTGGATCTGGCCCAGGTAAGCCTGGCGTACCAGAGCATCGGCCGTGCGTCGGATCCGGCCTTGCTGCTGGTGATGGGCCTGGGCGGGCAGTTGATTCACTGGCCGGACGAGGTGGTGGTCGCCCTGTGCCAGCAAGGGTTCCGGGTGATCCGCTATGACAATCGCGATGTCGGCCTGTCGACCTGGCGGCAAGCACCGGCCGAAGCCAACCTGACCTTCGAAGTGCTGCGCTACAAACTCGGATTGCCGGTGTCGTCGCCGTATTCGCTGACCGACATGGCCGATGATGGCCTGGGGCTGATGGACGCCTTGCACATCGATCAATTCCACGTGTTGGGCGCCAGCATGGGCGGGATGATCGCCCAGCACATGGCGGCCATGGCACCGCAACGGGTCGAGAGCCTGACTCTGATCATGACCACCTCCGGCGCCGAAGGCTTGCCGGCGCCGAGTGCGGCGCTGGTGCAGTTGTTGTCCCGGCGCGGTGCACCGAGCCGCGAAGTGGCCCTGGAGCAACAGGCCGACTTGCTGGCGGCGCTGGGCAGCCCGATGGTCACCGATGATCGCCAGGCGCTGCTGCATCAGGCGGCGCTGTCCTATGATCGGGCGTTCAATCCCGAGGGCGTGAAACGCCAGATCATGGCCATTCTCGCCGAGCCGAGCCGGGTGGCGTTGCTCAATCAGTTGCGGGTGCCGGCGCTGGTGGTGCATGGCACGGCCGACCCGTTGTTGCCGGTGATGCACGGGGTGCATCTGGCGGCGCATCTGCGAGGCAGCCAATTGATCCTGATTCCGGGCCTGGCCCATCGCTTCCAGGAGGCGTTCAAGGCGCCGTTGCTGGCGGCGGTGTTGCCGTATTTGCGCGAGCACCGTGAAGACACGTCGCACTGGGCGCAGATCGAGCCGGTGGCCGAACACAACCTCCTGTAACCCCTCAATCCCCTGTAGGAGCTGCCGGAGGCTGGATCTTTTGATTTTCAAGATCCAGATCAAAAGATCGCCCGAGCGCGGACCGAGCCTTCGGCAGCTCCTACAGGGGTAGTGGGCGATCAGGTTTTTCTCAATGGCTCAAGCCGTACTTTTTCACTTTGTCGAACAGCGTGGTCTTGGCCATGCCCAGTTCCTGGCTGGCCTGGGTCAGGTTGCCGCCGCTGCGTTGCAAGGCATCGCTGAGCAGGTTGCGCTCGAACGCTTCCACCGCTTCGGCAAAGGCCAGGCCTTGATTGCCGCCACCAGCACCGGGTTTCTTGAATGCCGGCAGGCCCAGGGCAAAGCGCTCGGCAACGTTGCGCAGTTCACGCACGTTGCCCGGCCAGTCGTGGCTCATCAGGTTTGAAACGGTCTGGTTGTCCAGCTCCGGCACCGCGCGGTCGAAGCGCAGGGACGACTGCTGCAAAAAGTGCTCGAACAGTTGCAGGATGTCCTCACGGCGCTCGCGCAATGGCGGCAGTTCCAGGGTCACCACGTTGAGGCGGTAGTACAGGTCGCTGCGGAATTCGCCGGCCTTGCTCGACACGACGAGGTCGGATTTGGTCGCCGCGATCACCCGGCAATCCACCGCTACGCTCTGGTTCGAGCCGAGGCGTTCGAGGGTGCGTTCCTGCAACACCCGCAGCAGTTTGATCTGCAAGGGCAGAGGCATGCTTTCCACTTCGTCGAGGAACAGCGTGCCGCCGTCGGCGTGTTCGATCTTGCCGATCCGTCGTTTACCCGCGCCGGTAAAGGCGTTGGCCTCGTGGCCGAAGATTTCGCTTTCGAACAGGTTCTCCGGCAGGCCGCCGCAGTTCAGGGCGACGAACTGCTTGGTGTGCCGCCGACTGAAATCATGCAGGCAGCGCGCGACCAACTCCTTGCCGGTACCGGTCTCGCCTTCGATCAGCACGTTGGCCGAGGTATCGGCGACGTTGGCAATCAGTTCCCGCAGGTTCTGCATGGCCGGCGAGCGTCCGATGATCCGCCCTTCGAGGGAGTCGCGCTCGGCCAGTTGCCGGCGCAGCGACGACACTTCCCGTGCCAGGCTGCGCTGCTCCAGGGCGCGGCGGGCGACATCCACCAGGCGCTCCGGGGAGAACGGCTTTTCCATGAAGTCGTAGGCGCCTTTCTGCATCGCGCCCACGGCCATGGAGATGTCGCCGTGTCCGGTGATCAGCACCACCGGCAGGCTGCGGTCGCGGGCCTTGAGCCGCGTCAGCAGTTCCAGGCCATCGATGCCCGGCAGGCGAATGTCGCTGACGACAATGCCGGCGAAATCGTCGCCGACCCGCTCCAGGGCTTCTTCGGCGCTGCCCACGCCAATGCAGGGAATGTCTTCCAGGGTCAGCGCCTGTTGGCAGCCGAGCAGCACATGGGGGTCGTCTTCGACGATCAATACACTAAGGTCGTTGTTCATATTGGCTCGGCGGGAGTGGGGCTTACCAACGGTAAACTGAGGACGAATGTGGTACCACCGCTGGCCGGGTGCTCGACACCCAGGTGACCGCCGGTGGCGGCGGCCAGGCTGGCGGAAAGGGTCAGGCCAAGGCCCAGGCCCTGTTCGCCGGGTTTGGTGGTGAAGAAGGGTTCGAACAGGTGCTCGCGCGCTTCGGCGTCGATGCCGTGGCCGTTGTCACGCACGCGCAGGCGGTATTTGCCATCGAACGCTTCGCCTTCGAGCCACAGCTCGGGTTGCGGCTGCGCTTGCATGGCGTCGAGGGCGTTGCCAATCAGGTTGACCAGAATCTGCTCCAGGCGGGTCTGGTCGATTTGCACCTGCACATCGGTGAAATCGCGGTGCAGTTGCAGGTGAATGTTTTCCACCCGGCCGCCGAGCAATTGCAAGGCGGCGTCCACGCCTTTGCCGAGGCAGGCCAGGCCCTTGTCGTCCCCGCGCCGGGCAAACGAGCGCAGGCTGGCGGTGATCCGGCCCATGCGGTCGATCAGTTCGTTGATGGTCTTGAGGTTGGTGTTGGCCACGTCGAGCTGACCGCGTTCGAGGAAGCGCACAGTATTGCCGGACAAGGTGCGCAGCGCCGCCAGCGGCTGGTTCAGTTCGTGGGCGATGCTGGTGGACATCTGGCCGATGGCCGCGAGTTTTCCGGCCTGTACCAGTTCATCCTGGGCGCGGCGCAAGGTCTCTTCGGCGAGCCGGCGTTCGCGGATCTGGGCCTTGAGCCGTTCGTTGCTGGCGCGCAGGTCGGTGGTGCGTTCGGTAATCCGACGCTCCAGCTGATTGTTGGCTTCCTGCAAGGCTTCCCGGGCCGCGAGGCGGGTGGCGATCACCTTGCGCCGCTCGTTCCAGGCGATCAACAGAAAGGCACAGAGGGCAAACGCCACCGCCACCAGAATCCCCTGGTTGATCGCTTCGCGGCGCAAATCCTGGAGCGGCGTGAGCAGGGTGAAATTCCACGGCGTATCGCCGAGCGGCCGGGTTTGCGCCAGGTAGCTGATGTTTTCGTCGTCGGACACCAGTTCGCTGTTGGCCGGGAACGTGAGTTTTTCCACGCCTTCGGACAGGGTTTCCCGGGCCAGCGGCTGCAGTTCGTTGAGCGGGAACCAGTAGTACTGCAGGCTGCGGGCGAGTTTTTCCTTGGTTTCTTCGCTCAGCGGCACCACCGATTTCAGACGTCGCGCCGGGTCACTGGACAGAATGATGATGCCGTTCTCGTCGCTGACGAAGGCTTCCAGTCGCGCCCGCTGCCAGCGTTCTTCCATGGCTTCCAGGCGTACCTTGACCACCGCGACGCCGATGATCTTGCCGTGTTCTTCCAGGCCATGGGCCAGGTAGTAACCGGGTTCGCCGTTGGTACTGCCGATGCCGTAGAAGCGCCCGGGCTGACCACGCACGGCGTTCTGGAAATAGGCGCGAAAGGACAGGTCTTCACCCAGGTAACTGTCGACATCGCGCCAGTTGCTGGTGGCCATGACGCGGCCGGTGGTGTCCATCACGTAGATGGCCCGACTGCGGCTGCGCCGGTTCAGGCCTTCGAGGTAATCGTTGACCGTTTGCCGGTGTTCCGGGGTCGGGTCGGCCAGCAACTGCGAAACGCTGGTTTCGAGCTCCAGCAGGCTGGGCAGGTAGGTGTATTTGCTGATTTCGCTTTCGACGGCACGGGCGTGCAGTTCCAGCTGACGCTGACCGTTCTCGCCAAGGCTGCGAATGCCATAGTGCTCACTGATCCAGAAGCCGATATAGCCCAGGCCGATCATCATGGCGATGATCAGCGGTGGCAGGAACAGATGGCGAATCAGACGGGGTTTCACGGCGAGTGATGGCATTGCTGCGCGATAAAGATTGGGGTCGCATTTCATCACAGATGCCTTGGGTCAACCACAACACAAATCTGAACCTGCACCGCCCCATGTAGGAGCCGGCTTGCCGGCGAAGACGGTGGCCCGGACATTCGAGATCGTCTGGACCACCGCCTTCGCTGGCAAGCCAGCTCCTACAAAGGAGCGAATTGCTTTTAGTGCTGCAGAATCTTGTTGAGGAAGTGCTGCGTACGATCCGCACGGGCATTGATGTCGCCGAAGAACTCCTCTTTCTTGCAGTCTTCGATGATCTTGCCGGCGTCCATGAAGATCACCCGGTCCGCGACTTTACGGGCGAAGCCCATTTCGTGGGTCACGCACATCATGGTCATGCCTTCGTGGGCCAGTTGCACCATCACGTCGAGCACTTCGTTGACCATTTCCGGGTCCAGCGCCGAGGTCGGTTCGTCGAACAGCATGACGATCGGGTCCATCGCCAGCGCACGGGCAATCGCCACACGCTGCTGCTGACCACCGGACAGTTGGCCAGGATGCTTGTGAGCATGGGCCGAAAGACCTACGCGCTCGAGCAGTTGCAGGCCTTTCTTGGTGGCTTCTTCCTTGCTGCGGCCCAACACCTTGATCTGCGCGATGGTCAGGTTTTCGGTGATGGTCAGGTGCGGGAACAGCTCGAAGTGCTGGAACACCATGCCCACGCGCGAACGCAGTTTCGGCAGGTTGGTCTTCGGGTTTGCGATGGAGGTGCCGTCGACCACGATGTCGCCTTTCTGGAACGGTTCCAGGGCGTTGACGCACTTGATCAGGGTCGATTTGCCGGAACCGGATGGTCCGCACACCACGATCACTTCGCCTTTTTTGACCTCGGTGCTGCAATCAGTCAGTACCTGGAAGTCCCCATACCACTTGTTGATGCTTTTGATAGAGATCATACGGCGAACCTTTTTTGCAGACGCTTGACCAGCTGCGAGGCGGCAAAGCTGATGGTGAAGTACACGAGACCGGCGAAAACCAGGAACTCATTGGAGCGGCCAATGATGTCGCCACTGGCGCGCGAAGCATTGAGGAAGTCCACCAGGCCGACGGCGTAGACCAGCGAGGTGTCCTGAAACAGGATGATGCTCTGTTGCAGCAACAGCGGAGTCATCTTGCGGAACGCCTGCGGCAGGATGATCAGACGCATCATCTGGCCGTAAGTCATGCCCAGCGCCTGGGCAGCGCCCATCTGACCCTTGGGAATCGACTGCACACCGGCGCGGACGATTTCGCAGAAGTACGCGGCTTCGAACATCATGAATGCCACGATGCAGGAGGCGAACGCGCCGATCGGGGTGTCTTCGCCGGTGATCCAGCGCAGCACGAACGGCACCGCCAGGTAGAACCAGGTGATGACCAGCAGCAACGGGATCGAACGGAAATAGTTGACGTAGGCGCCGGCGATGTTCGACAGCAGCTTGCTGTGGGACAGACGCATCAACGCCAGGATGGTGCCGAGGATGATCCCGCCGACCACGCCCATGACCATCAGCTTGAGGGTCATGATCATGCCGTTCCACAGGCCCGGCAGGGACGGGATGATGCCCGAGAAGTCGAATTCCATCATTTACCCCCTACGGAGATCAGGCCCGGTACGGCGACTTTCTTCTCGACCAGGCGCATCAGCAACATCAGGCTCATGTTCAGGGTGAAGTAGATCAGCGTTGCCAGGGTAAAGGCTTCGAACAGGTTGGCGGAAAACTCGGCGGTCTGTTTGGTCTGCGCGAGCAATTCCATCAAGCCGATCAGCGAGGCCACGGAGGTGTTCTTGAATACGTTCAAAAATTCCGAGGTAAGCGGCGGAATGATGATCCGGTAGGCCTGGGGCAGCAGCACGTTCCAGTAGATCTGCGGCAGCTTGAAACCCATGGCGCGGGCCGCGGCTTCCTGGCCCTTGGGCAGGGCCTGGATACCGGTACGCACCTGTTCGCAAACCCGGGCGGTGGTGAACAGGCCCAGGCACACCACGACGCTGAGGAAGGCCGAGGTGGTCGGGTTCAGGTCCTGCTTGTACCACTCTTGCAGGTCGGCAGGCAGCAGATCGGGCACCAGGAAGTACCAGATGAACAGCTGAACCAGCAGCGGCACGTTACGGAAGAGTTCGACGTAGCAGGTGGCGATGCCCGATACGATGCGATTCGGCACGGTACGCATGACGCCCAGGATCGAGCCCAGTGTCAAGGCGATGATCCAGGCCGCGATGGCGATGCCGATGGTCCAGCCCAAACCGGTCAGGTACCAGTCGAAATAGGTCTCGCTGCCCACGCCGGTGGACTTGAAGAACACGCCCCAGTCCCAGTTGTAATTCATTAGGGTCTCCCCTCGGATTCGATCGATGTACAAGTACCCGCTTGGGGAAGCTCCGTTCCCGCCTGTCCTTGAGGGACAGGCACACGCGCTCGGCTCGACAGCCACCGGTTCGAGTGTTTCCAGAAATGCCAGCAGGGAGTGACAACCTCCTGAAAGGGCTTGCGCCCTGTCAGGAGATAAGGTTAGTCAGAAATCAGGATTTCTTGTCGTCAGCCGCTTTATCGGTCGGATTGGCGATCAGGGCCTTGAGCTCGTTGCTCATCGGGAAGTTCAGGTTCAGGCCTTTTGGCGGGATAGGTTGCATGAACCATTTTTCGTAGATCTTGTTGATCTCGCCCGATGCGTAGGTGGCCTTGATGGCGTCATCCACAGCCTTTTTGAACGGCTCGTCGCCTTTGCGCACCATGCAGCCGTAGATTTCGTAGGACTGCGGAGTACCGGTCACTGCCCAGTCTTTCGCATTCTTGGCCTTGGCTGCTTCACCTGCCAGCAGAGCGTCGTCCATCATGAAAGCCACGGCACGGCCGGTTTCCAGCATCTGGAAGGATTCGCCATGGTCTTTGGCGGAGATGACGTTCATGCCCATCTGCTTGTCGGCGTTCATCGCCTTGAGGATGCGCTCGGACGTGGTGCCGGCGGTGGTCACGACGTTCTTGCCGGCCAGGTCAGGGAAATCCTTGTACTTGGAGTCTGCCTTGGACAGCAGGCGAGTACCGATTTCGAAGATGCCAACGGAGAAGTCAACTTGCTGCTGACGCTCGACGTTGTTGGTGGTGGAACCGCATTCGAGGTCCACGGTGCCGTTCTGTACCAGCGGGATACGGGTTTGCGAAGTCACCAGGTTGTACTTGACCTGGAGGTTCGGCATGTCGAGGTCTTTTTTCAGCGCTTCGACGACTTTCAGCTGGATGTCGTGGGAGTAGCCGACCGGTTTGCCGGAAGCATCCGCGATGTAGGAAAACGGAATGGACGCGTCACGATGCCCGAGGGTGATGACACCGGACTCTTTGATCTTCTTCAGGGTGCCGGTGAGTTCGGCGGCGAACACTGGCGTGCTGATCAGAGCGGCAGCAATGGCTGCGCCCAGGATATGGGGAATGATGCGCATCAAATTTTCCTCGACATTGTTTTTTTTATGGAGCCAGTTCATCGGCCCTTTTGTGCTGCAAATCACCTGAGCGCTACTGAGAGAGGGCGCAAAGGACATTCGTCGAAGAAGTGTAGAGCATGACTCGTGCCAGACCAGTGCCAATGAATCATGTTATTGATTTATAAGGAAATTAAATATTTATGGCGCGAATATTGAGGTTGGATGATCCGGTTAACCGAACTGACCCGCAGGTCGCGTTCGGAAAACCGAATGGTGGTTGGTGCTACTTGGCTGTCAGGGATATTTGCGCTTGTCCGGGGCTGGCGGGAAGTACTGATACAACCAGGTTTCGCTCAGCGTGCGGTCGTTGGTGCGGATGAACAGGCGCAGCTCGACAGGCTCCACGCTGTCATTGGTCGGGTACCAGTCAAACAGGATGCGGTAGCCCTTGATGTCATCGAGCTTGAGCACGCTGAAATCCTTGACCTCGCCGTTCGAGCAAGTGACCACCGGCTCGATGCCCGCGCCTTCAGGCAAGCGGTCCAGGCCACCGCCGGTGAAGTCCACGGCAAAACGACGGGCCCAGACTGGCGGGTAATGCTCGCCCGGCGCCCAGCCTTCGGTGAAACCGCCCATGCCTGAACGGGTCGCATTGACTCGCGCCAGTGGTGTGCCGACCGGTGGCAGTGCGCTCCAATAGAGTTTGTAGCCGTAGTTCAGCGAATCGCCGGCCGCCACCGGTTTCTTCGGGGTCCAGAAGGCGACGATGTTGTCCAGGGTTTCGCCGGTGGTGGGAATCTCCAGCAGATCGACCGAGCCTTCGCCCCATGGGGTGGTCGGTTCGACCCACAGGCTTGGGCGGCGGCTGTACCAGTCGACGGTGTCCTGATAGCTGGCGAACTCGTGGTCGGTCTGCACCAGGCCGAAGCCCTTCGGGTCGGTATCGGCGAAGGCATTGAATTGCAGGGTCGCAGGGTTATTCAGCGGGCGGCAGATCCACTCGCCGTTGCCGCGCCACATGGCCAGGCGATCGGAGTCGTGGATTTGCGGGTGAATGGTGTCGCACATCCGGCGTTCGTGGGTGCCGCAACTGAACATGCTGGTCATCGGCGCAATGCCCAGTTGGTCGATGGCGGTGCGAGCGTTGACGTGGGCATCGATCTCCATCACCACGCGCTCGGCCTGGCAGTCGATATCGAAGCGGTAGGCACCGGTGGCGCTCGGCGAATCGAGCAGGGCGTAGACCACGAAGCGGGTGCTGTCCTTGTCCGGTGTCTCGAACCAGAACTTGGTGAAGTCGGGAAATTCTTCGCGCTTCTTGGCGTAGGTGTCGATCGCCAGTCCGCGGGCCGACAAGCCGTACTGGCCGGTGGCGTCTACCGCACGGAAGTAACTGGCGCCGAGGAAAGACACGACGTCGTGCTTGTCCAGTTCCGGGGCCTTGAACAGCTTGAAGCCGGAGAAACCCAGGTCGCCCTTGAGCTGTGCGGTGTCGACCGTGGTGTTTTCATAGTTGAACAGCGACGGGCGGAAATGCACCTCGCGGGCCATGCGGGTTTTCGGATCGACGCTGTACATGCGCACCGGCTGCTTGAACCCCATGCCGACGTGGAAGAACTGCACGTCCAGCTGACCCTTGAGCTCTTTCCACAACGAATGATTGCCGTCGTAGCGGATCGCATTGAAGTTCTGCGGCGTCATGGTCGCCAGGGTTGGCGGCAACTGTTGCTTGGTGTCCTGGTAGCGATTGCTGGCGAGCTGTTTGGCCTGGAGCTTCAGCGCCTCGAAATCGAACGCGGTGGCCTCGCCATCAGCGGTGCCGCCACTGGCGGCCCAGGCCTGGGCCGCCAACAGGCCCGTGGCGGACAAACCGGTGTAGGCCGCGATGGCCATGGAGGCTTTGAGCAAGTTCCTGCGGTGCATAAATACAACCTGTCTTGAGCAATCCCGCGCCGTTCCTGGCACGTGCTGGATCAGAAATATCGGTTCGGACATGCCTTCGGCCAAACGCAACGGACTTTTAAACAGATGCCCGACAGCTTAAACCGTTCGATTGCAGAGCAAAATTGATTGATGGCACTGCGCCGGCTCGGCAATGAAACAAGACATGTCGGGAAACAATTCCGACAGGGGTTTCTGATTTACAGGGCATTTCTGCTTTTTTCGACTAATTACTCTAAAAACCGCTTTTCAGCGCCCGGAATATTTCTATTCTGTGCACATGACCGGTTTATGCCCTTCGGACCGGTGCGGTTCAGCGGGCACCCAGCGGCTGCTGAAAAAGGGATAGGGCGATGCGTTTTTTTGCAGTTTCTTTGACGTCTAGAGAAGGACATCGTCCATGTCGAAAGTACAGAACATCACTGAATTGTTGGGAATCTTTCCGTGCCTGGCCAGCGGGAGGCGAAGACGCCGGCTCAATAGCGAGGAAATGAAACTGGTGGAACGCTATCGGGAGCTGTCGGAGAGCGACAGGATCGCGATGAGATATCTGGTGGATGCGATGAGGAGTGTTTCGAGGTTCTGAAGCAATGGGGCATCCCGTCCTGGCTGGATGCCCTCATCTACCAATCCTGGGAACGCTCGGATCGCTGATGCAGCACGCGCAGAACTTGTACCTGGCCTTGGGAAAATCGGTAAGGGGCGATAAAGGGAAAACGGCCAAGTACCAACTCTCGGACATCGGGCATGCCTGAAGGCCTGCCCGAGCCGGGAAACTGTTCCAACAATTCAAAGGATTGCAACATCGTGGAAATGATTTCGAGAGCGGCTTTTGCGCCAACTACCTTTCGGTAGTGCTCGTGAATGGCATCGAGATCGCTATCGGCTTTTTCAGTCAGTACTACGCTCGGCACGTTTTGCCCACTTAGCCTTCACGGCATCCAGATCGGTGAGTTTCCCCGCGTCGGCATCGGCGATGCCGTCACTGATGGCTAGCAGATGCCAGGACTCGGCTTCCACATATCGAACCAATGCACGCTTGAGATGGTACTGACGATCTCTGTCGGTCGCCGCAGCCAATAAATCCAGCTGCTGTGCCAATTGTTCTTCGACGCGAAAAGACAAAACGGGTGAGGCCATGATGGCTCTCCTAAGGTGTATACGCTGTAAACGACGTAAACACCCTAGGCCGAGCCAGGGTTTTCGTCAACCGCAGGCGTGCATGGGCTGCACGAAACTCTAGTGCGGCGAACACGAACGAGAGAGAGGGATGTGTTGCCAGATGCTAACGCAACGAGATGGGGTTAACCGACTCAGCGCCCGTCGGGGGGAGATATCCATATTCAATCCTAGTCGGTTTTTTAGATCGCCCCGGCACCACGACGGCACCGGGGCGAATGCCGTTACCGGCTGACTTTCCAGGCATCGCCCGCCGGGGCGGTGCCGTGGTCATACGGCTTGGCGATCCACATGTAGAGCAAGCCCAGGCCAATCACGATGGCAGTGCTCAGCACCATCGCGTAGTTGATGTACCACGCGGCATCCGGCGTACGTGGCCAGGCCATGTTGATGATGGCACCGACACCATAGACCAGCGCGCCGATGTTCACCGCCCAACCCCAGGCGCCGAGGGTGAATTTGCCGCTGGGTTTCCAGCCCTTCAGGCGGGCGTACAGGGCCGCGAGCACGATCATCTGGAACGCCAGGTAGATGCCGATGGCCGCGAAGCTGACGATGGTGGCGACCGCGTCTTGCAGGAAGAAACCGAGGATGATGATCAGCGCCGGCAGGACACCGGACACGAACAGCGCGGCAACTGGAACCTGAGTCGTAGGGGAAATCTTTTTCAGCAGTCGGCTGCCGATGACCATTTCATCACGGGCGTAGGAATACAGCAGACGACTGGCCGCCGCTTGCAGGCTGATCACGCAGGAGATGAAGGAAATCATCACCACGCCCATCACCACTTTCGAACCCACCGGGCCGAAGGCGTTGTTGAGGATGGTGGTGACTGGATCCTTGTCGGTACCGTTGATCACGGCCTGCATGTCCGGCACGGCCAGGATCAGTGCCAGGCAGGCGAACATCGCCGCGATGCCGCCAATGTAGATGGTCATGCGCATGGCCACCGGGATCTGCTTGCTCGGGTTCGGGGTTTCTTCGGCCACGTCGCCGCAGGCCTCGAAGCCGTAGTACAGGAACATCCCCGCCAGCGACGCGGTGAGGAAGGCCGGCAGGTACGAGCCGTCGACACTGATATCAAAGGTGTTGAACAACACGCTGATGGGTTGATGACGCTCGAAAATCAGCAGGTAAACACCGACGATCACCGCGCCCACTAGCTCACAGAGGAAGCCGAACATGGCGATCCGTGCCAGCACTTTGGTGCCGCTGAGGTTGACCAGGGTGGCGAATAGCGTCAGGAACAGGGCGATGATGATGTTGGTGTTGTTGCTCGGTTCAAAGCCCATCATGGCGGCGAGGTACGGACCGGCACCCACGGCAACCGCCGCGATGGTCACGCACAGGGCGATGGAGTAGATCCAGCCAACCATCCACGCCCAGCGCTTGCCCACCAGACGACGGGCCCATGGGTACACGCCGCCGGAAATCGGGAACTGCGAAACCACTTCGCCGAAGATCAGGCACACCAGCAACTGGCCGCAACCGACCAGCAAGTAAGCCCAGAACATCGGTGGCCCGCCCGCGGTCAGGCACAGGCCGAACAGGGTATACACCCCGACGACCGGGGACAGGTAAGTGAAGCCCAGGGCGAAGTTTTCCCACAGGCTCATGCTGCGATTGAAGTTGGAGGTGTAGCCCAGCTTGCGTAGTTGCTCGGCATCGCTGTCGGCAAGGGCTGCAGAGAGATCGGGTGATGCACTCATGTGTGATTGCTCCGGAAAATCGGCAGATTTCGGATGTCCGAAACCGTGACGGGGCCTTGAAGGCACCGCCCGGATCGGTGGTTATTGTTTTTTGAGTTGCGGTGAATCTCTGGTGACAAGCACAGACACCGTCCGTGTGTCCGCTGAAAAGATCGCAGCCTGCGGCAGCTCCTACAGGGTGTAAGGCGCTCGGTGTAGGAGCTGCCGCAGGCTGCGATCTTTTCGTGTTTAGTGCTTGAACATCACATGCCGCACAACGGTGTAGTCCTCGAGCCCGTACATGGACATGTCCTTGCCATAGCCGGACAGTTTCTGACCGCCGTGAGGCATTTCACTGACGAGCATGAAGTGCGTATTCACCCAGGTGCAGCCGTACTGCAAACGGGCCGACAGGCGATGGGCGCGGCCGACGTCGGCGGTCCACACGGAGGAGGCCAGGCCGTAGTCCGAATCGTTGGCCCAGCCCAGCACCTGTGCTTCATCGCTGAATCTGGTCACCGACACCACTGGCCCGAACACTTCGCGGCGCACGATCTCGTCGTCCTGCTGCGCGTCGGCCAGCACGGTCGGTTCGAAGAAGTACCCGTCGCCGTCGACAGCTTTACCGCCAGTGATCAGGCGGATATGCGGCTGGGCTACGGCGCGTTCGACGAAACCGGCCACGCGGTCGCGGTGTTGCGCGGTGATCAGCGGACCGAGTTCGGTCGATGGATCGTCCTGCAGGCCGTATTTGATGCTGCTGACGGCCGCTCCGAGTTTCTCGACGAATTTGTCGTAGATGCCTGCCTGCGCGTAGATGCGGCAGGCGGCGGTGCAGTCTTGCCCGGCGTTGTAGAAACCGAAGGTGCGGATGCCTTCGACGGCGGCATCGATGTCGGCGTCGTCGAAGATGATCACCGGGGCCTTGCCGCCCAATTCCATGTGCATGCGTTTGACGCTGTCGGCAGTGCTGGAAATGATGTTCGAGCCGGTGGCAATCGAGCCGGTCAGCGACACCATGCGCACTTTCGGGTGGGTGACCAGCGGGCTGCCGACGGTAGGGCCACGACCGAACACCAGGTTGAGCACACCAGCCGGGAAAATGTCCGACGCCAGTTCGGCCAGGCGCAGGGCGGTCAGTGGGGTTTGTTCCGACGGCTTGAGCACCACGGTATTACCGGCGGCCAGGGCCGGGGCGATTTTCCAGGCGACCATCATCAACGGGTAGTTCCACGGCGCGATGGAGGCGATCACGCCCACCGGGTCGCGGCGGATCATCGAGGTGTGGCCGGACAGGTATTCGCCACCGGCCGAACCGCTCATGCAGCGGCTGGCGCCGGCGAAGAAGCGGAACACGTCGGCAATCGCCGGGATCTCGTCGTTCAGCGCGGCGCTGTAAGGCTTGCCGCAGTTGTCCGATTCCAGTTTGGCCAGCTCTTCGCCATGGGCCTCGATGGCATCGGCGAGTTTGAGCAGCAGCCGCGAACGCGCTTTCGGCGGGGTCTGCGACCAGCTGTCGAACGCGGCGTCGGCGGCGCGTACGGCGGCATCGACCTGGGCTGCGCTGGCTTCGTTGATTTCCACCAGCACACGACCCTGTGCCGGGTTGAACACCGGTTGGGCGGGGCCTTCGCCGCTTTGCAGTTGGCCGTTGATCAAGAGTTTGGTTTGCATGGCTTTGTCCTCACTAACACTTTTATTTTGCTGCCTGAACCGGATCTAAATGTAGGAGTGAGCCTGCTCGCGATAGCGGTCTTACAGTCGACATCACTGTTGAATGACAGTCAGTCATCGCGAGCAGGCTCACTCCTACAGGGATTCGGTTCCTTCAGTGGTTATTCGGTTACTTCCCGCCGCTACCGGCAACGCTTTCGCCACCCCGCGTCAGGTAATAAGCACCAAGAATCGGCAGCATGGTCACCAGCATCACCAGCATCGCCACGACGTTGGTCACCGGCACGTCCCGTGGGCGGCTGAGCTGGTTGAGCAGCCACAGCGGCAGGGTGCGTTCATGGCCGGCGGTGAAGGTGGTGACGATGATTTCGTCGAACGACAGGGCAAACGCCAGCATGCCGCCGGCCAGCAACGCCGAGCCGAGGTTCGGCAGGATGATGTAGCGGAAGGTCTGCCAGCCGTCGGCGCCGAGGTCCATCGAGGCCTCGATCAAGCTGTGGGAGGTGCGGCGCAAGCGGGCGATGACGTTGTTGTAGACAATCACCACGCAGAAGGTCGCGTGGCCGACGATGATGGTGAACATCCCCGGCTCGATGCCCAATGTCTTGAAGGTCGCCAGCAACGCGATCCCGGTGATGATCCCCGGCAGGGCAATCGGCAGGATCAGCATCAGCGAGATGCCTTGCTTGCCGAAGAAGTCCCGGCGGTACAACGCGGCGGACGCCAGCGTGCCGAGGACCATGGCGATCAGGGTGGCAATCGAGGCGATCTGCAACGACAGCTTGATGGCTTCGAGCACGTCCGGCCGTGAGAACGCCACGCTGAGCCACTTCAGGGTGAAGCCCTTGGGCGGAAAGCTGAACGCCGCGTCTTCGGTGTTGAAGGCGTACAGGAAGATGATCAGGATCGGGAAGTGCAGGAACAGCAACCCGCCCCAGGCGGCAATGCGCAGGCCGAGAGAGGCTTTGTCAGAGTGCATCGAAGGCCCCCAGTCGTTTGACGATGGACAGGTAGATGGCGATCAGCACGATCGGCACCAGGGTGAACGCTGCGGCCATCGGCATGTTGCCGATCGCGCCTTGCTGGGCATACACCATGCTGCCGACGAAGTAGCCGGGCGGGCCGACCAGTTGCGGCACGATGAAGTCGCCCAGGGTCAGCGAGAAGGTGAAGATCGAGCCTGCGGCAATGCCCGGGATCGACAGCGGCAGGATCACTTGCGTGAAGGTCTGGCGTGGCTTGGCGCCGAGGTCGGCGGAGGCTTGCAGCAGCGACGGCGGCAGGCGCTCCAGCGAGGCCTGGATCGGCAGGATCATGAACGGCAACCAGATGTAGACGAATACCATGAAGCGCCCCAGATGCGAGGTCGACAAGGTGCTGCCGCCAACGCCCGGAATGCCCAGCACCAATTGCAGAACCGGTTCCAGCCCCAAGTGCTGCACGAACCACTGCGCCACGCCACCCTTGGCCAGCAGCAGCGTCCAGGCGTACGCCTTGACGATGTAACTGGCCCACATCGGCATCATCACCGCGATGTAGAAAAACGCCTTGGTCTTGCCCGTGGTGTAGCGCGCCATGTAGTAGGCAATCGGGAACGCGACGACGGCGCTGGCCATCGACACGACAATCGCCATGCCCAGGGTGCGCAGGATGATGTCGAAGTTCGACGGCTGGAACAGCGCGGTGAAGTTGGCCAGGGTCAGGTCAGGGGTGACCGCCATGGTGAAGTCATCGAAGGTGTAGAAACCCTGCCACAGCAGCACCAGCAACGAGCCCAGGTAGATCGCGCCGAACCACAGCAGCGGTGGCACCAGCAGCATCGACAGGTATAGGTTTGGCCGGCGATACAGCAGGTTGGAGAACCGGCGCAACGGCGAGCCGCCCGACTGGGTTTGGGAGATAGCCAGGGTGTTCATGTCACACCCCGCCCGCAACGGTGTCGTGCAATGCAATCATGGCTTCACGCGCCCAGCGTGCACTGATGCGTTGGCCGGTCTGGTGTTGTGCGCTGGTGTCCTGCCATTGGTTGTTGGCCTGGCTGATGTTCAGGGTCTGGCCGTTTTCCAGTTTCAGCTCATAGCGGGTGGCGCTGCCCTGGTACTGGATATCGTGGAGCAAGCCGGAGACTTCGATTTCGTGGCTGGCCAGCGGGCCTTCGGCGAAACGCACATGCTCCGGGCGAATCGAGAACGGCTGCGGGTTGCCACTGAGCTGCCTGGCCAGGTCGCCGCGAATCACGTTGGAAGTGCCAACGAATTCCGCCACGAAGGTGGTGGCCGGTTTCATGTACAGGTTGCGCGGACTATCGACTTGTTCGATGCGGCCCTTGTTGAACACGGCCACGCGGTCGGACATCGACAGTGCTTCGGTCTGGTCGTGGGTGACGAAAATGAAGGTGATGCCGAGCTGGCGTTGCAGCTTCTTCAACTCGCCCTGCATTTGCTCGCGCAGTTTCAGGTCGAGTGCACCGAGGGGTTCGTCGAGCAGCAGCACCCGTGGACGGTTGACCAAAGCGCGGGCGAGGGCCACACGCTGGCGCTGACCACCGGAGAGCTGCACCGGCTTACGCTCGCCGTAGCCGCCGAGGGCGACCATCTCCAGGGATTCTTCGGCGCGCTTGAGGCGTTCAGCCTTGCCGGTGCCTTTAACCTTCAAGCCGTAGGCGACGTTGTCGCGAACGTTCATGTGCGGGAACAGCGCGTAATCCTGGAACACGGTGTTCACGTCACGCTGGTACGGCGGCAGGCCGGCGGCCTCTTCGCCATGAATCCGGATGGAGCCTGCGCTCGGTTGTTCAAAACCGGCGATCAGGCGCAAGCAGGTGGTTTTGCCCGAGCCGGAAGGCCCCAGCATGGAGAAAAACTCGCCGTCCTGGATGTCGATGGAAACCCGGTCAACGGCTTTCACTTCGCCGAACTGACGGGAAACGTTGGTGAACTGGACTGCAAGCGTCATGGTGCGGTGCTCCAAAAAGGCGCGCTTTCTATCAATTGAATCGGGTGTGCCGTGGAAAGATCGCAGCCTGCGGCAGCTCCTACAGATTTTGCATAGGGCGCCACATTTGCGGTGCATGCGATCGGCGTAGGAGCTGCCGAAGGCTGCGATCTTTTGATCTGGTTAGGGGATCAACGACCGCCCATGATCGCGATGTAGTCCTGGGTCCAGCGGCTGTACGGTACGAACTTGCCGCCTTCAGCTTGCGGGGTTTTCCAGAAGGCGATCTTGTCGAACTGGTCGAATCCGTTGGTCTTGCAGCCTTCGGCGCCGAGCAGTTCGCTCTCCTTGCACGCCGCCGGAACCGCTGGCAGCGAGCCGAACCACGCCGCTACGTCACCCTGGACTTTCGGTTGCAGCGACCAGTCCATCCACTTGTAGGCGCAGTTCGGGTGCTTGGCCTCGGCGTGCATCATGGTGGTGTCGGCCCAACCGGTGGCGCCTTCTTTCGGAATGGTCGAGGCAATTGGCTGCTTCTCGTTCATCAGGCCGTTGACCTGATACGGCCAGGCACCGGAGGCAACCACGCCTTCGTTCTTGAAGTCGCTCATTTGTACAGTGGTGTCGTGCCAGTAGCGGTGGATCAACGGCTGCTGGGCGCGCAGCAGGTCGAGCACGGCCTTGTATTGGGCTTCGGTCAGTTCGTAGGGGTTCTGGATGCCCAGTTCCGGCTTGGCGGTCTTCAGGTACAGCGCCGCGTCGGCGATGTAGATCGGGCCGTCATAGGCCTGCACGCGGCCCTTGTTCGGCTTGCCGTCCGGCAGGTTTTCCGCATTGAACAGCACGCCCCAGCTGGTGGGCGGGGTCTTGAACACGTTGGTGTTGTACATCAACACGTTCGGACCCCACTGATACGGGGCGCCGTAGGTCTGCTTGTTGACCACGTACCACGGTCCATCCTTGAGGCGCGGGTCGAGGTTTTTCCAGTTCGGGATCAACGCGGTGTTGATCGGCTGCACACGCTTGCCGACGATCAGGCGCAGGGACGCGTCGCCCGACGCAGTGACCAGGTCGTAACCGCCCTTGGCCATCAGGCTGACCATTTCATCGGAGGTGGCGGCGGTCTTGACGTTGACCTTGCAGCCGGTTTCCTTCTCGAAACCGGTCACCCAGTCGTAGGCCTTGTCGCTCTCGCCACGTTCGATGTAGCCGGGCCAGGCCACAATATCCAGTTGACCCTCGCCAGCCCCGACAGCTTTGAGCGGCTCGGCGGCCTGGACACTGGCGCTGGCCAGCAGCGCGGTGGTGATTGCACTGAGCAGTGCGGTCTTGTGCACGAACATGGGAATTCCCTCTTCTTTAATTATGGTCGGGGCAGTGTTTTGAACGTGGTGAAGCATGCCGTTGGTGGCTTGTTATTAGCGTAGTCAGAGATGCTCGCCATGGCGGGCCATGATGTGCCGTACCACGCTGTAGTCCTGAAGCGAATCGCTGGACAGGTCTTTGCCGTAGCCCGAACGTTTCAGGCCGCCATGGGGCATTTCGCTGACCAGCATGAAGTGGCTGTTGATCCAGGTGCAGCCGTACTGCAAGCGCGCCGCGACCTGCATGGCCTTGTCGAGGTTCTGGGTCCAGACCGACGAGGCCAGGCCGTATTCCGAATCGTTGGCCCAGTCCACCGCTTGTTCCAGTTCATCGAAGCGAGTCACGGTGACCACCGGCCCGAACACTTCGCGCTGGACGATTTCATCGCCTTGCTTGCAGCCGGCCAACAGGGTCGGCTGGTAATAGAAGCCGGCGCCGGAATGCACGGCTGCGCCGGTCACCCGCTCGATGTGCGGCTGGCCGAGGGCGCGTTCGACAAAACTGGCCACGCGGTCGCGCTGGCGGGTGCTGATCAGCGGGCCGATTTCATTGTCGGCGTCGCGTTTGCCGGCGAAGCGCAGGCTGCTGACGGCCGCGCCGAGTTCGGCCACCAAACGGTCATGAATCCCGGCTTGGGCATAAATGCGGCAGGCAGCGGTACAATCCTGGCCTGCGTTGTAATAGCCGTAGGTGCGCACGCCTTCGACCACGGCCTGAATGTCGGCATCGTTGCAGACGATCACCGGGGCCTTGCCGCCGAGTTCGAGGTGGGTACGTTTGAGGGTTTTGGCGGCGGCTTGAAGAATTTTCTGGCCAGTGACGATATCGCCGGTCAGCGACACCATGCGCACTTTAGGGTGATTCACCAGGTGGCTGCCGACACCTTCGCCGCCACCGCAAACGATGTTGATCACCCCCCGTGGCAGGATCTCGGCCAGCGCTGGCGCCAGGGCGAGGATCGACAGCGGCGTGTGTTCCGACGGCTTGAACACCAGGGTGTTGCCGGCGGCGAGGGCCGGGGCGATTTTCCACGCGGCCATCATGATCGGGTAGTTCCACGGCGCAATCGACGCCACGACCCCGATAGGATCGCGCCGGACCATGCTGGTGTAGCCCGGCAGGTATTCGCCGCTGAGCTGGCCGGTCTGGCAACGCACGGCACCGGCGAAGAAGCGGAACACGTCGACCGTGGCATTCAGGTCATCCTGACGGGCCAGGTGCAACGGCTTGCCGCAGTTCATGGATTCTAGGCGGGCCAGCAGGTCGGCATTTTTTTCGATGGCGTTGGCGATCTCCAGCAACAGGTTCGAACGCTGTTGTGGCGTGGTGCGTGACCAACCGGCAAAGGCTCGGTGGGCGGCGAGGATCGCGGCTTCGACTTGCTCGGTGCTGGCTTCGGCGATCCGGGTCAGGACTTCCCCGGTGGCGGGGTTGAGAATCGGCTCGACGCAGCCTTGACCGGCGACTAATTCACCATCGATCAACAATGCGGTGAACAACGGGGTCTGCGCGCCAGCCATTTTTCGGGTTCTCGTTTTTTGTGTGGCTTCTTGTGTAGACATGGCAGCGCTCCCAGTGGCTGGGGCCCGGCCGTCTTTATTAGATGCAACAAGACTAGTTCGCGGACCCGAGGACAACAAATACTAAATACTGAAGGTGGCGTTCGATTAAATAGATGGCTTGCGACCGCCGTGGGGTTGTTCGCGGGCGACCGTGAGAAACGGGTCCACCAGCGCCGGCCGCGCGGTGCCGCGACGCCACGCCAGGCCGACATCCAGGGTCTGGCTGAGGTCGGCAATCGGCCGCGCTTCGATGATGTCGCCCTCCAGTGACCACGGGCGATAGGTCATGTCGGGCTGGATCGACACGCCCAATCCGGCGGCCACCAGGCTGCGCACCGCTTCGGTCGAAGCCGTGCGCAGGGTGATGCGCGGTTGCAGTGAGGCTGCTGACCACATGCGCTGGGCGTTGCGGTCCATTTCATCGACGTTCAGTTGAATCAAAGGCTCGCGGGCCACGTCGGCGAGGTTGATGCTGTCGTGTTCCAGCAACGGGTGCTGGGCCGGCAGCCATAGCCGGTGCGGTGAGTGGGTCAGCACTTCGGTCTGCAAGGCGTGGCGGTCTTCGAGGTTGGACAGGATCAGTACGCCGACATCGATCTCGCCGCTGACCAGCAAATGCTCGATGTAGGGGCGCTCATCCTCCATCACGCGGATTTCCACGTTGGGGTAGGCGCGCTGGAAGCGGGTGAGCAAATCCGCCAGGTAATAACCGGCCACCAGGCTGGTCACGCCGACGATCAACTGTCCGGCGACCTGATCGGTGCTCTGTTGCAGGCTGCGCTTGGCGTTATCCACCGTGGCCAGGATCAAGTGCGCCTGACGCAGGAATTGATGGCCCTGGTGGGTCAGGGTCATGCCCTTGGCATGGCGGCTGAACAGGCTGACGCCGATTTCCTCTTCCAGTTGCTGGATCGCCAGGGTCAGGGTCGACTGGGAAATGAACGCGGTTTGTGCGGCGGCGGAGATAGAGCCAGTCTCGGCCACGGCGATGAAATGACGGATCTGACGCAAGGTCATCATGGGAAAGCACCCGGTGGGCTGTTTTTATCGATTTGTTGGAGTGTATATCTTTTTTTTCGATGGGCAGCGCCGGGTGCCTTGGCGATGCAACATCTGGAAGTACTCTCGCGCACGGGGCGTAGGCACTTTCAATCTAGGCTGGTGGCCTTGTTTTCAGGTTAAACGTCTTGTGGAGGCGGCAGATGAACACCCGTGGATTGCTCGATCAACTACTCAAGTCCGGCCAGGACCTGTTGCAGAACAAGGGCGGTAGCTCGCAGCAAAAGGGCGTGAGCGGTGGATCCGGTGCCCTCGGCAGTTTGCTCTCCGGCGCGAGTGGCGGGGCATTGGCGGCGGGCGCCATGGGCTTGCTGCTCGGCAGCAAAAAGGCCCGTAAAGTCGGGGGCAAGGTCGCGGTCTACGGCGGTCTCGCCGCATTGGGCGTGCTGGCCTATAAAGCCTACGGCAACTGGCAGGCACAGCAGGGCGGTGCAGCCGGTACAGAGCCGCAAACCCTGGACCGCGTACCGGCCGCGCAAGTCGAGTTGCACAGCCAGGCGATTCTCAAGGCGCTGGTGGCTGCGGCCAAGGCTGACGGTCATGTCGATGAGCGTGAGCGTGCCTTGATCGAAGGCGAATTCACCCGGCTCGACAGCGATCAGGAACTGCAGCACTGGCTGCACGCCGAGCTCAACAAGCCGCTGGACCCGAGCGATGTCGCCCGTGCCGCCCGCACCCCGGAAATCGCCGCCGAGATGTACATCGCCAGCGTGATGATGGTGGATGAGGAAAACTTCATGGAGAAGGCCTATCTCGACGAGCTGGCGCGGCAGCTCAAGCTGGAGCCGGGGCTGAAAGCCGAGCTTGAGAAGCAGGTTCGCCAGGCCTCTCTGTAAGGCCCTGTAAAGATCGCAGCCTGCGGCAGCTCCTACATTGGATCGGTGTTCACTTGTAGGAGCTGCCGCAGGCTGCGATCTTTTGATCTTTCAAGCAGTACTCAATCTCCCAATGACCATTCCACCGCCCCTTTCTACCGAATCACCCCTATCACCTATCCCCCCAATTAACGGACAGTCCCAACCCTGAGCCCATCCCGCCTTTTTTCAACGGGATGCGAAGTGGCGCGCATCCGTCTTATAAATGAAACACCGCCCTCGGCTATACTCCCCGCATTTCGAACCGGCCTCGAGGATTGACTGTGAAGAACTGGACGTTGCGCCAACGCATTTTGGCGAGCTTTGCGGTAATTGTCGCCATCATGTTGCTGATGGTGGTCGTCTCGTATTCCCGGCTGTTGACGATCGAAAACAGTGAGGCCAGCGTGCGTGAGGACGCTCTGCCAGGGTTGTATTACAGTTCGATGATTCGTGGCGCGTGGTCCGACAGTTATGTACGCATACAGGCCATGCTCGGCCTGGAGGAAGGGCAGAGCTTCAGTGCCGAGGATGCCGAGAACTTCAAGGGCTTCGCTGAGCGGTTGAAAGAGCAGATGGACCTCTACCGTGCAACGATTACCGACGAAGAAGACAGGGTTGATTACGCAGCCTTCGAAAAACTTCATGAGGACTACCATAGGATTCTGGCCGAGGTGATCGAGTTGTATAAACGCAACCAGAACGCCGAAGCCGTCAACGTGTTCAAAGGTGAACTGACCCCGAGCTGGATAGCGGGTCGGATGAAGGTCAATGACATCCTGCGTCATAACAAGACTGTGGCGGACAGAGAAATCGCGGCCATTGATGATGCGGTGCTCACCGCCAAAGTCATCATGGGCATTTCCCTGGCGATCGCGGTGCTGGCCGCCGCCCTCTGTGGCCTGTTGCTGATGCGCGCCATCATGGCGCCGATGAACCGCATCGTGAAAATCCTCGAAATCATGCGCACTGGTGACCTCAGCAGCCGCCTGAATCTGGAGCGCAAGGACGAATTCGGCGCGGTAGAGACCGGCTTCAACGACATGATGACCGAGCTCACATCCCTGGTGTCCCAGGCCCAGCGTTCGTCGGTGCAGGTGACCACGTCGGTGACCGAGATCGCCGCGACGTCCAAGCAGCAACAAGCCACCGCCACCGAAACTGCCGCCACCACCACGGAAATCGGTGCGACTTCCCGTGAAATCGCCGCCACTTCCCGGGATCTGGTGCGCACCATGACCGAGGTTTCCACCGCCGCCGATCAGGCTTCCGTAGCCGCCGGTTCCGGCCAGCAGGGCCTGGCACGCATGGAGGAAACCATGCACTCGGTGATGGGCGCAGCCGATCTGGTCAACGCCAAACTGGCGATCCTCAACGAGAAGGCCGGCAACATCAATCAGGTGGTGGTGACCATCGTCAAGGTCGCCGACCAGACCAACCTGTTGTCGCTCAACGCCGCCATCGAGGCCGAGAAGGCCGGGGAATACGGACGCGGTTTTGCCGTGGTCGCCACCGAAGTGCGGCGTCTGGCGGACCAGACGGCGGTGGCCACCTACGACATCGAGCAGATGGTTCGCGAGATCCAGTCGGCGGTATCGGCCGGGGTCATGGGCATGGACAAGTTCTCCGAGGAAGTGCGTCGCGGCATGTCCGAGGTGCAGCAAGTCGGCGAGCAGTTGTCGCAGATCATCCATCAGGTTCAGGCGCTGGCGCCGCGGGTGCTGATGGTCAACGAAGGCATGCAGGCCCAGGCCACCGGCGCCGAGCAGATCAACCACGCGCTGGTGCAGTTGGGCGATGCCAGCAGCCAGACCGTCGAGTCTCTGCGTCAGGCCAGTTTCGCCATCGATGAGCTGAGCCAGGTGGCCGTCGGGCTGCGCAGCGGCGTTTCGCGATTCAAAGTCTGATGAGCGAAATCTCGGCCAAACGCTCTGCCGTGAAGCAGGCGCTGCATGCATTGTTTCTGGTGTTCCGCATCGGCAGCGAGCGCTATGCGTTGCAAGCCATCGAGGTGACGGAAGTGCTGCCGCGCCTGCCCTTGAAGCCCATTCCCCATGCACCCGTCTGGGTCGCCGGGGTGTTCGCCTATCGGGGCGCCGTGGTGCCGGTGATCGACTTGAGCGCACTGACGTTTGGTACGCCTGCGCAGGCCCGTACCAGCACGCGACTGGTGCTGGTCAACTATCGCCCGGATGAAACTACCGAATCACAGCTGCTCGGATTGATTCTGGAACAGGCGACCGACACCTTGCGCTGCGATCCGGCGGATTTTCAGCCCTACGGTCTGGACAATCGCCAGGCGCCTTACTTGGGGCCGGTGCGCAAGGACGAGCAGGGCTTGCTGCAATGGGTACGGGTCTGCGATCTGCTGGACGAACAGGTTCGCGCCTTGTTGTTCCCCTCGCCGCCACTGGATCCGGCGCTGTTGGAGGAGCGGCCATGAACAGCGATCAGCGTTTTTTCGACTTCCTCAAGGAGCGTATCGGACTCGACGTGACTTCCGTGGGGCCGGCAATCATCGAGCGAGCGGTGCGCCAGCGCAGCATTGCGGCGCAAGCACCCTCGGCCGATGAGTATTGGCGCACCTTGCAGGGCTCGCGGGACGAACAGCAGGCGTTGATCGAAGCGGTGATCGTTCCGGAAACCTGGTTCTTCCGTTATCCGGAATCCTTCGCCACCCTGGCGAAACTGGCGAGCAAACGTCTGGCTGAAATCAACAATCTGCGTGCGCTGCGGATCCTCAGCCTGCCGTGTTCCACTGGCGAGGAACCCTACTCGATCGCCATGGCATTGCTCGATGCCGGGCTCAAGCCGCACCAGTTCAAGGTCGACGGCATGGACGTCAGCCCGCTGTCGGTGGAAAAAGCCGGGCGCGCCTTGTACGGCAGGAATTCCTTTCGGGGCGACGACATTGCGTTTCGCGACCGCCATTTCATTGCCGAGGGTGACGGCTATCGCCTGAACCCGTGTGTGCAGGAGCAAGTGCGCTTGCAGGTCGGCAATCTGCTGGATCCGGCGTTACTGGCCGGCGAACCGCCATTCGATTTCGTGTTTTGTCGCAACCTGCTGATCTATTTCGACCAGCCGACCCAGAAGCAAGTCTTCGAAGTGCTCAAATGCCTGACCCACGTTGACGGCGTGCTGTTTATCGGTCCGGCCGAAGGCAGTCTGCTGGGGCGTTTGGGGATGCGTTCGATCGGTATCGCACAGTCCTTCGCGTTCAGTCGACAGGGGACTCCGGACTTCGAACCCTTGCCGGCATTCGTTCCAGCACCATTGCCTGTGCCGCAACCGCTACGCAACCCACCGCCTGCGCCAGTGCGCAGTCGCCCATTTGCCAGTGTTGTTCCGCTGGCTTCTGCGCCGAAAACGTCTGGCACCGATACGGCCGTGCTGCTGGCGAACATCGCCGCGCTGGCCGATGAAGGCAAAAGCGCCGAGGCGAGGGCCGCTTGTGAAAACTATTTGCGCGGTCATGAACCGGTAGCCCAGGTGTTCTATTGGCTGGGACTGCTCAGCGATGTCGCCGGAAACGTCCTCGAAGCCCAGGGCTTTTATCGCAAGGCGTTGTACCTCGAACCGCAACATCCCGATGCGTTGATGCACTTGGCCGCATTGCTGCAGGCCCAGGGCGACGCGACGGGGGCCAGACGATTGCAGCAGCGTGCCGCCCGCAGCGAGCGCGCCGCCGACAGTGAGCGTAAACGATGATCGCCACCGACACCTTTAGTGTCACCCGGGATGCCCAGGCCATCGACGACTGCTGGAACCGTATTGGTATCCACGGTGACAAGTCCTGCCCGTTGCTGGCCGAACATGTTCATTGCCGCAATTGTGCGGTGTATTCGGCGGCCGCCACACGCTTGCTCGATCGCTATGCGTTGCAGCAGGAGGATCGCGGGCCAGTGTCCGTCACGGTCGAGAGCGAGGTGAAAACCCGCTCGTTGTTGATGTTCCGTCTGGGTGAAGAATGGCTGGGCCTGGCCACGCGCAATCTGGTCGAGGTGGCGCCGCTGCAGGCGATTCACTCCTTGCCGCACCAGCGCTCCCGGGCCTTGCTCGGCGTAGCGAATGTGCGCGGCGCGTTGGTTGCCTGTCTGTCACTGGTGGAGCTGCTCGGCCTCGACGGCACCAGCAACGTCGCACCCGGCACGCGGGTCATGCCGCGCATGCTGATCATCGCGGCCCACGGCGGATCAGTGGTGGTGCCGGTGGACGAAGTCGACGGGATTCACGCCATCGACGAGCACGTCCTCGATACCGCATCGCGCCCGGGTGCGCAGGCCAGCGCCAAATACACCCGTGGCGTGTTGCAATTCAAAGGTCGCAGCCTGCGTTGGCTGGATGAAGAGCAGCTGCTGTCCGCCGTGACCCGGAGCCTCACATGACCCCCGAGCAAATGCGCGACGCCTCTTTGCTGGAGTTGTTCAGCCTGGAGGCCGAAGCCCAGACCCTGGTCTTGAGTGTCGGCCTGCTGGCGCTTGAGCGCGACCCGAGCCTGGCCGATCAACTTGAATCGTGCATGCGTGCGGCGCACTCACTCAAGGGGGCGGCGCGGATCGTTGGCGTCGATGCCGGGGTCAGCGTTGCCCATGTGATGGAAGATTGCCTGGTCAGTGCCCAGGAAGGGCGCCTGGTGCTGCGTCCCGGGCACATCGATGCGTTGTTGCAAGGCACCGATTTGCTGATGCGCATTGCCACGCCAGGCAGCACGCCGGGGGACGCGGACATCGACGCTTATGTGGCATTGATGGCGCGGTTACTGGACCCGACGGTGCCGTTGATTGCGCCAGCAGAACCGGTGATGGCCGAACTTCAACTCGAAGCACCCGCGCCCAAGGTCGAGTCGTTGGCGCCTGCCGACGAACAGCCATCGGCGCCAGCCCCGCGCAAGATCACACGCACCACCGAAAACGGCGAACGCGTGCTGCGTGTCACCGCCGAACGCCTGAACAGCCTGCTCGATCTGTCGAGCAAATCCCTGGTGGAAACCCTGCGGCTCAAACCGCACCTTGCGACCATGCAGCGCCTCAAGCGCATGCAGAGCAACAGCCTGCGTGCACTGGAGAGTCTCAACGTGCATCTCAAGGATCATGCCTTGAGCCTGGAGGCCCGGGAAACCCTTGAGGATGCGCGCCGCTTGCTCGCGCAATCCCAGCAACTGCTCGTGGAAAAGAACACCGAACTCGATGAGTTCGCCTGGCATGCCAGCCAGCGGGCACAGGTGTTGTACGACACGGCGCTGGCCTGTCGCATGCGGCCGTTTGCCGATGTGCTGACCGGTCAGGTGCGTATGGTCCGTGATCTGGGGCGCGATCTGGGCAAACAGGTGCGACTGGAGATTGAAGGCGAGAAGACTCAGGTTGATCGCGACGTGCTGGAAAAGCTCGAAGCGCCGCTGACTCACTTGTTGCGCAATGCGGTCGACCACGGCATCGAAACCCCGGAACAGCGCCTGCTGGCGGGCAAGCCGGCGGAAGGTTTGATTCGCCTGCGCGCTTCGCATCAGGCCGGCCTGCTGGTGCTGGAATTGAGCGATGACGGTAACGGCGTGGACCTGGAAAAGGTCCGTCGCAGCATCGTTGAACGTAGTTTGTCGCCCGCGCAAACCGCCGCGCAGTTGAGCGAAGAAGAGCTGCTGACGTTCCTGTTCCTGCCCGGTTTCAGTTTGCGCGACACGGTCACCGAGGTGTCCGGTCGCGGCGTCGGCCTGGATGCGGTGCAGCACATGGTCCGGCAGTTGCGCGGCGCGGTGGTGCTGGAGCAGACGGCGGGCGAGGGCAGTCGTTTCCACCTTGAGGTACCGCTGACCCTGTCGGTGGTGCGCAGCCTCGTGGTGGAAGTCGGCGACGAAGCCTATGCCTTCCCGCTGGCGCATATCGAGCGCATGTGCGACCTGGAGCCGGCGGATATCGTGCAGGTCGAAGGCCGCCAGCATTTCTGGCACGAAGGCCGGCATGTCGGCCTGGTGGCGGCCAGTCAGTTGCTGCAGCGTCCGGCCAGTCAGAACAGCGGGCAAACCCTGAAAGTCGTGGTGATTCGCGAGCGCGATGCGATCTACGGCGTGGCAGTGGAACGGTTTATCGGTGAGCGGACATTGGTGGTGTTGCCGCTGGATGAGCGTCTGGGCAAGGTGCAGGACATTTCCGCCGGGGCCCTGCTCGACGACGGTTCGGTGGTGCTGATCGTCGATGTCGAAGACATGCTGCGTTCGGTGGATAAATTGCTCAACACGGGGCGTCTGGAGCGCATTGCCCGCCACAGCAATCAGGTGGTCGAGGCGGCCCGCAAACGAATTCTGGTGGTGGATGATTCCCTGACCGTGCGTGAGTTGCAGCGCAAGCTGTTGCTCCATCGCGGATACGACGTGGCGGTTGCGGTGGACGGCATGGACGGCTGGAACGCGCTGCGTTCGGAGGATTTCGATCTGCTGATCACCGACATCGATATGCCGCGCATGGACGGCATCGAACTGGTCACGCTGCTGCGTCGGGACAGTCGCCTGCAATCGCTGCCGGTGATGGTGGTGTCCTACAAGGATCGCGAAGAGGACCGGCGCCGTGGACTGGATGCCGGGGCCGACTATTATCTAGCCAAGGCCAGTTTTCATGACGACGCCTTGCTCGATGCGGTGGTCGAGCTCATCGGAGGAGCGCGGGCATGAGGATCGCAATCGTCAATGACATGCCCATGGCGGTGGAGGCCCTGCGCCGCGCCCTGGCATTCGAGCCGACACACGAGGTGATCTGGGTCGCCGGCAATGGCGCCGAGGCGGTGCGCCAGTGCGCGCTGGACACGCCGGACCTGATTCTGATGGACCTGATCATGCCGGTGATGGATGGCGTCGAGGCCACGCGGCGGATAATGGCCGAGACCCCATGTGCCATCGTCATCGTCACCGTGGATCGTGAGCAGAACGTGCATCGTGTGTTCGAGGCCATGGGCCACGGCGCGCTGGACGTGGTTGACACCCCGACCCTTGGTGTCGGCAATGCCCAGGAAGCGGCCGCGCCGTTGTTGCGCAAGATCTTGAACATCGTCTGGCTGATCGGTGACAAGGGCAACCGCCCGCGCCCGGCGCTGGCACCGTTGCGCAGTTCGGGCTCACGCCAGAGCCTGATCGCCATTGGCTCATCCGCCGGTGGGCCGGCAGCGCTGGAAGTCTTGCTCAAAGGGCTGCCGCGTGATTTCTCTCCGGCCATCGTGCTGGTGCAGCACGTTGACCAGGTGTTTGCTGCCGGCATGGCTGAATGGCTCAGCAGCGCCAGCGGCCTCAATGTGCGCCTGGCCGAGAACGGCGAGCCGCCGCAAAGCGGCACGGTAATGCTGGCCGGCACCAATCACCATATTCGCTTGCTGAAAAACGGCACGCTGGCCTACACCGCCGAACCGGTCAACGAGATCTACCGGCCCTCCATCGATGTGTTCTTCGAGAGCGTGGCCAGTTACTGGAACGGTGACGCCGTGGGGGTTTTGCTCACCGGCATGGGGCGTGATGGTGCCCAGGGGCTTAAACTCATGCGCCAACAGGGCTTCCTGACCATCGCACAAGACCAAAACAGCAGTGCGGTGTACGGCATGCCGAAGGCGGCCGCGGCCATCGACGCTGCCGTGGAAATTCGCCCGCTGGACAAGATAGCGCCACGATTGCTGGAGATTTTCGCCAAATGAGCACCTTTTTCCTCATTCCTGGCTCAGGTAGTACTCAGGTGACCGCACATGACTGAATTACAGCTCGACGACTTCAAGACCGACGAAAACGCCGCCATGGTGTTGCTGGTGGACGATCAGGCCATGATCGGCGAAGCCGTGCGCCGCGGCCTGGCGAACGAAGAGAATATCGATTTCCACTTCTGCGCCGACCCGCACCAGGCCATCGCCCACGCGGTGCGCATCAAGCCGACAGTGATCCTGCAGGATTTGGTGATGCCCGGCCTTGACGGCCTGAGCCTGGTACGTGAATACCGCAATCACCCGGCGACCAAGGACATTCCGATCATCGTCCTGTCGACCAAGGAGGATCCGTTGATCAAGAGCGCGGCCTTTGCGGCCGGAGCCAACGATTATCTGGTCAAGCTGCCGGACAACATTGAGCTGGTTGCACGCATCCGCTATCACTCGCGCTCCTACATGACCCTGCTGCAACGGGACGCGGCGTACCGCGCGTTACGGGTCAGCCAGCAGCAGTTGCTCGACACCAACCTGGTGCTGCAACGCCTGATGAATTCCGACGGCCTGACCGGGTTGTCGAACCGTCGGCACTTCGATGAATACATGGAGCTGGAATGGCGCCGTTCGCTGCGTGAGCAGAGCCAGTTGTCGTTGCTGATGATCGACGTCGACTACTTCAAGGCCTACAACGACAGTTTCGGCCACCTGGAAGGCGATGAAGCCCTGCGCAAGGTTGCCACGGCGATCAAGGATGCCAGTGCCCGGCCTTCGGACCTACCGGCCCGTTACGGCGGCGAGGAGTTTGCCCTGGTACTGCCCAACACTTCCCAGGGCGGTGCACGGCTGGTGGCCGAGAAGCTGCGCCAGACCGTGGCAGCCCTGAAGATCCCGCATAACTCGCCCACCGAAGGTTCGAGCCTGACCATCAGCATCGGCCTGTCGACCATCACCCCGAAAGCGGGCAGCAATTGCCGAGACCTGATCCTGGCGGCGGACAAGGGGCTGTATTCGGCGAAGAACAATGGGCGTAATCAGGTGGGGGTCGAATAAACCGTATCCCCCTGTAGGAGCGAGCCTGCTCGCGAAAAAGCCAAAGGCGCAGTTGGGCATCTGGTTTTACGCGTCATCGTTAACGACCATCGCGAGCAGGGCTCGCTCCTACAGGGCGTGCCTTTTCGGCCAAGCGGACTGCCGTTACCGACCGTTTCCCGGTATACTCGCCGGCTTTCAAAAGTTCGCCAACGAGTGCTGCCCGTCATGGAAATCAACCCGATCCTGAACACCATCAAGGACCTGTCCGAGCGCTCCGAAACTATTCGGGGGTATCTTTGACTACGATCAAAAGCATGAGCGTCTGACCGAGGTCAATCGCGAGCTTGAAGATCCGAGTGTCTGGAACAAACCTGAATACGCCCAGGAACTGGGCCGCGAGCGCGCTGCGCTGGCGCAGATCGTCGATACACTCGACGAGCTGAACACGGGTCTGGCCGATTGCCGCGACCTGCTGGACATGGCCGTTGAAGAGAACGACGAAGGCGCAGTGGGCGATGTCGTCGCCGAGCTGGCCCGTCTCGAGGAAAGTCTGGCCAAGCTGGAATTCCGCCGCATGTTCAGCCACGAAATGGACCCGAACAACGCCTACCTGGACATCCAGGCCGGTTCCGGCGGCACCGAAGCCCAGGACTGGGCCAACATCCTGCTGCGCATGTACCTGCGCTGGGCCGACAAACGCGGTTTCGACGCGACCATCATGGAACTGTCGGCCGGTGAAGTCGCCGGGATCAAGGGCGCGACCGTGCACATCAAGGGCGAATACGCGTTTGGCTGGTTGCGGACCGAGATCGGCGTGCACCGTCTGGTGCGCAAGAGCCCGTTCGACTCCGGCAACCGTCGCCACACCTCGTTCTCCGCGGTGTTCGTCTCGCCAGAGATCGATGACAAGGTGGAAATCGAAATCAACCCGGCAGACTTGCGGATCGACACCTATCGCTCCTCCGGTGCCGGTGGTCAGCACGTAAACACCACCGACTCGGCCGTACGTATCACCCACGTACCGACCAACACCGTGGTCAGCTGCCAGAACGAACGTTCCCAGCACGCCAACAAAGACACCGCCATGAAAATGCTGCGGGCCAGGTTGTACGAGCAGGAAATACAGAAGCGCAACGCGGCGTCCCAGGCGCTGGAAGACACCAAGTCCGATATCGGCTGGGGTCATCAGATCCGTTCGTACGTGCTCGATGCCTCGCGGATCAAGGATCTGCGCACCAACATCGAACGCAGCGACTGTGACAAGGTGCTCGATGGCGACATCGACGAATACCTGGAAGCGAGCCTGAAGTCCGGGCTGTAAGCAATGCAATACAGGATCGGCTGACTCAGCGCGATCCTTGTAGGAGCGGGCTTGCCCGCGATCCCCAGCCGCAGGCTGGGGACAACGAACCAGATGGAATATTTAAAGACATGAGCGACCTAGAACTCGACCCGCAAGCCCTGCAACAGGAAGAAAACTCCCTGATCGCCCTGCGCAAGGAAAAGCTTGCTGCCGAGCGCGCCAAGGGCAATGCCTTCCCGAACGACTTCCGCCGCGAAAACTACTGCGAGCAACTGCAGAAACAGTACGCGGACAAGACCAAGGAAGAGCTGGCAGAGGCTGCGATCCCGGTCAAGGTTGCCGGTCGCATCATGCTCAACCGTGGCTCGTTCATGGTGATCCAGGACATGACCGGGCGCATCCAGGTCTACGTCAACCGCAAGACCCTGTCCGAAGAAACCCTGGCCGCGGTGAAAACCTGGGACATGGGCGACATCATTGCAGCCGTTGGCACCCTGGCCCGTTCCGGCAAGGGCGACCTGTACGTTGAAATGACCAACGTGCGCCTGCTGACCAAATCCCTGCGCCCACTGCCGGACAAGCACCACGGCCTGACCGACACCGAACAGCGCTACCGCCAGCGCTACGTTGACCTGATCGTCAACGAAGACGTGCGCCAGACTTTCCGCGTGCGTTCGCAAGTCATCGCGCACATCCGCAGCTTCCTGATGAAGCGTGACTTCCTGGAAGTGGAAACGCCGATGCTGCAGACCATTCCTGGCGGCGCGGCAGCCAAGCCGTTCGAAACCCACCACAATGCGCTGGACATGGGCATGTTCCTGCGTATCGCGCCGGAGCTGTACCTCAAGCGCCTTGTTGTTGGCGGGTTTGAGAAAGTGTTCGAGATCAACCGCAACTTCCGCAACGAAGGCGTTTCGACTCGTCACAACCCTGAATTCACCATGTTGGAGTTCTACCAGGCCTACGCCGACTACGAAGACAACATGGACCTGACCGAAGAGCTGTTCCGCGAACTGGCGCAGCTGGTTCTGGGCAGCACCGACGTGCCATACGGCGACAAGGTGTTCCACTTCGGCGAGCCGTTCGTGCGTCTGTCGGTTTTCGACTCGATCCTCAAGTACAACCCTGAGCTGACCGCTGACGACCTGAACGACATCGACAAGGCTCGCGCCATCGCCAAGAAAGCCGGGGCCAAGGTGCTGGGCTTCGAAGGTCTGGGCAAGCTGCAAGTGATGATTTTCGAAGAACTGGTCGAGCACAAGCTGGAGCAGCCGCACTTCATTACCCAGTACCCGTTCGAAGTGTCGCCGCTGGCCCGTCGTAACGACGAGAACCCGAACGTCACCGACCGTTTCGAGCTGTTCATCGGTGGTCGTGAAATCGCCAACGCCTACTCCGAGTTGAATGACGCGGAAGACCAGGCCGAGCGCTTCATGGCCCAGGTGGCCGACAAGGACGCCGGCGACGACGAAGCCATGCACTACGACGCCGACTTCGTTCGTGCGCTGGAGTACGGCATGCCGCCAACGGCGGGTGAGGGCATCGGTATCGACCGTCTGGTGATGCTGCTGACCAACTCCCCGTCGATCCGCGACGTGATCCTGTTCCCGCACATGCGGCCGCAAGCGTAAGTGTTTCAATTAAAAAGCCGCCTTTGAGGCGGCTTTTTATTGCCTGTCTGGTACAAACGTATCAACTTGTTACTTTCATCTGAGAGGAAATACCTGTCGTGATTCGTGCAATGGCTCAAGAAGGTGCAGCGGGTATCGCCACTGCGGTCGCTGAAAGCGTTCAGTACCAGGGCCGCAAGGCCAGCCGACAGGGCAGCGAACAGCGACGACAGGAAATCCTGGATGCCGCCATGCGCATTGTCGTGCGTGACGGCGTACGGGCCGTACGGCACCGTGCGGTGGCCGCCGAGGCGCAAGTACCGTTGTCGGCGACCACTTACTATTTCAAGGATATCGATGACCTGCTCACCGATACCTTCGCCCAATACGTGGAACGCAGTGCGGCGTACATGGGCAAGCTTTGGGTGAACAACGAGGGCCTGCTGCGCGAGATGATCGACAGTGGCGATGGCAGCCCGCAGGCGCGCTCGAAACTGGCGGATGACATTGCACGGCTGATGACCGATTACGTTCACCGGCAACTGGTCAATCGCCGTGAACATTTGATGGCCGAACAGGCGTTCCGTCAGGAGGCATTGCTCAACCCGCGCTTGGCCGAACTGGTGCGCTCGCATCAGCAAATCCTGTTGCAGGGCTCTTGCCAGCTGTTCCAGGTGCTGGGCTCGCGCGAGCCGCATCAGGATGCCAAGGTGTTGACGGCGATTATCGGCCGGATGGAATATCAGGGCCTGCTCAACGTAGACGAGCCTGCCGCCGAAGAGGAAATGCTCGGCATCCTGACACGCTACATGCACCTGGTGCTGGCGTCGGTGTGACGCGATCCCCTGTAGGAGCTGCCGCAGGCTGCGATCTTTTGAAAAACAAGATCAAAAGATCGCAGCCTGCGGCAGCTCCTACAGGTCAGCGGTGTGTTCATAGGGAGTATTGAATGAAAGCCTGGCGTGTCGTTGTGATCGCCTTGTCGTTCCTGCTGCTCAATGGCTGTCTGGTGACCTTCAGGGAGCCGCTGCCCACAAGCGAACCCGCGCCCAAAGGATTGCTCGGCAAATGGACCAGCACCAATGCCTGGGGCGAGCCGCTCAACCTCGAACTGACCCGCATCGGCGACAACCGCTATCAGGCCGTCAGCTACTACCGGGCCAGGCCCAAGGAACGTGAAGCCTATCCGTTTACCCTGTCGCGCCATGGCAATCGCTGGTATCTGTCGGCGAAGGTGCCGGCGCAATTCGGCGGGCATTTCACCATTGGGGGGGTTGAGCTGACCGACAAGCATGAGTTGGTGGTGTACAACCTCGACCTCGACCAGATCAACCAGGCCATGAAGCAAAAAGCCCTGAGCGGTGAAAGCTTCCAGACTAACGACGGCTACGGCGTATTGATCGACAGCAACATGGATCAAGTCGCGGCCTACCTCGACGACCCGGCCAATTCCGATGTGTTCGTCGAAGCGGTGCGCTACCAGCGTCAGGCCAAAGCCAAATAACCGGCACCAACGGGTTTCTACAGGAGTTTCGCGTGGACGATTACCAACAGTCGATACGCATTTTGTCCGATCGCATCGTGTTGGCGCAGACACCGATCCGCGTCCTCGATGCGGTCAAATGGGACGACAACATTCGCAAGGGTTTCCTCAAGGCCAAGGGCAAGGAAATGCCAGCGGTAGACCGCGACTACTACCTCAACCGGCCGCTGGCGTTCGATTCCAGCAAAGTGAAGCTGGAGTTCCAGAACATCGAGCGCGACATTACCCGCCAGCTCGGTCAGTTCAACCCGGTCGGCCAGATCATGCGGCGCATGTGCAAGGAATACCGCATGGTGGTGCGTATGCTCGAAGCGCGTGGCACCGAGGATTTCGGCCTGATTTCCCAGGAGTTGTACGGCGCCGCGTCCGACGCATTCCACGCCGGCGACCCGACGCTGTCTGACCTGGGCATGATGTTGTCCGAATACCTGAACAACATCGACGGCCGTGGCGACCTCAAGGACGAACCGAAGACGTTGACCGCCAAGGACGCCGTCAGCCTGCTGCAACACCGCTTGAACAAGGTGTTCGGCGAGGCCGAGGAAACCATTCGGGTGTTCGAGTCCGACGGCATCGTCGCCGATGCGGCGGCGGGCGCCGACTACATCAAGATCCGCGCCGACGCGATGTTCAACGAGCGCGACGTGCGGGCGCTGGAAGTTCATGAAGGGCTGGTGCATGTCGGCACCACCCTCAACGGCCTGAACCAGCCGATCTGCACCTTCCTCGCCAAGGGCCCGCCCTCGTCGACGGTGACCCAGGAAGGCCTGGCGATCCTGATGGAAATCATAACCTTCGCCTCGTACCCGAGCCGCCTGCGCAAACTGACCAACCGCACCCGCGCCATTCACATGGTGGAGGAGGGCGCGGACTTCCTGCAGGTGTTCGAGTTTTTCCGCGAGCAAGGTTTCGAGATGCCCGAGAGCTACAGCAACGCCAGTCGCGTTTTCCGTGGCTCGGTGCCGACAGGTCTGCCATTTACCAAAGACTTGTCCTACCTCAAGGGCTTCATCATGATTTACAACTACATTCAACTGGCCGTGCGCAAAGGCAAGCTGGAGCAGATACCGCTGTTGTTCTGCGGCAAGACCACCCTGGAAGACATGCGCACCTTGCGCCAGTTGGTGGACGAAGGGCTGGTAGTGCCGCCCAAGTACCTGCCGGAACAGTTCCGCGACATGAACGCGCTGTCGGCGTGGATGTGCTTCTCCAACTTCCTCAACCACCTGAGCCTGGACCGGATCGAGGCGGATTACTCCAACATCCTGTAAGGCTGGTGATATTCCCTGTAGGAGCTGGCAAGCCAGCTCCTACGGGGAGACGCATTCCAATGCCATTTTTCGCGAGGTTTCAACGGATGAGAATCCTCGGCATCCTCTGCCTTCTCCTGGCCTTGAACGGTTGCAGCTCACTGCTGTTCTACCCCGAACCCGGCCAGTTGTTCACCCCGGAAAAGGCCGGGCTCGAATACCGCACCGTCACCCTGATCACCGCCGATGGCCTCAAGCTGAATGCATGGTGGCTGCCGGCGAAGCAGGGGGTCGAGGTCAAAGGCACGGTGCTGCACTTGCACGGCAACGGCGGAAACCTGCCCATGCACCTCGGCGGGAGCTTTTGGTTGCCGAAAAATGGTTACCAGGTGTTGCTTGTGGACTATCGCGGTTACGGCTTGTCCGAAGGCGAAGCCAGCCTGCCGGCGATCTATCAGGACATCGATGCGGCCTTCAAATGGCTCGACCAGGCGCCGGAGGTCAAAGGCAAGCCGCTGATCCTGCTCGGCCAGAGCCTCGGTGGCTCGATGGCCGTGCATTATCTGGTTCAGCACCCGGAACGCCAGAAGCAGCTCAAGGCCATCGTCCTCGATGGCGCCCCCGCCAGTTACCGCAGTGTCGGCCGGTATGCGTTGAGCAATTCATGGGTGTTCTGGACGTTCCAGGTGCCACTGTCCTGGCTGGTACCGGACGGTGACAGCGCGATCAACTCCATGGCGCAACTCAAGGATGTGCCGAAACTGCTCTACCACAGCATCGACGATCCGATCGTGCCTCTTTCCAACGGCATCCGGTTGTATCAAGCTGCGCCGCCGCCGCGGGTGCTGCAACTGACCCGTGGCGGTCATGTGCAGACGTTCGCCAACCCGGTCTGGCGTAAAGTCATGCTGCGTTATCTCGATGACCCGCAGCATTTCAACGGTCTGCGCCGCCTGGGTGAAATCCCCAATTACCCGGCACCCCCGAATTCTGAAGATGAACCACCAGAGAGTCCGCAATGAGTGAAGAACGTAACGCCATCCCGCTGATCATCACCGGTATCTGCAGCATCCTCGGCACCGTCGGTGCCCTGTGGTGGTACGGCTACCTGCACTTCGCCAAGCCCGAGGATGCGTTGCTGCTCAACGAATTCACCATGCTCAAGACCATTCCGGGCGAAGACTACAAAGTCTCTCTGGAACCGGCCGCCCAGGTGGCGCAGTGCATCGATGGCGTGCTGGTGCTGTTCGATATGGATCAGAAAGGCCTGACTGGCGTGCTGGTCGACAGCAAGAAAAAAGCCGTGCGCTGCATGGGGCAGGAGACGCCGCAGAAGCTGGAGCAGTAAACCGATTCTCACAGGCAATACAGAACCAATGTGGGAGCCAGCCTGCTGGCGATAGCGATTGTGCATTCAACATTGATGTTGACTGACACACCGCTATCGCCAGCAGACTGGCTCCCACAGGTTTTTGTGTGATGTCGACTTATTGCGTGTTGGCACTGATGGCCGAACGCGGCATCACCGGCTGATTGTCATTGGAAATGGTCACCTCCACCCGACGGTTCATCGCCCGGCCCGAGGTGCTGCTGTTATCCGCCACCGGATACTCTTTGCCGTAACCCTGGGCGACGATACGCGCCGGATCAACGCCCATCTTCACCAGTGCCACACGCACGGAGCCCGCGCGACGCTCCGACAGCGACTGGTTGTGCGACGCCGTACCGGTGCTGTCGGTATAGCCCTCGACAATCACTTTGCGCTCGGGGTTTTCCTGGAGGTATTGCGCCAGTTTGTTGATGTTCGCCAGGCCGTTGGCTTTCAGCTCGGCCTTGTCGGTGGCGAACAGCACTTCCCCGAAGGTCACCAGCGTCCCGCGATCGGTCTGCCTGGCGTTGAGGCTGTCCTTCAACTGTTTGATCTGCTGATCACGGGCGTCGAGGCGCGCCTGAGCCCGTTGCGCCGAGGCATCTTTCAGACTGGCCTCGGCGGTGCGCAGGATGATGGTCTGCTTGGCCACTTCGACGCGCTGGTTGGTCAAATAGGCAAGTTGGTCAACCGTGGCCGCGTCCTCCTTGTCCCTGTAGGCCTTATCGGCCTTGTCCAGATAGTCGCTGGCTTCCTTGGTTTCCAGGGCCGCAACCTTGGCTGCTTGCGGATCTGTTTGCAGGCCGGTGTAGTTGCTGCGGGCCTGTTCAAGGTTGGCGTTGGGTGGTGTGGAGCAGGCCGCCAGGACTACGGTGACAGCCAGCAGGGCAGGGATCATCAATTGATCAGGTTTCATGATTTCGTCCTTTTAGTGGAGTGGGAATGCGGGGTGCCGCGCCGCTTACTGAACGGTGCGCTGGCTTTCCTGACGCAATTCCTGGACGCCTTTCTGAGCGTCCTTCACTGATTGTTCGGCCTTCATCGCCTGGGCCTTGCGCTCGGCCACGCGAGCGTCCCACTCGGCCTGTTCGGCGAGCATCCGGGCCTGGTCGTATTTCTTGTCGTGCATGGCGATTTCGGCTTGCTTGAGCTTGTCCTGGGCCGACTTCATTTCCACGGCGGCGAACTCGGTGCCGCCGGCGCTCACGGCGTCGTTGACGGCCGATTGGGTGACCGCGTACTGCTCGGTCGGCGGGTTACCGGCGCAGCCGGCCAGGACGAGGCAACTGCCCAGGGCCAACGCCGCCAGTTTGAGGCTTTGCGAACAGGTAAATGAGGGGGTTCCGGTTCGGGTTTTCATGGTCTTCAACTCCATTGGGCCAATTCCTGAAAAACGTCGAAGTCCACCCTGGGCATGCGCTGAAACCATCAATAGCGGGGTATTTTGAAACACTCGTCCCAGGCGTGGTTACTTGGGTTGACCCGAGGCTTTTTTTGAAAGTTCAGAGAAATTGACCCGGCACGGAAAAACCTGTGATCAGATGTGCAGGGCTCTAAATCAAGGTTTTTTGTGACGCAAAGCGATATTCCCGGACCTTGATGGCCCGGGAACAGGTGTTTTTTGCAGCTTGGAAAAGTGCTGTCGATCAGTGCTTCTGTTTGTCGTCAGGCACCGACAAATCGTGCAAATGCCGACGTGACAGCGCCAGAAAGCGCGGGGTCGGTCCGATGTCTTCGTACAGTGGATCGCCTTCTTCATCGGTGGCAACCACGGTCGAACCTTTGACGTACGGGAAGCTTCTTTCCAGCTCTTCCAGCGCGGCGCCGATCAGGTCGCCGAGCAGTTCTTCGGGATGCCGCTTGGGGTACATCTCGACGAGCGCGGCCAGCCGTGCGGCAGACTCCACGTCCAGATGAATCGAGTAGCCGGTGTCGGTCAGGCGACCTTTGGCGTTTTCTTCCCAGTGGTGGGCAAGCTCGCGGATTTTCATATTGACCTCATTGCGCTCCCGCTCGTGGCAGGCAGGGTGAGTGTCCGGCATTGGCCGGCGACAGCCATTGTGCGGCTTATCTTCAGACTAGCTTCAACAGGCAAGGTTTACAGTCCCTTCGTCGTCTTGCTTGTAAGAACCCGTCTGGGGCGGCACTCTTTAGGTTCTTAGCCGCCCGGATTTTTGCTGGAGACCTGCTGATGACCGATATTGATGCACGCTTGCGCGAGGACGTTCACCTGCTGGGTGAGCTGTTGGGCAACACCATTCGTGAGCAATATGGCGAGGGTTTTCTCGACAAGATCGAGCAGATCCGCAAGGGCGCCAAGGCTGACCGGCGCGGCTCCATGGACGCCGAACTCAGTGCCAGCCTCAACCAATTGACCGAAGACGAATTGCTGCCGGTGGCGCGGGCGTTCAACCAGTTTCTCAACCTGGCCAATATCGCCGAGCAATATCAGTTGATTCACCGCCGCGAGGAATCCCAAGAGGCGCCGTTCGAAGCCCGGGTGCTGCCGGAGTTACTCGCACGCCTACGCGCCGAGGGGCATGGCGCCGAAGCGCTGGCCCGGCAACTGGGGCGGCTGGAGATCGAGCTGGTATTGACCGCGCACCCGACCGAAGTCGCGCGCCGCACACTGATCCAGAAGTACGACGCCATCGCTGCGCAATTGGCGGCGCAGGATCACCGTGACCTGACCAGTGCCGAGCGCGAGCAGATCAAGATCACCTTGCAACGCCTGATCGCCGAAGCCTGGCACACCGAGGAAATCCGTCGCACACGTCCGACGCCGGTGGACGAAGCCAAGTGGGGTTTCGCGGTGATCGAGCATTCGCTGTGGCAGGCCATTCCCAACTACCTGCGCAAGGCCGATCAGGCACTGCACGCCGCCACCGGCCTGCGCCTGCCTCTGGAGGCGGCACCGATTCGTTTCGCCTCGTGGATGGGCGGCGACCGCGACGGCAACCCCAACGTGACCGCTGCGGTCACCCGTGAAGTTTTACTCTTGGCGCGTTGGATGGCGGCCGATTTGTACCTTCGGGATGTCGATCGCCTCGCCGCTGAACTGTCGATGCAGCAGGCCAACGATGAATTGAAGGCCAAGGCGGGTGACAGCGCCGAACCTTACCGGGCCGTGCTCAAACAGCTGCGCGAACGCCTGCGGGCGACGCGCAACTGGGCACACGCCGCCTTGTCGACGCCAACGCCGGCACCGGCCGATGTGCTGCAAGACAATCGCGAACTGCTCGATCCGCTGGAACTTTGCTACCACTCTTTGCACGAGTGCGGCATGGGCGTGATCGCCGACGGGCCGTTGCTCGATTGCCTGCGTCGGGCAGTGACGTTCGGTCTGTTCCTTGTTCGTCTGGATGTACGCCAGGACTCGTCGCGGCACACCGCGGCAATGACCGAAATCACCGACTACCTTGGTCTGGGAAGCTACGAGGACTGGAGCGAGGAAGAGCGCATCGCCTTTCTGATGCGCGAATTGAGCAATCGTCGTCCCTTGTTGCCGGCGTACTTCAAACCTTCCGCCGACACCGCCGAGGTCTTGGCGACCTGCCGGGAAGTCGCCGCTGCGCCAGAGGCATCCCTCGGTTCCTATGTGATTTCCATGGCCGGTGCGGCTTCCGATGTACTCGCCGTGCAGTTGTTGCTCAAAGAGTCCGGTGTGTTGCGGCCGATGCGTGTGGTGCCGCTGTTTGAAACCCTCGCCGACCTCGACAATGCCGGCCCGGTGATCGAAAAGCTGCTGCTGTTGCCGGGCTATCGCGCGCGCCTGCAAGGGCCGCAGGAAGTGATGATCGGCTACTCCGACTCGGCCAAGGACGCCGGCACCACGGCGGCGGCCTGGGCGCAGTACCGGGCACAGGAGCGTTTGGTGGACATCTGTCGTGCGCAGCAAGTGGAACTGCTGTTGTTCCACGGTCGCGGCGGCACCGTGGGGCGAGGCGGCGGCCCGGCCCATGCGGCGATCCTGTCGCAGCCACCGGGTTCGGTGGCGGGTCGTTTCCGCACCACCGAACAGGGCGAAATGATTCGATTCAAATTCGGCCTGCCGGACATCGCCGAACAGAACCTCAACCTGTACCTGGCCGCCGTGCTGGAGGCGACCTTGCTGCCGCCGCCGCCACCTACGCCCGAGTGGCGCCATTTGATGGACGAACTGGCGGCAGACGGTGTCAGCGCTTACCGCGCCGTGGTGCGGGAAAATCCGCAGTTCGTGGAGTATTTCCGCCAGTCTACGCCGGAACAGGAGCTCGGCCGTTTGCCACTGGGCAGTCGTCCGGCCAAGCGTCGAGCCGGGGGGATCGAAAGCCTGCGGGCGATTCCGTGGATTTTCGGCTGGACCCAAACGCGCCTGATGCTGCCGGCCTGGCTGGGTTGGGAAGCCGCCCTGAGCAAAGCCCTGGAGCGCGGCGAAGGCGAACTGCTGGGGCAGATGCGTGAGCAGTGGCCGTTCTTCCGCACCCGCATCGACATGCTGGAAATGGTCCTGGCCAAGGCCGATGCCGACATTGCCCAGTCCTACGATGAGCGTCTGGTGGAGCCGAATCTGTTGCCATTGGGTGCGCACTTACGCGACCTATTGTCGCAGGCGTGCACCATCGTTCTCGGCCTGACCGGGCAGTCGCAGCTGCTGGCACATAGCCCGGCGACCCTTGAGTTCATCCGCTTGCGCAACACTTACCTCGACCCGCTTCATCTATTGCAGGCCGAGTTGCTGGCCCGTTCAAGAGTGCAGGACGTGGCGCAGGGCAGCCCGGTAGAACAGGCCTTGCTGGTGTCTGTGGCGGGGATTGCCGCCGGTTTGCGTAACACCGGCTAAGATTTTTGCCGTGGGGGCAGGCATCCGGCAGGTGAGCCGGATGCCGCCGTATGACGGGTTGAAAAGTGCTGTCAGGCGACAGTTAATGATGGGGTTGCGACTTGGCAAACTGCGCGCAATGGTCGCAAGAGGCAGCGGTTTCTCCGACTTTTGGCGTCTTGTGTGGGCGCACCCTGCTGTGTATCTTGATCAGCCTTTGGCCGTTTGGGCGGTCACGACCCTATTTTTGAGATTGGCCCCACGAGGCGAATCTGACGTTATCTATATAAAAAATTGAGGAGCACATCGATGCGCGTCATTCTGCTGGGAGCTCCCGGGGCCGGTAAAGGTACTCAGGCTAAGTTCATCACCGAAAAATTCGGCATTCCACAAATCTCCACCGGCGACATGCTGCGTGCAGCGGTCAAGGCCGGCACCGAGTTGGGCATCAAGGCTAAAAGCATCATGGATGCCGGTGGCCTGGTGTCCGATGACCTGATCATCGCACTGGTCAAGGACCGCATCGCCCAGTCCGACTGCGCCAACGGTTTCCTGTTCGACGGCTTCCCGCGCACCATTCCCCAGGCGGAAGCCCTGGTGACGGCCGGCGTCGAGCTCGATGCAGTGGTTGAAATCGCCGTCGAAGACGAAGAAATCGTCCAGCGTATCGCCGGTCGTCGTGTTCACGAGGCCAGCGGCCGCGTGTACCACATCGTCTACAACCCGCCGAAAGTAGCTGGCACAGACGACATCACCGGTGAAGAGCTGGTACAGCGCAAGGACGACACCGAAGAAACCGTGCGTCATCGCCTGTCGGTCTACCATTCGCAGACCAAGCCGCTGGTGGACTTCTACCAGAAACTGTCGGCTGCCAATGGCAAGCCGCAGTACAGCCACATCGAAGGCGTCGGTTCGGTTGAAGCGATCACCGCCAAGGTGCTTGCAGCCCTGAGCTGAAAAGTCTGATCTGCTACATCATCCACGGCCCGCTTGCGGGCCGTAGTTGTTTATACTGACGCACTTTTTTCTGATCTTTCTTGTGGATACATCGATGAGCACCTTGCTGGCCCTGGACACCGCGACTGAAGCTTGCTCCGTTGCCTTGCTGCATGACGGCAAGGTCACGAGCCATTACGAGGTGATCCCGCGCCTGCACGCGCAGAAGCTGTTGCCGATGATCAAGCAGTTGCTGGCCGATGCTGGCACCACCCTGCAAGCGGTCGATGCCATCGCGTTCGGCCGTGGCCCTGGCGCCTTCACGGGCGTACGCATCGCCATCGGCGTGGTGCAAGGCCTGGCGTTTGCCCTGGATCGCCCGGTGTTGCCGGTGTCGAACCTGGCCGTGCTGGCGCAACGTGCGTTGCGCGAACACGGCGCCACTCAGGTCGCCGCCGCCATCGATGCGCGCATGGATGAAGTGTATTGGGGTTGCTACCGCGAAACGGCCGGGGAAATGCGCCTGGTGGGTGCGGAAGCGGTACTGCCGCCGGAGTCCGCTGGATTGCCGGCCGATGCCAGCGGCGAGTGGTTCGGTGCAGGCACCGGATGGGGCTATGGCGAGCGTATCGCCGTCAGCCTGAGCGGGCAGGACGCGGGCATGTTGCCCCACGCCGAAGACCTGCTGACCCTGGCGCGATTTGCCTGGGAGCGCGGCGAGGCGATCGTGGCTGATGAGGCGCAACCGGTTTATCTGCGCGATAAAGTGGCGACGCCCAAGGCGCGTTAAGCCTTAACAGATCGCAGCCTGCGGCAGCTCCTACAGACGCTCGCATTTCCCTGTAGGAGCTGCCCCAGGCTGCGATCTTTTCCAGGCACCACCAATCGTCATTTTTAGCCTCGGCTTTTAAACCTCTTGCCTTTTATGTGTTCTAGTTATCACTCGGCGGTTTGCGATGTGGGAAATGCGCCACTAAACTGCCATCACTGATTCCGAGTATGCACGTATGCGTATAGACGGCGTTTCCTCTCAGTCCTACCCCATCAAGCGTAAACCTCGCAAAGGCCGCGTGGTGGAAGACGACGCCATTGATATCGAAGGCGAACTGGAATTCCCGACTGAAGAGCAACTGGCTGCCCGCGCTGCCAAAGCCTCTGCGCAAAAACTGAGCAATCTTCCCGCCCGTCAGCAAGACATGATTTACCACCGTGCCATGAGCAAAAGCGTGGCGACAGCCCTGGCCAGCTACCTGAGCACCGCCGGGTTCGTCGATTGGGAAGCGGATGTGCTGGGTCTCGACCTGTACATCTGATGCTCTTGCCGTATTACCTCGGATGCCCGTCCTGGAGCGAGAACGCCTGGCGCGACTACCTGTATCCGCCGGACGCCAAACCTGCCAATTTTCTTGATCTCTATTCCCAGGTTTTCAATGCCGTTGAAGGCAACACGACCTTCTATGCGAGCCCGGCTGCCAGCACCGTGCAGCGTTGGGCCGAGACCATGCCCGAACACTTTCGCTTTACCGCCAAGTTTCCCGGCGAGATCAGCCACGGCGGTGACCTGCGCGAGCAGTTGACCGCCGCCGAGACCTTCACTCAGTTACTCAGCCCTCTCGGTGAGCGGGTGTCGCCACTGTGGTTGCAGCTGTCGAAAAGCTTCACGCCCCAACGTTTGCCCGAACTGGCCGGATTTATCGATGCCCTGCAGCGACCTCTGGCCGTGGAAGTGCGGCATGACGAGTTTTTCGCCAAGGGTGACAGCGAGCGAATGCTCAACCGTCTGCTGCTGGATCGCGGAGTCGAACGCATCTGTCTCGATCCCCGTGCGCTGTTCAGTTGCACTTCGACCGAGCCCTCGGTGCTCCACGCCCAGTCGAAGAAACCCCGTGTGCCGCCGCGTCCGGCGGCATTCACGCAATTCCCGCAGGTGCGTTTTATCGGCCATCCGACGCTTGAGGCCAACGATACATTCCTGGAGCCTTGGGTCGAGAAAATCGCACTATGGATCGAAGAAGGCCGCACGCCTTATATCTTCCTGCACACGGCCGACAACCTGCTGGCCGCGAAGCTGGCGCAGCGCTTTCACGCCAGGCTGATGCTGCGTTTGCCTGGCTTGCCGGCGCTGCCTGAGCTATACAGAGAACCCGTCGCCGAGCAACTTGGCCTGCTCTGAGGCGGATTCCTTCCCCTCTTCAGGAGCCTGCCCAATGGATGCGCAAACCCTTCGAGCCCAGGCGTTCAAAGCCCTTCACGAACGCCCCGGGGCTTTTGTGATTCCCAATCCGTGGGATGCCGGTTCTGCGAAAATGCTCGCCAGCCTCGGCTTCGAGGCGCTGGCGACCACCAGTGCCGGTTATGCCTTTTCCCAAGGTCGTGCCGATGGCGGATTGACCCTCGACGACACCCTGATGAACGTTCAGGCGATTGTCACCGCCACCGACCTGCCGGTTGCCGTGGACCTGGAAAACGGCTTTGCCGACAACCCGGCTGATTGCGCCAAAAGTATCTTGCGCGCAGCAGAGGTCGGTGCCGTTGGTGGTTCGATCGAAGATGCCACCGGCCGCGAAGAAGGCCCGATCTATTGTTTCGAACATGCCGTGGCGCGCATCGAAGCCGCTGTGGCTGCCGCTCGCAGTCTGCCGTTCCACTTTACGTTGACTGCCCGGGCGGAAAACTTCCTGCACGGCAATCCTGATCTGGCCGACACCATACGCCGCTTGCAGGCATTCGCCGAGGCCGGTGCCGATGTGCTCTATGCACCGGGTCTGCGCAGCGCCGAGGACGTGCTGGCGGTGGTGCGCGCCGTGGCGCCAAAGCCGGTGAATGTGTTGATGTCGGGCGGCTTGAAGCTGACGGTCGCGCAGTTGGGTGAGATGGGCGTCAAACGTATCAGCGTCGGTTCGGCGCTGGCATTGGCGGCCTATGGTGAATTCTTTCGCGCCGCCGAAGAAATCCAGGCGTCAGGCACGTTCGGTTTCACGTCCCGGTCGATGCCGTATCAGAAGGCCAATCAGTTTTTCAAAGGCTGAGGGAAGAGGGCGCGGCTGAGGGTCAAGCGGCGATGCGCAGGTTCTGCAAGATGATCGGGCGCGCCCAGCCATTGTCGAAATCGAGTTGTTTCTGCTGTTCCACCCGTTCTTCCGGCGAGAACGGCGGGAACGGCTTGTCGAGCAGGTCGAGTTCGAATTCGGCGATGGGCAGGTGCAGCAGACGCGGTTGCGGGGCATGGCCAGCTTCTGGCACCGGCTGACCGGCGTTCAATACGATCGGGCGAACCCAGCCGCTTTCGAAGTCCTGCTGTTTTTGCTGGGCGACGATTTCATCCGTCGGGAACGGTGGGCGTGGTTTGTCTGCCAGGTCCATTTCGAATTCGGCAATCGGCAGGAACAGTGGCTCGGGCGGGCGGATTACATTGTCTTTCACCTCGCATTCGCGCTGGGACACGATGTGCTCCAGCAGCTCGCTGCCGACGGTCGGTTCGACAGGGCTTTCGAGATCGACCGGTGGAAAGTTCAGCGATTGCGGCAGCACTTCACCCGACTGTTCAGCCAGCGCCCGGGCAAAGAAATCCTGCCAGATGTGGCTGACGCCGCTCAGTGCCTGGGTGTTTCGCAGATTGTAATCGCCGTAGGGCGAGATAAAACCTGTGATTGTGGGTTGAATGTCTGACATTTCTCTCGGTCGACGCTCAGCTCTGGCAAAATGCTCGATAATTTTGTTATCGGCCGTTTTTGCCGATCATTAATTTTTTGAGCGTGTTTTCCGATGATTGATCAACCTGCGGCCTGCCGCATCCATGTCCAGGCCCTCGACGCGGCTTTCGAGCCACAAGCCGAGCAATGGGCCGAGCGCCTGGGCCTGCCGATGCAAGTGGCGGACGGCGAATTTGCCTTACAGGTGGGCGACCAGGGTTTGCAGTTGCAACAGCTGGGGCCGGATGCGCCGGGGCCGGTGCGGGTGGACTTCGTCGAAGGCGGTGCGGCCCATCGTCGGTTGTACGGCGGCGGCAGCGGGCAGATGATCGCCAAGGCTGTTGGCATCGCTCAAGGCGTGCGTCCGCGGGTGCTGGATGCCACGGCGGGGCTGGGCAAGGACGCGTTCGTGCTGGCCAGCCTCGGTTGCGAGATGAGCCTGATCGAGCGTCAACCGCTGATTGGTGCCTTGCTGGAAGACGGTCTGGCCCGTGGCGCGGAAGATTTCGACGTGGCGCCGATCGTGGCGCGCATGCGCTTGCTCAAGGGCAACTCGATCGAAGTGATGCGCAACTGGGAAGGCGAGCCGCCGCAGGTGATCTATCTCGACCCGATGTTCCCGCATCGTGAGAAAACTGCGCTGGTGAAGAAGGAAATGCGCCTGTTCCGGCCGCTGGTGGGTGATGACCCGGATGCGCCGGCATTGCTCGAAGCCGCCTTGGCCCTGGCCAGCCACCGGGTGGTGGTCAAGCGCCCGCGCAAGGCGCCGTGCATCGACGGGCCGAAGCCAAGCCACGCGCTGGATGGCAAGTCCAGTCGGTATGACATCTATCCGAAGAAGGCGCTCAAGCCTTAGGACCGAGTCGCCTGCATCGCGGGCAAGCCACGCTCCCACAGGTTTTGTGTCGGGACCAAGACTTGGGAGCACCTCGGACCCTGTGGGAGCGGGCTTGCCCGCGAAGGCGTCAGATCAGACAGCCAATATCCATCTGGCTCACTCAGGCCGATAAGCCCGCATAAACAACCCCACCACCTCCCGCACATGGCTCTCCGCCGCCTCGTCAACCAGAGGCTCGCCGCAGCCATACAGCAAACGGAAATTCCCCGCGCCCTTGAGCAGGCAGAAGAAGTGTTCGGCCGCATTGTGCGGTTTGTCGATGGTCAGCACGCCACTTTCATCGATCTTGCTCAGCAGGCGTTCCATGCCATGCAGCATGCGCTCCGGCCCGGCTTCGAAGAATATCTGCGACAGCTTTGGGTCCTGGCTGCCCAGGGTCATCATCAAACGGTGCAGGTTCACTGATTCATCACTGTTGATCAGTTGATGAAAACCGCGCGCGATGTTCAGCAACACGGTCTCCACTGCTACGCCCTCCGGCAACTCGAAGAACAGCGGTGGCAACTGCTCCTCGCACTTGGCCATCACGGCGGCGGAGAACAGCGTCTCCTTGTCGTTGAAGTGGCTATAGACCGTCAGCTTTGACACACCGGCCTCGGCTGCGACGGCATCCATGCTGGTATTGGCATAACCCTTACTCAGAAACAGCGCTTTGGCCGCATCGAGAATTGCCTGGCGCTTGACCAAATCCTTGGGTCTGCCTGGGCCACTGGGTGCTGAAAGATTGTTTGGCATATTCGTTTTTATTACTGGACTGGTGAGTTTGCTATTAATAACATACTGCTCAGTATAATTATTCAAAGCACCATTAGCGAAAGGTCCTTCACCATGTTCCGCTATGCCTTGTCCCTCGCGTTGCCAGTCACCCTGGCTTTTTTATTGTCTGCGTGTGGTCACGAAGAGGCACCGCCAGTCAGCGTGCGCCCGGCCATGGTGGTCCAGCCAGAGCCTTCGGCGCAGGCCATGGAAAGCTATCCCGGTGAAGTTCGCGCGCGGTATGAGCCGGACTTGGCGTTCCGTATCGGCGGTAAAGTCAGCCGACGACTGGTCGAGGAGGGGCAGCGGGTCAAGGCCGATCAACCCTTGGCGGAGCTCGACCCTCAGGACGTGCGCCTGCAACTGGAGGCCACCCGGGCCCAGGTCGCCGCCGCTGAAGCCAATCTGAACCTGGTGCGTTCCGAGCGTGATCGCTACAAGACCCTGATGGAACGCCAACTGGTCAGCCGCTCGCAGTACGACAACGCCGAAAACCTCTACCGCTCCGGCGAAGCGCGCCTCAAGCAAATCAAAGCCGAATTCAACGTTTCCAATAACCAGGCCAGCTACGCCGTGTTGCGTGCGCCGCAGGACGGCGTCGTGGCCAAGCGTCTGGTGGAGGTCGGGCAAGTCGTGGCCGCCGGGCAAACGGTGTTCACACTGGCGACCGATGGTGAGCGCGAAGTGTTGATCAGCCTGCCGGAGCAGAACTTCGGCCGCTTCAAGGTCGGTGAACCGGTCTCGGTAGAGCTCTGGACCCAGCCCGACCAGCGTTTCGAAGGGCGTATCCGTGAGCTGTCCCCAGCGGCCGATCCAAAGTCCCGCACGTTCGCAGCGCGCATCGCCTTCGCATCCGGCAAGGTTCCGGTGGAACTGGGGCAGAGCGCCCGGGTGTTCGTGCAGGCTGCCGACGTGGTGCCACTGTCCGTTCCGCTGTCTGCGCTGACGGCGGAAAACGGCGTGACTTATGTCTGGGTCGTCAGCGCCAACAACACCTTGAAAAAGACTCCAGTGCGGGTCGGTGCTTTCGGCGAAAAAACCGTACCGGTGCTCGAAGGGCTCAACGCCAGCGACTGGGTAGTGGCCGCTGGTGTCCATGTGCTTCTCGAAGGGCAGCAGGTGCGCCCGGTGGATCGCTCCAATCGTGTGGTCAATCTGGCGGACAAGGAGTAAGCCCCGATGCGCTTCAACGTTTCCGAATGGGCGCTGCGTAATCGCCAGATCGTCCTGTTCCTGATGCTGTTGCTGGCCATCGTCGGCGCACTGTCCTACACCAAGCTCGGCCAGAGTGAAGACCCGCCGTTCACCTTCAAGGCCATGGTGATTCGCACCAATTGGCCGGGAGCGACCGCCGAGGAAGTCTCGCGCCAGGTCACCGAACGCATCGAAAAGAAACTGATGGAAACCGGCGAGTACGAGCGCATCGTGTCGTTCTCCCGTCCCGGCGAATCCCAGGTGACCTTCATCGCTCGCGACTCCATGCATTCGGTGGAGATCCCGGAGCTCTGGTATCAGGTGCGCAAGAAGATCAGCGACATCCGTCATACCCTGCCGCCGGGGATTCAGGGGCCGTTTTTCAACGATGAATTCGGCACCACTTTCGGCAATATCTACGCCCTGACAGGCGCGGGTTTCGACTACGCCGTGCTCAAGGATTACGCCGACCGCATCCAGATCCAGCTGCAACGGGTCAAGGATGTGGGCAAGGTCGAACTGCTGGGGGTGCAAGACGAGAAAATCTGGATCGAACTCTCCAACGTCAAACTCGCCACCCTCGGCTTGCCGCTGGCTGCCGTCCAGCAAGCCCTTGAAGAACAGAACGCGGTGTCCACGGCAGGTTTCTTCGAGACCAGCAGCGAGCGATTGCAGCTACGGGTGACGGGGAATTTTCAGACGGTCGACGAGATCAAGAACTTCCCGATCCGCGTCGGTGATCGCACCTTCCGCATCTCCGACGTGGCCGACGTGCGCCGTGGTTTCAATGATCCACCGGCACCGCGCATGCGCTTCATGGCGCAAGACGCCATTGGCCTCGCGGTGGCGATGAAGGATGGCGGTGACATTCTCGTGCTGGGCAAGGCGCTGGAAGTCGAGTTCGCCCGCATCCAGAAAAACCTCCCGGCCGGTATGGAGTTGCGCAAAGTCTCCGACCAACCGGCCGCGGTGAAAACCGGTGTCGGCGAGTTCGTGCAAGTACTGGTCGAGGCGCTGGCCATTGTGTTGCTGGTGAGCTTCTTTTCCCTGGGTGTGCGCACCGGCATGGTGGTGGCCCTGGCGATTCCGCTGGTGCTGGCGATGACGTTCGCGTGCATGTATTACCTGGGCATCGGCTTGCACAAGATCTCCCTTGGCGCGCTGGTGCTGGCCCTGGGTTTGCTGGTGGACGACGCGATCATCGCCGTGGAAATGATGGCGATCAAAATGGAGCAGGGTTTCGACCGGGTCAAAGCAGCGAGTTATGCCTGGACCAGTACCGCGTTCCCGATGCTCACCGGTACGCTGATCACTGCGGCCGGTTTCCTGCCGATCGCCACGGCGCAATCGGGCACGGGCGAATACACCCGTTCGATCTTCGAGGTGGTCACCATTGCGCTGCTGGCGTCGTGGGTGGCCGCCGTGGTTTTCGTGCCGTATCTGGGGGAAAAACTCCTGCCGGACCTGGCGAAAATCCACGCCGCCAAACACGGTGCCGGTCAGCCCGATCCGTATGGCACACCGTTTTATCAGCGCGTCCGGCGTCTGGTGGAGTGGTGCGTACGCTGGCGCAAAACCGTGATCCTGGCGACCGTGCTGTTGTTCATCGCCTCCATCGTGCTGTTCAAGTTTGTGCCGCAGCAGTTCTTCCCGGCATCGGGTCGCCTGGAGTTGATGGTCGACCTGAAACTGGCCGAAGGCGCTTCGCTGAGCAATACCGCCGACGAGGTCAAACGCCTCGAGGCGCTGCTCAAGGACAAGGCGGGGATCGACAATTACGTGGCCTACGTCGGTACCGGTTCACCGCGTTTTTACCTGCCGCTGGATCAGCAACTGCCGGCGGCGAGCTTCGCCCAGTTTGTCGTCCTGGCAAAAAACATCGAGGAACGCGAGGCTCTGCGCATCTGGTTGATCGCCACGCTCAATGAACAATTCCCGGCCTTGCGCTCGCGGGTCACGCGCCTGGAAAACGGTCCGCCGGTTGGTTACCCGGTGCAGTTCCGCGTGACCGGGGAGCACATCGAGGAGGTGCGGGCGCTGGCGCGCAAAGTTGCGGCCAAGGTGCGCGAGAACCCACATGTGGTCAACGTCCACCTGGACTGGGAAGAACCGAGCAAGGTGGTGTACCTGAACATCGATCAGGACCGCGCGCGGGCGCTGGGCGTGAGCACGGCGAACCTGTCGAGGTTCCTGCAAAGCTCCCTGACCGGTTCCAGCGTCAGCCAGTACCGCGAAGACAACGAGTTGATCGAGATCCTGCTGCGCGGCACCTTGCATGAGCGCACCGAGTTGTCATTGCTGCCGAGCCTGGCGGTACCGACCGATAACGGTCGCAGCGTCGCGCTGTCGCAGATCGCGACCCTGGAGTACGGCTTCGAAGAGGGCATCATCTGGCACCGCAATCGCCTGCCCAACGTGACGGTTCGCGCCGACATCTATGACAAGGAGCAACCGGCGACGCTGGTGCAGCAGATCATGCCGACCCTCGATCCGATCCGCGCCGAACTGCCCGACGGCTACTTGCTGGATGTCGGCGGCACGGTGGAAGACTCCGCGCGCGGACAGAACTCGGTGAAGGCCGGCGTGCCGTTGTTCATCGTGGTGGTGTTGACCTTGCTGATGCTGCAACTGCGCAGTTTCTCGCGTACGGCGATGGTGTTTCTGACGGCACCGCTGGGGCTAATTGGCGTCACGCTGTTCTTGCTGGTGTTCCGCCAGCCGTTTGGTTTCGTGGCTATGCTGGGGACCATCGCGTTGTCCGGGATGATCATGCGTAACTCGGTGATTCTGGTGGATCAGATCGAGCAGGATATCGCCGCCGGGCTCAAGCCTTGGCAGGCGATCATCGAGGCGACGGTGCGGCGGTTCCGGCCGATTGTGTTGACGGCGCTGGCGGCGGTGCTGGCGATGATTCCTTTGTCGCGCAGTGTGTTTTTCGGGCCGATGGCGGTGGCGATCATGGGGGGGTTGATTGTGGCCACGGCGTTGACGCTGCTGTTTTTGCCTGCCCTTTATGCTGCCTGGTTTCGGGTTCGCAAAGAGTCGGTTTGAGGGTTTGACCTTGGCGGCCTTCGGGCCGACCAAGTGCTTGTGGATGGTGTACATATCCATTCCTGCGGTAACGGCCACTGGCGGTTTCGCCCTTACGGCGACTCACTTTTTTTAACAAGCGCCTCAAAAAAAGTAAGCAAAAAAAGTGCTCGCCCCGAACGTCCGGCCCCTCGCTAAGGCTCGGCGTTCCTTCGCTCCGGTATTCATCCGGGGGCATTGCCCTCCGGTCGGCTTCGCTTCGACCTACATGCAATGAGTTCGACTGCGTCGAACGGCGCTGCGCGCCCATCCCCGGATGAACACCTCCACTCAGCCTCCCGAGGGGGCGGGTGGATCAAGATCAAAAGCTGCAGGCGAGCTAACGCTCGGCCTGATGAGTGGTGACGAGCGTCTGTGTACGCTGCTCTGTTTTTGCTTTTCTGTGGGAGCGAGCTTGCTCGCGATGGCTGCCCAACAGTCAACAGTGTTTATCGCCAATGCCAACCATTCAGACCATTCCCACAAGACTTTCAGGTTGCCTGTCGGAAGCACGATCTCTAGCCTCTGACGGTCGCTGCCAATTCAGCGACCGGGACTGCAAGCCCGCCAATAGTTTGTTAGGCGCCCACTGGCGCACCTATAATCGTGGCGCTTTTTTAGCGACCACCGATTTATGGTGGCTGTGTGCGGGAGATCTTCGGGTCTGCCGAGGTTGCCTAACGACTCGGTCTTGCAGACCTGCACACAGCTGCCACCCATCATCTGCAAGTGATGCTGGCTGCTCCAACTTTCGTTAGGAGCTTCACAATGATCAAACCCAGCCCAAACCCCCCGGCTTCAGAGCCCGAAGAGCATTTCGGCACTTCAAGTCGCCCCTGTCCAATTTTCACCATCCGCCCTGGCATTAATTCCGAAACGCTGCTGGTCCACGCCTACGAAACCCTCGCCTCAGCCAACGTGATGGCGACCGAGTTGTCATCCAGCCTGATCGGCCCAACCTGCAATCTGGCACTCGGCATTCAGCAGATGATTGTCCTGGCGCAGCTATCAGTGAATCGCGTCCTCGATCAGTTGGATCTGCAGCAATAGCAAAAGGAAAAAGCCCGCTGAACCTGTACCGGCCAGCGGGCATTCATTGTTCCTACATTGATCTCGGACCCGTCTGATATTGAGGCTAAAAAGCTCAGGTGTTGTACTCAGAGCCCGGTTTCACGCATGTTTGAGACAGCGCCATGAAAAATCCACCCACATTGAGGGGGCGGTCCAATCCGGTATTTGATCGGCTGTTGCGATCGCCCCACAAGGAACGCCTTTCGCAATACCTCGCCTTGCTCAAGCCCCTGGACGATCAGGGGCGTTACCTGCCATTCGATTCATTGCGCTACCGCTGGGCGCCTGGGCTGGATTCGAACCTGTGCTGGGCTTTGGTCAAGAAAGCGCGGACTGCACAGTATTCGAGCCTTTTGCCATTGGGTGAACCGGCGTGCTGGCTGAAGTTCATGCTGACGCCGCAGGCGCAAAAAGCCATTTCCGTAGTGGATCGTCAGGCGACAACCGCAGTGCTGGAATACATGACCGGCCAGATTGGCGAGCGCGCTCATTTCAGCTATTTGCTCAATGATCTGATCGAAGACGAGGCCATCAGCAGTAGCCAGCTAGAAGGTGCGGCCACCACGACGCGGGTGGCCAAGGACATGCTTAAGCGCCATCGTTCGCCGCGCACGCCGGATGAGCGAATGGTCATCGGTAACTTCAAGATGATGAACTTCGCCTGGGAGCAGCGTTACGAGCCACTGAGCGTTGAGCTGATTGCAGCCATGCATCGAGTTGGCGTCGAGGGTATCGACGATTCGCGGTACTCGCCTGGAGCATTCAGGACCAACGATGACGTCGTAGTCCAGGATGGCGAGGGCAACACCGTGCATTCGCCACCGTCTGCAACAGGGCTCGTGTCACGTTTGCAGGTGCTGGCCAAGTGGATCAACCAACCTCACAACAACCCTCATCAAGCGGACTACCTTCATCCATTGATCAAAGCCATCGCGCTGCATTTTGTCTTGGGTTACGAGCATCCTTTTCGCGACGGCAACGGTCGGGTAGCGCGCGCGTTGTTTTACTGGTTCATGTTCAAAAATGACTTCTCGGCGTTTCGCTACATCGCCATCAGTGTTTTGTTGCGCAATGCGCCGTTGAAGTACGGGCGGTCGTATTTGAATACCGAGGCGGATGATCTGGATCTGACGTACTTCATCGATTTCCAGTGTTCGGTGGTGTTGCGGGCTGTGGGCAGTTTTACCGGGGTGTATCGGAAAAGTCTGGACGATGCGCAGCAATTTGATTGCTGGTTGCGTGAAAGTGGTTTTCTCGACCAGCTCACCGAGAAACAGCGGGCGTTGTTTCAAGTGGCCAGGAGCGGAATGGCCAAGGAGTTCACGGCGGTCAATGTGAAGGAGAATCTGGGTTGTTCTTACAACACAGCGTCAGCCACGCTCAATGGGCTGGTCGCGTTGAAGTTGTTCGAGAAACGCAAGATGGGGCGCGAGTGGGTATTCTTTCTAAGACCCGTATCAGCGGCCTGAACCTTTGTGGGAGCAAGCCTGCTCCCACAGGTTTTGTGTTGCGGCTCAGAGCGTCCCAAACACCTTCTTCGCCAAACTGGTCGCCGCAGCCGCCGGGTTCTGGCGGATGGTTTCTTCCTGTTTGCCGATCATCTCGAACAAGCCATTCAACGCCTGCTCGGTGACGTAGTTTTCGACGTTGGCGTTTTTCGCATCCACTACGCCCATGGTCGCCGCTTGCCCGGCGAACGAGTTGTACTGCTGGGCCAGGCCAACCTTGTCGGTAGCTTGCTTGACGATCGGCAGGAACTTGGCGCGGATCTGTTCGCGGCTGGTCTTGTTCAGGTATTGGGTGGCCGAGTCGTTGCCGCCGCTGAGGATGCCCTTGGCGTCTTCAACGGTCATTTTCTTCACAGCATCGACAAGGATTGGCTGGGCCTGGGTGACGGCGGTTTCGGCTGCCTTGTTCATGCTGGCTTCCAGCTCATCGACCTGATCGCCCATGCCGAACTGTTTCATTTTGCTGGCGACTTTGCCCAGTTTGCCCGGCAGTTCGATTTTCACGTCGGGGTTGTTGCTGAAGCCGCCCGGGGTGCCGAGTTGCTTTACGGCCAGTTGCGCACCTTGGGTCAGTGCGTCCTTGAGCCCGCCGGTGGCGTCTTTTTGCGACAGGTCGCTGAGGGACAGCGCCAGGGCGCTGGCGGAGATCATCAAGCCTGCGCACAGGCCGGCAAAGCGGAGGGTAGGGCGGAGGGTAGGGCGGAGCATGGCAGCTTCCTTGTTCAAAAAAGAGAGTTAGCGAACGGCGTCGACGCGGATTTTCAGCGGTTGCGGGTCTTTGCCATCAAGCTGCACGGCATGGTTTTCGGTGGTGATGAACATCAGCTTGCCGTCGACTTCGATGCGCGCGCTGACCGAGTAGCGATGGCCTGGTTTGACCTGCGCCGGATCGTAACTCAGATGAAACGGCAGTGGCACCTGGCCTTTGACTTGACCTTTCTGTTCGTCGAGGACAATGGCCGGTGCGTCGGCCAGGGACACGTCCTGCAAGCTTACGCTCAGGGTGGCGGTGGGCGGCAGGGCGCTGCGTTGCAGGTAAAAGACTTCGCCGTCGAGGCTGGCTTTCGGGGCAGATTGCATGGATTGGCAGGCGCCGAGCAAAACCGTAAGCCCGAGGAGAGAGAGTTTTTTCATGAAGCGGATCCTTGTCGTTGGCGCCTGAAGAAAACCGGCGCCAACGACAATTTAGCGGATTTTGCCGGGGATATCGCCCAACTTGCCTCGGGGCGTTCTCAGACGCGGCTGACCAGCACTTCCTGCCCCTTCACATAATCGACACCCAATTCCACCCGGTGTTGTTGAGTGGTGGTGAAGATCAGACGGTCTTCGTGGGTGATGCTCGCGCTGATTGCATAGGTATGGTCGGGCAGGACATCGGCAAGCTTGTACGTCAGGTTGAAGTTCAGCCCGACATTTTCTGCATTGGGAGTGATCTGTACGGCCAGTTCCTTCGCGGCGACATCTTGCAGGCTGACATCCAGCAGGCGGACATGAAGCGTTGAGTTGGGCAGCAGTCCAATCTTTTCGAGATAATGTACTTTGCCATCAATGGTTTTTACGGTTTCGCTGCTCATATTGATTTCCCTATCGATTGATCGTCGGTATTGACGAGCGCCCAGCATAGGTTCGATGCAGCGATTTCTATGTAGGGGAATTCCTGCAAGCAGGGGCGAAGAGGGCGTGGCATGAGTCAGAAGCGTCCTTGCTTCAGCCATAAACCTGCGTGCAGTGATCCGATGAAATCAGAGCGGTGTTACCAACTCCGCCGCATCTTCACTACGATGCAACGCCACCTGCCGAATCGACAAGCGAATCTCCGCCGGCAACACCCGTTTGGCCGCGCCTTCAGCCAGTTCACCGAGCAGTTCGTGATAGCTCAACTTGCCCGCTTCATCGCGCTTGAGCACGTCGAGGTCAAGCATGGTCTGGATGAAGTGGCGGAACAGGCTCTTGTCGAAGAATTCGGGGGCGTTCAGGCCATGCAGGATCGACAGGCGCTGGGCCATGACCGTGCACAGGTCTTCCAGTTCTTCGGCGCTGATGCTGTTCTGGCCGCTGTTGAGCAGCAGGGACACGGTCATGTAGAAGCGTTGCAGGGTCTGGGCGATGCTTTTCGACAGCAGCGTGAGCAGTACGAAATGCCGCGAGCTTGGCGCCGGGCGCAGGTACACATCGTTCTCGAAGCGCAGCAGGCCTTGTTCGACGAAGGCTTCCAGCCATTGATCGATCACCGCATCCAGTTCGTCCAGTGGCCAGCGAGTGAACAGCTCTGCTTGCAGGTACGGATACAGCGCGCGAGTGTAGCGCAGGATCTGCTCGCGGCTCATGCGCGAGGCGCTCTGGAAGAAGCTCGCCAGTAGCGCCGGCAGGGCGAAAATGTGCAGCACGTTGTTGCGGTAGTAGGTCATCAGGACCGCATTCTGCTCGTCCAGATACAGGATCTTGCCCAACGCATCGCTCTGCTCCGAGAGCAGGTCCATGTCCTTCACGTGCTCGATCAGCGCCCGGCCATCGCCTTCTGGCAAGGTGGTGTGCGGCGAATAGGGGACCTTGCGCAGCAGCGCCAGGTACAGGTCGAGCACCCGCGCCATGGCCCGGTCGTCCAGGGCCAGGCGGCTGGTGGACAGCAACGCCAGTGCCACCAGGTTGACCGGGTTGATCGCCGCCGCTTCGTTCAAATGCCGGGCGACTTTCTCACCGAGGCGGTTGGTGGTTTCGTTGAGCCAGGCGGGTCTGAACTGCGGGCCGAGTTCTTGTTGGCGCCAGTCCGGCTGCTCGCCGTCGAGGAATTCCGCCAGCTTGATCGGCTCGCCGAAGTTCACCGCCACCTGGCCGAAGCGCTGTTTGAGCGCGCCGATGACTTTGAAAATATCGAAGATCGACTCTTTCTTCTTGGCCGCACCGCGCAACTCGCCAAGATAGGTTCGACCTTCCAGCACGCGCTCGTAGCCGATGTATACCGGCACGAAGACGATGGGCATGCGCGACGAGCGCAAGAAGCTGCGCAGGGTGATCGCCAGCATCCCTGTCTTGGGTTGCAGCATGCGCCCGGTGCGCGAACGGCCGCCCTCGACGAAGTACTCCACCGGGAAGCCCTTGGTGAACAGGGTGTGCAGGTATTCGTTGAACACCGAGGTGTACAGCGGGTTGCCCTTGAACGTGCGGCGCATGAAGAACGCACCGCCGCGACGCAGCAGGCCGCCGATCACCGGCATGTTCAGGTTGATGCCGGCGGCAATGTGCGGCGGGGTCAGGCCGTTGCGGAACAGCAGGTATGACAGCAGCAGATAGTCGATGTGGCTGCGGTGGCACGGCACGTAGATCACTTCGTGACCCTGGGCGACCTTCTGCACGCCTTCGATGTGATTGACCTTGATACCGTCGTAGATCTTGTTCCAGAACCAGCTCAGCACCACTTCCATAAAACGGATCGCAGTGTAGGTGTAGTCCGAGGCGATTTCGTTGCCGTAGCGTAGCGCTTGAGCTTTGGCCTTCTCCGGTGAAATGTTCTCGCGTTCGGCTTCGTCGAGGATCGCTTGTTTGACCTGCGGCTGGTTCAGCAGGCCTTTGACCAGGTTGCGGCGGTGGGAAATGTCCGGGCCGATCACCGCCGCCTTCAGGTTGCGGAAGTGTACCCGCAGGATCCGCTGGGCCATGCGCACGGTGCGTTCATGGCCCTTGTCGTGCTCGATCAGTTCGCGCAGGTGGATCGGCGCGGAGAACTGCACGCGGGTCTTGCGTCCCAGCACGATGACGCTCAGCAATCGGCGCAAGCGCCCGGTGACCGCCCAGCTATCGGCGAACAGAAGTTTCCATGGGCTGTTTTCGCTGTCCGGCGACTGGCCCCAGAACACGCTGACCGGAATGATCTGCGCATCTTCGGCAGCGTTCTGGCTCAGGGCGCTGACCAGGCGGGTCAGGGTCGGCGGCGCACCGCGCTTGTCCTGGCGGCCGAGCCAGTCCGGGTCCGGCGTCAGGTAGAAGAACGCGGCGGGTTCCAGCAGGTTGCCCACCGATACCGGCAGCACCGGGCGTGGCAGGCCGGCCTTGCTGCATTCGGTGTCGACCACGGCGAGGTCGGTCAGCGAAGGGTTTTGCAGGACGTAGAACACCGGACGACTGCGGTCGAGGTTGAGGGTGAACGACGACTGGTTGATCGTCTCCGAGCGAACCCAGAGGTACAACAGTCGGCGCAAGGTGCCAAACACAAGACGGCGGAACGGGGAGCGGGTCATACGGCTTCTGCATGAGTGAATAAAACCAAGCAAATGCTCGGGCGGCAGGGGGCGTTCTTCATGAGTTTTCGCCCCGCGTTGTCGCCTTAAAGCGGGCCAGGCAAGGCGCAGGCCGCTGGGAATGGTTGTTCCCTTTCCAAGGCCTGCAACGCAGCCTGGCCCGCTTTAAGGCACAACCCGAAGGGCCGCGCCTGCTGTTGTGCAGGGCTGCGTTGCTCGAAGCTTATTTGGAATGACCAAACCACGCTTCTCGCGCCTTGCCCTGCACAACAGCAGGCACGGCGCGGCGCGAAAACTCATGAAGAACGCCCCCTAGTGTGCCGGATTCGTCGAAAATCGGCAAAAAAGCGGGTAAGTAAACTCTTGTTGAGAGTTTTAACGTCTGTCATATACTCGGCGCTCTGTCGCCGTTGCCCTCATGGGACCGGTATGCGCAGGCTGACGTTCCCGAGGCTTTCCTGCGAAAAGCCCGATCAATAATAAAAAGGGAGTATGAACAAATGGCAACACGCGAAACCGGCAACGTGAAGTGGTTCAACGACGCCAAGGGCTACGGCTTCATTCAGCGCGAGGACGGGGTGGACGTGTTCGTGCACTACCGCGCGATTCGCGGTGAAGGCCACCGTTCGCTGACCGAGGGCCAGCAGGTTGAATACGCGGTGGTGGAAGGGCAGAAGGGGTTGCAGGCTGAGGATGTGGTGGGGTTGTAACCGTCAAGATCAAAAGATCGTCCGAACGCGGCCCGAGCCTTCGGCAGCTCCTACAGGGTTTTGCATACACCTGTAGGAGCTGCCGAAGGCTGCGATCTTTTGCTTTCTAAGCGGTTTTCCAGGTGATCTCTTCTTCACCATCGGCGCTGATGCGAATCCAGCGATCCGCCGTCTCCTCACCTTCCTCCTCGACCCAGCTACCCGGTGCGCAACGCACTTCCACGTTCAGCGCGGCAAACGCAGCGCGGGCGCAGGCGATGTCGTCGTCCCACGGGGTCTGGTCGCTTTCCAGGTACAGGCTGTTCCATTTGCCGACGGCTTTTGGCAGCCAGGTCACTGGCACGTTGCCGGCCTTGCACTTGTAGGTCTGGCCCTTCTGGACCCAATCGGTGCACGGACCCAATGCCGCACCGAGCCAGGCGGAAATGGCTTTGTGGTCGACGTCGGCGTCTTTCAGGTAAATCTCGATATCGGGTTGGCGCATGGATGTCCTCACTGCGGGTCTGAAAAATCCATTCGCGGATTTAGCCGGTCTTGAGCCGTTGCCCGAGACCAAAAATTTAAGTTATTGAAGAACAAAATAATCGTAGCGCATCGACACGGTGACCTCGAACGGCTCGGCCTGCTCGATAACAGCAGCACGGCGCTCGGCACTGGCGCGCCAGCCGTGGGGCGTCATCGCCAACAGGTTCGCCCGGTCCTGACCGCTTTCCAGCGTCAGCTTGAATTCCAGGGCTTCACTGTGGGCCAGCACCATGCCATCCGGTACCAGGGCCAGGTGCTTGTCGTCAGTGTATTCACGGACTTCGTCGTACAGCCGCTCACGCAGTTCCATCAGGTGGCCGCTGGTTGGCCCGACTTTCATCAGGCCGCCGCCAACACTGAGCAGGCGCTTGGCTTCTTCCCAATCCAGCGGGCTGAAGACACTGGCCAGGAACTGGCAACTGCCGGAAGCCAACGGCACCCGGGCCATACTGGCGATCAACCAGGTGAGCTTCGGGTTGCGTTTGCAGGCGCGTTTGACCGCTTCGCGGGAGATGTCCAGGGCATAGCCCTCGGCATCTGGCAGGGCCTCGGCGATTTGCGCGGTGTAGTAACCCTCGCCACAACCGATGTCCAGCCAGTGCTGTGGCGCTACACCTGCCGCCAGCTCCGCCAGACGCTTGGCTACCGGGGCGTAGTGCCCGGCATTCAGAAAGTCGCGGCGGGCTTCGACCATCGCCTGGTTATCCCCAGGGTCGCGGCTGTTTTTGTGCTGCACCGGCAACAGGTTCAAGTAACCCTGGCGCGCGCGGTCGAAACGATGTCCGGCGGGGCAGACCACGCCATTGTCCACCGCATTCAGCGGCTCACTGCAGATCGGGCACGCAAGCATCAGGCGAGCAACTTGATCAGGGTCTGGTAGTAGATTTCGGTCAGTACGTCGAGATCCGCTGCCAGCACACGCTCGTTGACCTGGTGGATGGTCGCGTTGACCGGGCCCAGCTCAACCACTTGGGTGCCCATGGTCGCGATGAAGCGCCCGTCGGAGGTCCCACCGCTGGTGGACGCCTTGGTTTCACGACCGGTGATGTCCTTGATGCTCGCCGACACCGCGTCCAGCAGCGCACCCGGTTCGGTGAGGAACGGCAGGCCGGACAGCGCCCAGTCGATGTGCCAGTCCAGGCCATGTTTGTCGAGAATGTCGGCGACGCGCTTTTGCAGGCCTTCGACGGTGGACTCGGTGGAGAAACGGAAGTTGAACACCGCCACCAGATCACCCGGGATCACGTTGGTCGCACCAGTGCCGGAGTTGACGTTGGAAATCTGGAAACTGGTCGGCGGGAAGAAATCGTTACCGTGGTCCCAGTGCTCGGCGGCCAGTTCGGCCAGGGCCGGGGCGGCGAGGTGGATCGGGTTCTTCGCCAGGTGCGGGTAGGCTACGTGGCCCTGCACACCGTGCACGGTCAGCTTGGCGCCGAGGGAGCCGCGACGGCCGTTCTTGACCACGTCACCCACCAGGGTGGTGCTCGACGGTTCGCCGACGATGCACCAGTCCAGACGCTCCTTGCGCGCGGCCAGGCGTTCAACCACTGCCTTGGTGCCGTGGTGCGCCGGTCCTTCTTCGTCGCTGGTGATCAGGAATGCGACTTTGCCCTTGTGATTCGGGTAGTCGGCGACAAAACGCTCGGAGGCGACGGTCATGGCGGCGAGGCTGCCTTTCATGTCGGCGGCGCCACGGCCGCAGAGCATGCCGTGTTCATCGATCAGCGCGTTGAACGGCTCGATCTGCCAGGCTGTCACCGGGCCGGTCGGGACCACGTCGGTGTGGCCGGCGAAGCACAGCACCGGACCGTCGTCCTGGCCGTGGGTGGCCCAGAAGTTATCCACATCTTCGATGCGCATCGGTTCCAGGGTGAAACCGGCATCGCCCAGGCGCTGCATCATCTGCTTCTGGCAATCGGCGTCGATCGGCGTCACGGACGGACGGCGGATCAGGTCGATGGCGAGTTGGAGGGTCGGCGAAAGGTCGGCGTGGGCCGTCATGGAAAGCTCCGATGTGTGCAGCACGATAAACCTGTAGGAGCTGCCGAAGGCTGCGATCTTTTGATCCTGATTCTGAAAATCAAAAGATCGCAGCCTTCGGCAGCTCCTACCGAGTGTGTTGGCATTGAAAAGGGCGATCATTCTAAAGCAAAACGGCGACCCGAAGGCCGCCGTTTGACGTTATCTAATAACGGATTACGCTGTTGCAGGTTCTGGCTCAACCACCGGTTTGGGCAGCGACGACAGGAACGCCATGATCAGCGCTGCGACGTACGGCAGCGACTGCACCAGCAACATGGTGATCCAGAAGCGCATGTCGTTGCTCGGCATGCCGTTCACCAGGTAGATCCCCAGGGCCGCGCCCCACAACAGCAGCATGATGAACATCTCTTCCCGGGCTTCCGAAATCGCTACCCAGAAGCCGTGGTTATCGGCGTTTTTCGGCGTTCGGAAGAACGGAATGCTGCTGGTGAAGAATCCGTACAGCACCGCTTTGGCGATGGTGTGGGACAACGCCAGGCCGGCCAGCGCCGCGCAGAAGGCATCCTTCAGGTTCACCCCAACCGCACGACGGTAGAGGAAGATGATCTTGGCAACCTTGAACACGAACAGTGCCAACGGCGGGATTGCGAAAATCAGCAGCGGCGGATCGACCCGTTGCGGCACGATGATCATCGCCGCCGACCACAACAGCGCGCCAACGGTGAAGAAGATGTTCATGCCGTCCGCCACCCACGGCAACCAGCCCGCGAGGAAGTGGTAACGCTGGCCACGGGTCAGCTCGGTGTCCTTGCCGCGCAGCAGGCTGGCGGTGTGGCGTTTGATAATCTGAATCGCTCCGTAGGCCCAGCGGAAACGCTGCTTCTTGAAGTCGATGAAGGTATCGGGCATCAGGCCTTTGCCGTAGCTGGTGTGGTAATACGCCGCCGACAGGCCTTTTTCGAATACCCGCAGGCCAAGCTCGGCGTCTTCACAGATGCACCAGTCGGCCCAGCCCAGCTCTTCGAGCACCGAGCGACGGGTCATGGTCATGGTGCCGTGCTGGATGATCGCGTCACGGTCGTTGCGGGTGACCATGCCGATGTGGAAGAAGCCTTTGTATTCCGCGTAGCAGAGCTTCTTGAAGGTGCTTTCGTTCTGGTCGCGGTAATCCTGCGGCGACTGCACCACGGCGATTTTCGGGTCGGCGAAGTGCGGCACCATGTGCTTGAGCCAGTTCGGGTGCACGCAGTAATCGGAGTCGATCACCGCGATCACTTCTGCGTCCTTGGCGGTGTGCGGGATCAGGTAGTTCAGCGCGCCGCCCTTGAAGCCGGCCAGCGGTGCCACATGGAAGAACTTGAAGCGCGGGCCGAGGGTTTCGCAATAATCGCGCACCGGTTCCCAGACCGCCGGGTCCTTGGTGTTGTTGTCGATGATCAGGACTTCGAAGTCCGGATAGTCGAGGTTGGCCAGGGCGTTGAGGGTCTGTTTGACCATCTCCGGCGGCTCGTTGTAGCAGGGCACGTGAATCGACACTTTCGGGCGGTAGCTGGAATCGCCTTCCACCGGCAGGAACTCACGCCGGCGCTTGTGCACCCACACCGCTTCGGCCAGTTCATGGGCTTCGGTCAGCAGCACGATAAACACCCCGAGCGCACCGAGGGCGAGCAAGAAGCCCACCGTCAGGCTGAACCAGGTGCTGTATTGCTGGCTGTAGTCGTAACCGATCCACACCAGCACCGAACCACACAGGAACGCAATGAAGGTCAGGAAAGTACGGCCACGCTGGCGCAGGGCCGAGCCGTCGATCATCAGCAGGGTCAGCGACAACAGCGCCAATACCACCGAACCGATAGCCAACACGCGCCATTGCGGAATCGCCACCACCGGGCCTTCGAAGTTGAACTTCTGCTGGCGCGCGGCGTTGAACACGCCCCAGTAGGCGCCGACGGAACCTTCGTCGCTGGCTTTCCACGGCTGGTCAAACGCTTCGATCACGAAGTAGTTGAAGCCCTGGCGGTTGAGCTTGTTGACCAATGTACGCAGGTAGATCGCCTGGTCTGCCGGTGAGGCGTCGGCGCCACCGCGCATGCGGCCGTTGCTCGGCCAGCCCACTTCGGACAGCAGCAGCGGCTTTTTCGGGAACATTTTTTTCAGGTCGCGGGCGCGGTCGAGGACGAACTGCTGAGCCTTGTCCACCGGGATGAACTCCCAGTAAGGCAGGACGTGCGCGGCGATCAGGTCGACGTGCTTGGCCAGCTCCGGGTGCTCTTCCCAGACGTGCCACTGCTCGGACGTCGTGACCGGCACTTTGACGGCGGCACGCACACGGTCGAGCAACACGCTGAGTTCGGCGGCGGTGATTTCCTTGCGGAAGATCGCTTCGTTACCGACCACCACACGAACCACGCTGCGCGAGGAGTTGGCGATCTCGATGGCGCGGGTGATTTCCCGTTCGTTGCGTTCCTGGTCCGGGCTGATCCAGATCCCCAGGGTCACCCGTAAGCCGAACTCTTCCGCCAGTTTCGGGATGTCTTGCAGGGTGCCATCGACCGAGTAGATGCGGATGTTGTCCGTCAGCTTGCTCATGATCTCCAGGTCGCGACGCATTTGATCGTCGGTCGGGTACTGGTCTTTCTGCGGGAACTGGCCCTGCTGGAATGGCGAGTACGAGAAGCCGGAGATCTGTTCAGGCCAGTTGGGGGCGGTGACCGGGCGGTTGATCAGCGCCCAGAAGCCGGTAAACAAGGCTGCGATGGCAAGCACCACGACCAGGTTGAGTCCAAATTTACGCGATGACATAGTTATTTCGGGTTCCAAAGACTGTGGAACGAAGGAACGGTTGGCGGTCGCCAAGGGGCGCGCATCCTACACCGGGCATTCTCTGGTCGTACAGCGGACAGGGAATTGCCGGACATTGGGCAATCCAAGTCGGGTTAAGTTCTTTCTTTAGAGTGTGTAGGGCAAATCTTTGTTCGATGTAGTTTTCGTGGATGCTGCCTGTTCATAGCGCAATGATGCTCTTGCGCGCCGACGGCCCTATAATGCGCGCCGGTTTTTGGGGTAATGGTCATGAGTACAGAAGATCCGCGGTTTGCTGGCATCGCCCGTTTGTATGGCATCGAAGGCCTTGAGCGCCTGAAAGCGGCCCATGTGGCGATCGTGGGCGTCGGTGGTGTCGGTTCCTGGGCGGCGGAAGCCATGGCTCGTTGCGGCGTGGGCGAGATTTCGCTGTTCGACCTGGACGACGTCTGCGTCAGTAACGCCAATCGCCAGTTGCACGCGCTGGACAGCACGGTGGGCAAGCCCAAGGTCGAGGTGATGGCCGAGCGTCTGCGCGGGATCAACCCGGACTGCACGGTGCACGCGGTGCCTGACTTCGTCACCCGCGACACCATGGCGGAGTACATCACGCCGAACATCGACTGCGTGATTGACTGCATCGACAGCGTCAACGCCAAGGCCGCGCTGATCGCCTGGTGCAAGCGGCGCAAGATCCAGATCATCACCACCGGCGGCGCGGGCGGACAGATTGACCCGACGTTGATCCAGGTCTGCGACCTCAATCGCACGTTCAACGATCCGTTGGCGTCGAAAGTGCGCTCCACGCTGCGCCGCGACTACGGCTTCTCACGCACCGTGACCCGCCATTACAGCGTGCCGTGCGTGTTTTCCACCGAACAACTGCGTTACCCGAAACCGGATGGCAGCATTTGCCTGCAGAAAAGTTTTGTCGGTGATGGCGTGAAGCTCGACTGCGCCGGCGGGTTTGGCGCGGTGATGATGGTGACGGCGACGTTCGGCATGGTTGCGGCGACCAAGGCTGTGGACAAGATCGTGGCGGGTGTGCGGCGGCCGGCGGATCGCATCAAACCTCAAATTTAATGGCGATGACCCCTGTAAGAGCTGCCGAAGGCTGCGATCTTTTGATTTTGCTTTTTAAAAGCAAGATCAAAAGATCGTCCGAACGCGGCCCGAGCCTTCGGCAGCTCCTACACGTCGCTCAGGCTCCGCATCCGCTGAAGCACCGCATTCAAGCCATTACTGCGCGATTCGGACAACTGCCGCCCCAACCCCAACTGATTGAACCAGTCCGGCAAATCCACCTGCTGCAACTCAGCCGCCGACAACCCGTTGACCCGCGCCAGCAGCAACGCCACCAACCCGCGAATCAGCCGCGCATCGCTGTTGGCGCTGAACAGCCAATGACCATCGCGCAATTCGCCCACCAGCCACACCTGGCTTTCACAGCCGTGCACCCGGTTGGCATCACACATCTGCGCATCACTCAAGGCCGGCAGACGCTCGCCCCATTGCATCAGCAGGCGCGCGCGTTGTTCCCAGCCGGCCGCTTTCTGAAAGGTTTCGAGTGCCGTCACGGCATCGGCAGGCAGGTTCATCGCAATAGCTCCAGCGCCTGATCCAAGGCTTCAAAGAACCGCTCCAGGTCTTCGGAATCGTTGTACAGCGCCAACGACACCCGAATCGCCCCGGCCAGTTCAAAGCGTTTAAGCAGCGGCATGGCGCAGTGATGGCCGGCACGCACTGCGATCCCTTGTTCGGTCAGCAAATGCGCGAGATCGGAGTTATGTACGCCCTCGACGGTAAAACTGGCCAGTGCCACTTGCGGCTTGCCCAGCAGGCGAATGCCGTTGCGCGCTTCAAGGCCCTTGAGCAGACAGGCATGCAGCGCCGCTTCATGGACGGACACGGCGTCCTGATCAAGCTCTGCAAGGTAATCCAGGGTTGCTCCCAGGCCGATCACACTGGCAATCGGCGGCGTCCCGGCCTCGAAACCCAGCGGTGCCGGGCGAAAGCGTGCGTCGTGATAATTGGCATCCAGCACCATTTCGCCGCCGAACTGCCAGGGACGCAGCTGTTGCAACGCTGTATTGCGCCCGAACAACACGCCCAGGCCATCGGGGCCGTAGAGCTTGTGGCTGGAGAACACATAAAAATCGCAGCCTAGCGCTTGCACGTCGTGGCGGCCATGGACCACGCCTTGGGCACCGTCGATCACGGTCAGGGCGTTGTGCGCCTTGGCCAGTGCCAGCAATTGAGGCAGTGGCTGCCACGCGCCAATCACGTTGGACAGTTGACTGACGGCCAGCAGACGTGTGCGCGAGCCGATCAAGCCGGTCGCGGCTTCAAGGTCGATCACGCCGTCGGCATCCAGCGGCAGGATCACCAGTTTCAGGTCGCGACGGTGCGCCAGTTGCTGCCACGGCAGCAGGTTGGCGTGATGCTCCAGGGCGCTGATGACAATCTCGTCGCCCGGATTGAAAAGATGTTCCAGGCCGTAGGCCAGGAGATTCAGCGCGGACGTCGAGCCGTGGGTAAAGATGATCTGACCGCAATCGCCAGTATTGAGCCATTGCGCGGCTTTGCGGCGGCTGTCTTCGAAAGCCTGGGTGGCGTGGGCGCCGGGCAAATGCTGCGCCCGATGCACGTTGGCCGCGCCGTTGGCGTAGTAATGCGCCAGGGCATCCAGCAGGGCTTGAGGTTTTTGCGTGGTGGCGGCGTTGTCCAGATAGGTCTGGCCTTGCCGTTGCAGGGCGGCGATGGCCGGAAAATCGGCACGCCAGGGAGAGAGAATCATCATGCTATCGGGCCCTGGTGAGGGTACGCCGTACCCATGTAGGAGCGAGCCTGCTCGCGATGGACGCATGGACGACGCGTGCTGTCTGGTGCCGCGCGTAATCGTTGACGTCCATCGCGAGCAATCGAGCGTCGACCGGCTTCTCCTACACAGGTGATCGTGTAACGCTTAGTTGTGAGCGTGCAGCGCTTCGTTCAGTTCGATGGCCGATTTGTGGGTTTTGCATTCCACGGCACCGGTTTCCGAATTGCGACGGAACAGCAGGTCTGTCTGGCCGGCCAGTTCACGGGCCTTGACCACTTTGACCAGTTGATTGTTTTCGTCCAGCAGCGCGACTTTGGTGCCGGCGGTCACGTACAGGCCCGACTCGACGGTATTGCGGTCGCCCAACGGGATACCGATACCGGCGTTGGCGCCGATCAGGCAGCCTTCGCCGACCTTGATCACGATGTTGCCGCCGCCCGACAGGGTGCCCATGGTCGAGCAGCCGCCGCCCAGGTCCGAACCCTTGCCGACGAATACGCCAGCGGAAACGCGGCCTTCGATCATGCCCGGGCCTTCGGTGCCGGCGTTGAAGTTGATGAAGCCTTCGTGCATCACGGTGGTGCCTTCGCCAACGTAGGCACCCAGGCGCAGACGCGCAGCGTCGGCGATACGCACGCCGGCCGGAACCACGTAGTCGGTCATTTTCGGGAACTTGTCCACCGAGAATACTTCCAGCAGCTCGCCGCGCAGGCGGGCTTCGAGTTGCAGTTCAGCCAGTTCGCTCAGATCGACCGCGCCCTGGCTGGTCCAGGCCACGTTCGGCAGCAGCGGGAAGATGCCGGTCAGGTTCAGGCCGTGTGGCTTGACCAGGCGATGGCTCAGCAGGTGCAGCTTGAGGTAGGCCTCCGGGGTGGACGACAGCTGGGCGTCTTCAGCCAGCAAGGTGGCAACCAGCGGCTTGTGACTCTCGGCCAGGCGGGTCAGCAGGGCGGCCTGGGCAGCATCGACGCTTTTCAGTGCTTCAGCCAGTTGCGAGGCCTGGGCGGTGCTGAACGCAATGGCCTGATTGCCTTCGGTGTAGCCCAGAATCGGTGTGATGGCGGCGAGGACTTCAGCCGATGGCTTGAGTACCGGGGCGGCGTAGAACACTTCCAGCCATGCGCCTTGACGGTTTTGAGTGCCGACGCCGAAGGCCAGGCTGAACAGGGTAGTGGACATGTGTATACCTCTAACAAAATTGAACGGGCTGCTTACTTGAGCGCGGCCGCGTAGATGTCTGGCTTGAAGCCAATCAGGGTTCGGTCACCGAGATCGAGCACCGGGCGCTTGATCATCGAGGGCTGTGCGAGCATCAGTTCGATGGCTTTCGTCTGGTCGAGATCGGCTTTGCGTTCGTCGTCGAGCTTGCGAAAGGTCGTGCCTGCACGGTTCAACACCACTTCCCAGCCGTGCTCGTTGCACCATTGGGTCAGGTGTTCACGGTCGATACCGACCGCTTTGTAATCATGAAAGTCATAGCTGACAGCGTGTTCATCGAGCCAGGTGCGCGCCTTTTTCATGGTGTCACAGGCTTTGATGCCGAAAAGGTGCAACGTTTTGCTTGAAACGGCCAAGGAATCGCCCCCTTTACAGGTGCTGGATTTGAAAGGTGACGGATTATGCCATGGCCGAACGGTTTCGCGGCGGCTGTGGCACAAAACCTGTTGTTGCGTGGCGCTGAAGCCAGTCCGGACGACAAACGGCGTAATGAAGTGCGCGGCGCCTGCGTTTGAAGGCGTTGCGGGCGCAGCGCCTGGAGTTGTACAGCCTCAGTCGTCATCACCAGATTGGCGATGACGTGTTGCGTGAGGTGTTGGGGGAACTGGATTTGAGTGAGGCCAAACTCGGCCAGGTGAAATAACACCTGGCCCTGAGCGGCGGCGCGGTTATTTGCGGCGCTGGATGAACGCGCGAATCCGCTCGGCAGCTTCGACACACTCGGCAAGCGGCGCCACCAGTGCCATGCGCACACGCCCGGCACCCGGGTTGACGCCATCCACATCCCGCGACAGGTAAGAACCCGGCACCACGGTCACGTGTTCCTGCTCGAACAGGTCGCGGCAGAAGGCGGCGTCGTCACCGGCTACATTCGGCCACAGGTAGAAGCTGCCATCCGGGCGCTGTACGTCCATGACCGGGCTGAGGATTTCCAGAACCGCATCGAATTTCTCGCGATACAGTGCACGGTTGGCGCGCACATGCACCTCGTCATTCCACGCGGCAACACTGGCCAGTTGTGTTTGAACCGGCATCGCGCAGCCGTGGTAGGTGCGATAGAGCAGGAAGCCCTTGAGGATGTCGGCGTCACCGGCAACAAAGCCTGAACGCAGTCCCGGCAGGTTCGAACGCTTGGACAGGCTGTGGAATACCACGCAACGCTTGAAGTCCTTGCGACCCAGTTCTGCGCAAGCGCTGAGCAGGCCTGGCGGCGGGGTTTGTTCGTCGAAGTACAGCTCGCTGTAGCACTCATCGGCGGCAATCACGAAGTCATATTCGTCGGCCAGGGCGATCAGCTTTTTCAGGATTTGCACCGGAATCAAAGCACCGGTCGGGTTGCCTGGCGAGCACAGGAACAGGATTTGGCAGCGTTTCCAGATGTCTGGCGACACGGCGTCGAAATCCGGGTTGAAGCCGTTTTCGTCCAGGCACGGGAGGTAATGCGGCTTGGCCCCGGCGAGGAACGCCGCGCCTTCGTAGATCTGATAGAACGGGTTCGGGCTGACCACCAGCGCGTCATCGCCACGGTTGACCACGGTCTGGGTGAAGGCGAACAGCGCTTCGCGAGTGCCGTTGACCGGCAACACGTTGCGCGCGGGGTCGATCCAGCCCTTGGGGACGTCGAAGCGACGCTCGCACCATGCCGCGATGGCTTCACGCAGCTCCGGGATACCGAGTGTGGTCGGGTACACAGCCATTTTTTCCAGATTGCTGGCCAGGGCCTCGGCGACAAAGCTTGGCGAACGGTGTTTCGGCTCGCCGATGGACAGCGCGATCGGACGCTTGTCCGGGTTCGGCGTCACGCTGCCAAGCAGGGCGCGGAGTTTCTCGAACGGGTAGGGCTGGAGCTGGGACAGGGCGTTGTTCATCAATGTATCTCGTTCGGTGTGGGAACGGGCAAGCCCTGTTTCCTGTAGGAGCTGGCTTGCCAGCGATGGTCGTCAACGATAACGCGTGCTTACTGGGTAAGCGCGGCGCTCTTTAGTCCATCGCTGGCAAGCCAGCTCCTACAAAGGGCAGGCTCGCGTTGTTGGTTCAGATGCTGATGCGCGACAGTTTGATATCGGATTCCTGGTTGACGCTCAGTTGTTCGACGATCGCATCCTGCAGGCGGCTGCACAGCAGCGGGTCGGACAGCGGCTGATTGTTGGCGTCGGTGATGAAGAACACGTCTTCCACGCGCTCGCCGAGGGTGGCGATCTTGGCGTTCTGCAGCGACAGGTCGAACTCCAGGAAAATCGTGCCGATCCGCGCCAGCAGGCCCGGGCGGTCGGGCGCCGTGAGCTCCAGTACCGTCACCTGACGCTGGGCATCGTTGTGGATCGTCACCTGTGGCGCAAAGGCGAAATGCTTGAGCTGACGCGGAACCCGGCGCTGGATGATGGTCGGGTAGTCGTCCGGGTTGCGCAGGGCTTCGGTCAGGCCGTCACGGATTTGCTTGATCCGCGCCGGGTTATCGCCAATCGAGTCGCCGTCGGTGTCGAGCACGATGTAGGTGTCGAGGGTGAACTGGCTGCTGGAGGTGATGACCCGGGCGTCGTGAATGTTCAGGTTGAGCTGGTCCATCGCGGCCACGGTCACGGCAAAGAAGTCGTGCTGGTCGGGGGCGTAGATGAAGATTTGCGTGCCACCTTCAAATTCGCGCTGGGTAGTTTCCTTGATCAGTACCAATGGCCCGCCGTCGGTCGGCTGCTGGAGGATCGCGTCGCTGTGCCAGGCCACGTCGCCGGCGGTGTGGCGCAGGAAATAGTCATCACCCAACTGCGCCCACAGTTGCTCGACATCGTCCGGGTCGGTGCCGCCGCGCACCAGGATATCCAGGGCGGCGCTCTGGGTCTGGCGGATCTGTTCTTCGCGGTCCACCGGGTTCTCCAGGCCACGACGCAGGGCGCGCTTGGTCTCGGTATAGAGCTGGCGCAGCAGGCTGGCGCGCCATGAGTTCCACAGGGTCGGGTTGGTGGCGTTGATGTCGGCGACGGTCAGCACATACAGATAGTTGAGGCGGGTTTCGTCGCCGACGATCTGTGCGAAATCGTGGATCACTTGCGGGTCGGACAAGTCCTTGCGCTGGGCGGTGGTCGACATCACCAGGTGGTTTTGCACCAGCCACACGATCAGGCGGCTGTCCCACGTGGGCAGATGGTGGCGCTGGCAAAAGGCCTCGGCATCCACGGCGCCGATGTCCGAGTGATCGCCCTGCCGGCCTTTGCCGATGTCGTGGTACAGGCCGGCCATGTAGATCAGCTCGGGTTTGGGCAGCTTGCCCATGAGCTTGCTGGCCAGCGGGAATTTTTCCGACACCTGGGTGTACTGCAACTTACGCAGGTGTTTGACCAGGTTCAGGGTGTGCGCGTCGACCGTATAGATGTGGAACAGGTCATGTTGCATCTGCCCGACGATAAAGCCGAATTCGGGCAGATAGCGCCCCAGGATGCCGTAACGGTTCATCCGCCGCAGGTTGCGGTGGATGCCGATCTTGCACTTGAACAGCTCGATAAACAGGCTGGTGTTGCGAATATCGTTGCGGAAGTCGTCGTCGATCAGGTGACGGTTTTCCCGCAGCAGACGAATGGTATCGGCGCGCACGCCCTTGATTTCCGGCTGCTGGGCCATCAGCACGAAGATTTCGAGCATGGCGAATGGCGTGCGGCGCAAGACGTTGTTGTTGCGTGCCTCGATATAACCGTCATGCAACTGGAAGCGCGAGTTGATCGGCTGCGGTGGGGCTTCGTCTTCCGGTGCGAGGATGACTTCCTCGAAGTGCTGGATGATCAGGTCGCTGAGCTGGGCGATGCTCATCACCACCCGGTAATACTGCTGCATGAAATTTTCGATGGCTTGCTTGGCGTCGTCGCCTTTGAAACCCAGCAGTCCGGCAATGGTGCGCTGGTGATCGAACAGCAGGCGGTCTTCGGAGCGGCCGGCGAGCATGTGCAGGGCATAGCGAACCTTCCACAGGAACTCCTGGGAAGAGGCGAGCAGGGCGTTTTCACTCTCGACCAGGAATCCTTCGCCCGCCAGTGCCCGCAGGTTCAGGGTACCGTACTCGCGACGGGCCACCCACAGGATCGTCTGGATATCCCGCAGGCCGCCGGGCGAGCCTTTGACGTTGGGTTCCAGGTTGTATTCGGTGTCGTTGTACTTGTGGTGGCGGGCCTTTTGTTCGGCACGCTTGGCCAGGAAGAAGTCCTTGCTCGGCCACATGTGCCCGGTGCTGGTGACGTCCAGCATACGCTGGCGCAGATGCTCGGGGCCGGCGATGGTGCGGCTTTCCATCAGGTTGGTGACGACCGTCAGGTCGGCACGGGCCTCGACGGCGCACTCCTCGACCGAGCGAACGCTCTGGCCGACCTCCAGGCCGATGTCCCACAGCAGCGTCAGAAAACGCTCGATGGAATCGCGGAAAACTTCATGGTCGGCGCTGTCCAGCAGGATCAGCAAATCGATATCGGAATAAGGGTGCAATTCACCACGGCCGTAGCCGCCGACCGCAACCAGCGCGATGTCGGCTTCCTCGCTCCAGCTGAACTGATCCCAGGCTTTTTGCAGGATGTTGTCGACGAACCAGGCGCGATCCTCGATCAGTCGGCGAATGTCGCGGCCGCTACGAAAGCGCGCGTCAAGCACCTCGCGGGCCTGGCGGATCGCCTTCTTGAAGGCCGCGATCGGGCTTGCCTTCAGGGCCAGTTCAGCCTGGAACTGGCCACGGTCGAAGAGTTCGGGATCCACCTGCGGCATCGATTGGCTTTCCTTTCTATAGGCGATGTACGGTAACGGGATCAGGCCGAAACGCGAGGGATGGTGTCATCGCTGCGCAGGGTGAAGATCTCGTAACCGGTTTCGGTCACCAGCAGGGTGTGTTCCCACTGTGCCGAGAGCTTGCGATCCTTGGTAATCGCGGTCCAGCCGTCGCCCAGTACCTTGGTGTCGGCACGGCCCTGGTTGATCATCGGCTCGATGGTGAAGGTCATGCCGGCCTTGAGTTCCATGCCCGTGCCAGCGCGGCCGTAGTGCAGGATTTGTGGCTCTTCGTGGAACACCTTGCCGATTCCGTGGCCGCAGAATTCGCGAACCACCGAGAATCCGTTCTTTTCAGCGTGCTTCTGGATGATTTCGCCGATGTCGCCCAGGCGGCAGCCGGGTTTGACGATTTCAATCGCCTTGTACATGCATTCCTGGGTGACCTGGGACAGGCGCTCGGCCCAGACCGGCACGGTGCCGATGTGGAACATGCGGCTGGTGTCGCCGTGGTAACCGTCCTTGATGACGGTGACGTCGATGTTCAGGGTGTCGCCATCTTTCAGCGGCTTGTCGTTCGGGATGCCGTGGCAGACAACGTGGTTGATCGACGTGCAGATCGACTTCGGATAGCCCTTGTAGTTGAGCGGGGCAGGGATGGCTTTCTGCTCATTGACGATGTAGTCGTGGCAGATCTGGTTCAACTGATCGGTGGTAACGCCCGGCTTGACATGTTCGGCAATCATTTCCAGCACATCGGCGGCCAGTTTGCCGGCGATACGCATTTTGGCGATATCCTCGGGGGTTTTGAGGGTGACGGTCATACAGGCTCTCTCTGCGCCAGGCGGCGCTTTCTAAACGGAAAGGGCGTTGCGCGATTGATCTTCGCAGCCCTGAAAAATGCGATTCTACCAGACGATCAGCGCAAATCTGCGCCTGTGTGCATCGCTTCTCTCTATAGAATGGTGCATTCTTGGCGGATTCCAAGGGATGGAGCAAAGCGTCCGCCAGGATTTCAGAATCCGGGTTCCGTTTTGCCCTGCCTTGTGATATAAAATGCGCCGCTTTCCGGGGATGTCCCGAAAAGCCTAAATCCACACACGTGTCGACACGATGACCTGGGTGCCTTCAGCTGATGCTGCTGGTTGGTCATTGGGATACGTGGAGGCCAAACCCGACTTATTAAGGAACTATCATGTCCCAAGTCAACATGCGCGATATGCTGAAGGCCGGTGTGCACTTCGGTCACCAGACCCGTTACTGGAACCCGAAAATGGGCAAGTACATTTTCGGCGCGCGTAACAAGATCCACATCATCAACCTTGAAAAAACCCTGCCAATGTTCAACGAAGCTCTGACTTTCGTAGAGCGTCTGGCCCAGGGCAAAAACAAGATTCTGTTCGTCGGCACCAAGCGTTCCGCTGGCAAGATCGTTGCTGAAGAAGCGGCACGTTGCGGTTCGCCGTACGTCGATCACCGCTGGTTGGGCGGCATGCTGACCAACTTCAAAACCATCCGTGCTTCCATCAAGCGTCTGCGTGACCTTGAAGTTCAAGCCGAAGACGGTACTTTCGCCAAGCTGACCAAGAAAGAAGCGCTGATGCGCTCCCGTGACCTGGAAAAGCTGGATCGTTCCCTGGGTGGTATCAAGGACATGGGCGGTCTGCCAGACGCTCTGTTCGTTATCGACGTTGATCACGAGCGCATCGCGATCACCGAAGCCAACAAACTGGGCATCCCGGTTATCGGCGTAGTCGATACCAACAGCAGCCCGGAAGGCGTTGACTACATCATCCCAGGCAACGATGACGCAATCCGCGCTATCCAGCTGTACATGGGTTCGATGGCTGACGCTGTCATCCGCGGTCGCAACAATGTTGCCGGCGGCACCGTTGAGTTCGCAGCTGAAGAAACTCAGGCTGCAGCTGAGTAATTGACGCCTTGGCGTTGACTCAGTAAGCAAAAAGGGGGCTTGGCCCCCTTTTTGCCACCTCGAAAACCATTTGTCGGCGCCCACTGCTCTATCTGTAACGTGCGGCAGCTAACAAGGGTGGTTCGGGAAGAATTGATCGCCCGTTCGATCGGGTGGAATGGTTGAAAACCTATCCAAGAGGATTTTGAAATGGCAGAGATTACTGCAGCGTTGGTCAAAGAACTGCGCGAGCGTACCGGCGAAGGCATGATGGATTGCAAAAAGGCCTTGACCAAGGCTGGCGGCGACATCGAGAAAGCCATTGATGACATGCGTGCTTCGGGCGCCATCAAGGCTGCCAAGAAAGCCGGCAACGTTGCCGCTGAAGGCGCTATCGCCATCAAGGCTGACGACAAGGTAGCCGTGCTGCTGGAAGTGAACTCGCAGACCGACTTCCTGGCCCTGCAAGACGACTTCAAGAACTTCGTTGCTGCCAGCGTAGAAAAAGCCTTCGACGAAAAACTGACCGACGCAGCTCCGCTGATTGCCGCTCAGGAATCGGCTCGTGAAGCCCTGGTGGCCAAAGTTGGCGAAAACGTCAACATTCGTCGCCTGGTACGCGTAGAGGGTGACGTAGTCGGCACCTACCTGCACGGTAACAAGATCGGTGTTGCTGTTGTTCTCAAGGGCGGCGATGTTCAGCTGGCCAAAGAGATCGCCATGCACGTGGCGGCAAGCAACCCTGAGTTCCTGCTGCCATCGCAGGTTTCGCCAGAGGCCATCGAGCGCGAGAAGGGCGTTTTCCTGACCCTGAACGAAGACAAGATGAAAGGCAAGCCAGCTGAAATCGTCGAGAAGATGATTGCTGGTCGTATCACCAAGTTCCTGGCTGAAGCCAGCCTGGTCGAGCAAGCTTTCGTCATGAACCCGGAAGTCACCGTGGGTGCCCTGGCCAAGAAAGCCGGCGCTGAAATCGTTTCCTTCACTTACTTCAAGGTAGGCGAAGGCATCGAGAAGCCAGTGGACAACTTCGCAGAAGAAGTTGCTGCCCAGCTGGCTGCCGCCAAGCAATAAGACGGTTTTTTAACTGTCGCCCAGAAGAGGCTGCCCGCTTACGCGCGCAGCCTCTTTTCAGATGGGGCACCAATTTTTATTTGGTTTCCTTTTGGAACTGGCTTACAAAGCCATGTTCCGATGGCGCTGAAGCAGCGCCAAGCTAGATTGAGCGCCAGCTGTAAACAGCTCGCAAAGAATTTTTAAAATACGCCGCAGGAGAGATTCGCAATGGCTCAGCAGGGCAGTGGTTATCAGGCTCGCTATAAACGCATTCTACTCAAGCTTAGCGGCGAGGCCCTGATGGGCTCGGAAGAGTTCGGGATCGACCCGAAAGTTCTGGATCGCATGGCATTGGAAGTTGGCCAACTGGTCGGCATCGGTGTTCAGGTCGGTCTGGTCATCGGTGGTGGCAACCTGTTCCGCGGCGCGGCGCTCAGCGCGGCGGGCATGGATCGGGTTACCGGCGACCACATGGGCATGCTGGCCACTGTGATGAACGCCCTGGCAATGCGCGACGCGCTGGAACGTGCCAATATCTCGGCCATCGTGATGTCGGCCATTTCCATGGTAGGCGTGACCGATCACTACGATCGCCGCAAGGCCATGCGCCACTTGAACTCCAAGGACGTGGTGATTTTCGCGGCCGGTACGGGTAACCCGTTCTTTACGACGGATTCGGCTGCCTGCCTGCGTGCAATCGAAATCGATGCCGATGTCGTGCTCAAGGCGACCAAGGTCGATGGCGTCTACACCGCTGACCCGTTCAAAGACCCGCATGCCGAGAAGTTCGATCATCTGACCTACGATGAAGTGCTGGATCGCAAGCTGGGTGTGATGGATCTGACGGCCATTTGCCTGTGCCGCGACCACAAGATGCCGCTACGCGTATTTAACATGAACAAGCCCGGCGCCCTGCTGAACATCGTGCATGGCGGCGCTGAAGGAACCCTGATCGAGGAAGGCGAACAATGATCAACGAAATCAAGAAAGACGCTAAAGAGCGCATGCAGAAGTCCGTGGAATCGCTGGCGCACAACTTCGGTCGTATTCGTACCGGCCAGGCGCACCCGAGCATCCTGGAAGGCGTGATGGTGCCGTACTACGGCGCCGACACTCCGATCAAGCAAGTGGCCAACATCTCCGTCAAGGACGCCCGTACCCTGCAAGTCGTCGCCTTCGAGCGCAACATGCTGGGTGCTGTCGACAAGGCGATCGGCAGTGCTGGTCTGAACCTGAACCCGACCAACCTTGGCGAGTTGCTGCTGATCAGCATGCCGGCGCTGACTGAAGAAACCCGTCGTGGCTTCACCAAGCAGGCTCGCGACGTTGCTGAGGATGCCCGTGTAGCGGTGCGTAACATCCGTCGTGATGCCAACAGTTCGCTGAAAGATCTGGTCAAGGAAAAAGAAATCAGCGAAGACGAAGAGCGTCGCGCCACTGGCGAGATTGACGATCTGACCAAGAAGTTCGTGGCCGAAATCGACGCGAAGCTGGCAGAGAAAGAAAAAGACCTGATGGCCGTATAAGGGTCGCGTTTTCATGGAAAAGACCAAGCAGACTGCACCGTCCGCGGTGCCGCGCCATGTCGCGATTATCATGGATGGTAACAATCGCTGGGCGAAAAAGCGCTTTATGCCGGGTGTCGCCGGGCATAAAGCGGGTGTGGATGCGGTGCGTGCGGTCATTGAGGTTTGTGCCGAGGCCAAGGTCGAAGTGTTGACCCTGTTCGCCTTTTCCAGCGAGAACTGGCAGCGTCCGGCCGATGAGGTCAGCGCCTTGATGGATCTGTTCTTCAGGGCGCTGCGTCGTGAGGCCAAGCGCCTCAACGACAACAACATCAGCCTGCGCATCATTGGTGACCGCTCGCGTTTTCATCCGGAGCTGCAGGCTGCCATGCGTGAAGCCGAGGCCATGACGGTTGGCGCCAATCGTTTTATCCTGCAGATCGCCGCCAATTACGGCGGTCAGTGGGATATTGCGCAAGCTGCGCAACGACTGGCACGAGAAGTTCAGGCCGGGCACTTGCGTCCGGAAGACATCACACCTGGTCTGCTGCAGACCTGCCTGGTCACGGGCGACCTGCCGTTGCCGGACCTGTGTATCCGTACCGGTGGCGAGCGCCGCATCAGCAACTTCCTGCTCTGGCAACTGGCCTATGCCGAGTTGTATTTTTCCGACCTGTTCTGGCCGGACTTCAAACACGATGCCATGCGCAATGCGCTGGCCGATTTCGCTTCCCGCCAGCGCCGCTTCGGTAAAACGAGCGAGCAGGTCGAGGCTGGAGCCCGGGTTTAATGCTTAAACAACGAATCATCACCGCGCTGATCCTGCTGCCGATTGCCCTGTGCGGGTTTTTCCTGCTTGAAGGTTTCGGTTTTGCACTGTTCATCGGGCTGGTCGTGACCCTGGGTGCCTGGGAGTGGGCGCGCCTGGCGGGTTTCGCCGCTCAGGCGTTCCGCGTCGGCTATGCCGCCTTGGTCGCTTTTGCACTGTTCCTCATGTACATCCTGCCCGGCCTCGCGCCTTGGGTATTGGGTGCTTCGGTGTTGTGGTGGGCGGTGGCGACGTATCTGGTGCTGACCTATCCGCATTCGAGCGAGCATTGGTCCAATGCGGCGACCAGGTTGGTGATCGGCCTGTTGATTCTCCTGCCGGCCTGGCAAGGTCTGGTGCAGATCAAGCAATACCCGCTGGGTAACTGGCTGATCATGGCGGTGATGGTGTTGGTCTGGGGGGCCGATGTTGGCGCCTACTTCTCTGGTCGTGCTTTCGGCAAGCGCAAGCTCGCACCGCAGGTCAGTCCGGGCAAGAGCTGGGAAGGCGTTTACGGTGGTCTGGCGCTGAGTCTGGTGATTACCGCAATGGTTGCCCTGGTGCGCGACTGGACGGTGGCCGAGCTGCTCAAAGGGCTGATCGGTGCCGCGCTGATCGTGTTCATTTCGGTGGTGGGCGACCTCACTGAGAGCATGTTCAAGCGCCAGTCCGGGATCAAGGACAGCAGCAATCTGCTTCCGGGGCACGGCGGCGTGCTGGATCGTATCGACAGCCTGACAGCAGCGATTCCGGTATTTGCCGTGCTGCTGTGGATGGCGGCCCCATGAGCCGCTCGCAACAGATTACCGTTCTGGGTGCGACCGGCTCGATTGGCCTGAGTACGCTCGACGTCATCGCTCGCCATCCTGACCGTTATCAGGTCTTTGCCTTGAGTGGCTTCAGCCGCTTGAGTGAATTGCTGGCGCTGTGCGTGCGCCATGTGCCGCGATTTGCTGTCGTGCCTGAGGTCGCTGCTGCCCGCACCTTGCAGGATGATTTGCGCGCAGCAGGTCTTTCGACCCGTGTTCTGGTGGGTGAGGAAGGTTTGTGTCAGGTCGCTTCCGATCCGGAAGTCGATACGGTCATGGCGGCCATCGTCGGTGCAGCGGGATTGCGCCCGACACTGGCGGCGGTCGAGGCTGGCAAAAAGATCCTCCTGGCCAATAAAGAAGCACTGGTCATGTCCGGCGCGCTGTTTATGCAGGCGGTGCGCAAGAGCGGTTCGGTGTTGCTGCCGATCGATAGCGAGCACAACGCGATTTTTCAGTGCATGCCGCTCGATTATGCTCGTGGCCTCGAGGCGGTCGGTGTACGTCGGATTCTGCTGACAGCTTCCGGCGGTCCGTTCCGGCAGACGCCAATAGCTGAACTGGCGCATGTTTCTCCCGATCAGGCGTGTGCGCACCCGAACTGGTCCATGGGGCGAAAAATCTCCGTTGACTCGGCCAGCATGATGAACAAGGGGCTTGAGTTGATCGAGGCCTGCTGGCTGTTCGATGCCAGGCCATCCCAGGTCGAGGTGGTGGTTCACCCGCAAAGTGTGATCCATTCGCTGGTCGACTACGTCGATGGTTCTGTTCTGGCGCAGTTGGGTAATCCGGACATGCGCACGCCCATCGCCAATGCCCTGGCCTGGCCGGAGCGGATTGACTCGGGTGTGGCTCCGCTGGATCTGTTTGCCATTGCGCGGCTGGATTTTCAGGCACCGGATGAAGAGCGTTTCCCTTGCCTGCGTTTGGCCCGTCAGGCAGCCGAGGCGGGGAACAGCGCGCCGGCGATGCTCAATGCGGCGAACGAAGTGGCGGTGGCGGCATTTCTCGACGAACGGGTTCGTTACCCGGAAATCGCGAGTATCATCGAAGAAGTATTGAATCTTGAGCCCGTAGTAGCAGTGGGTGATCTCGAGGCAGTGTTCACGGCAGACGCGAAAGCGCGATTGCTGGCCGGACAATGGTTGAGTCGTCACGGGCGGTAAATGCTGCGGATAGTTGGCCCAGGCAGCAGCGGATCGGATTGCGGAGAAAGTAGATGAGCGCGCTCTATATGATTGTCGGCACCCTGGTCGCTCTGGGTGTGCTGGTTACCTTCCACGAGTTCGGCCATTTTTGGGTCGCGCGTCGTTGTGGGGTCAAAGTGCTGCGTTTCTCCGTAGGCTTCGGCATGCCTTTGCTGCGCTGGCACGACAAGCAAGGCACCGAATTCGTCGTCGCCGCGATCCCGTTGGGCGGCTACGTCAAAATGCTCGACGAGCGCGAGGGTGAGGTCCCCCTCGATCAGCTCGGCCAGACCTTCAATCGCAAATCCGTTCGTCAGCGCATTGCCATTGTAGCTGCAGGGCCGATAGCCAATTTCCTGCTGGCATTGGTGTTCTTCTGGGGTTTGGCAATGCTCGGCAGCGAGCAGGTGCGTCCAGTCATCGGGGCTGTCGAGTCCGGCAGTATTGCGGCCAAGGCCGGTTTGAGCCCCGGCCAGGAAATCGTGGCCATTGATGGTGAGGCGACTTCCGGCTGGGCGGAGGTGAATCTGCAATTGGTTCGTCGCCTGGGTGAAAGCGGCTCGTTGCAGATAATGGTTCGCGAACAGGGGTCCACGGCTGATTCTCCTCGTGAACTTGCGCTGAACAAATGGCTCAAAGGGGCTGACGAGCCCGACCCTATCCACTCGTTGGGGATTCGCCCGTGGCGCCCGGCATTGCCGCCTGTCCTGGCTGAACTCGATCCAAAGGGGCCAGCTCAGGCTGCCGGCCTGAAGACGGGTGACCGGTTGCTGGCGCTTGATGGTCGTACGCTGGATGACTGGCAGCAGGTCGTCGATACCGTCCGTATGCATCCTGATACCAAAATCATGCTGCGGGTTGAGCGCGACGGTGCTCAAATCGACGTCCCGGTGACGCTGGCCGCTCGCGGCGAGCGCAAATCACCCAGCGGATACCTGGGGGCGGGGGTGAAGGCTGTCGATTGGCCGCCGGAGATGATCCGCGAGGTCAGTTACGGGCCGTTGGCAGCGATTGGCGAGGGGGCTCGACGCACCTGGACCATGAGCGTGCTGACCCTTGATTCTCTGAAGAAAATGTTGTTCGGCGAGCTCTCGGTAAAAAACTTGAGTGGACCGATAACCATTGCTAAAGTGGCGGGCGCTTCGGCCCAGTCGGGTGTTGCTGATTTCCTGAATTTCCTTGCTTATCTGAGTATTAGCCTGGGCGTTCTGAATTTGTTGCCCATTCCGGTACTGGATGGGGGGCATTTGTTGTTTTATCTGATCGAGTGGGCGCGTGGTCGTCCCTTGTCGGATCGGGTGCAAGGTTGGGGGGTACAGATCGGTATCAGTTTGGTGATCGGGGTGATGTTGCTTGCTCTGGTCAATGATCTGGGTCGATTGTAACGCTTCGCTGAATTGCGAATCTGCCGCATTTTGCGGCAGTTTGTTTATTGCCAGTTGGAATAAGAAAGGACTTCATGAAACGTCTGCTGCTAACTGCGGTTCTCACCGTATTGATGATCGCCGAAGTTCACGCCGAGTCCTTCACTATCTCTGATATTCGCGTCAATGGCCTCCAGCGGGTCTCCGCGGGTAGCGTCTTTGGTGCTTTGCCGTTGAACGTCGGTGAACAGGCGGATGATCGTCGCCTGGTGGAATCCACTCGTGCGTTGTTCAAAACCGGTTTCTTTCAAGATATCCAGCTGGGCCGCGATGGCAACGTCCTGGTCATCACGGTAGTCGAGCGCCCGTCTGTTGCAAGTATCGAGATCGAAGGTAACAAGGCGATCTCTACCGAAGACCTGATGAAAGGCCTCAAGCAATCCGGTCTGGCCGAAGGCGAGATATTCCAGCGTGCCACCCTTGAAGGTGTTCGTAACGAACTGCAGCGCCAGTACGTCGCCCAGGGTCGCTACTCGGCTACCGTCGACACCGAAGTGGTGCCGCAACCGCGTAACCGCGTTGGCCTGAAGGTCAACATCAACGAAGGTACGGTTGCCGCTATCCAGCACATCAACGTGGTGGGCAACACGGTTTTCCCCGATGAAGACCTGATCGACCTGTTCGAACTCAAGACCACCAACTGGTTGTCGTTCTTCAAGAACGACGACAAGTACGCCCGTGAAAAGCTGTCCGGTGACCTGGAGCGTCTGCGTTCCTACTACCTGGACCGTGGCTATATCAACATGGATATCGCTTCGACCCAGGTATCCATTACTCCGGACAAGAAACACGTCTACATCACCGTCAACGTCAACGAAGGCGAGAAATACACCGTTCGTGACGTCAAACTCAGTGGCGACCTGAAAGTCCCTGAAGACCAGGTCAAGTCCCTGCTGCTGGTGCAAAAAGGCCAGGTGTTCTCGCGCAAGCTGATGACCACCACCTCCGAACTGATCACCCGCCGTCTGGGTAACGAGGGCTATACCTTTGCCAACGTCAATGGCGTGCCTCAACCGCACGATGAAGATCACACCGTAGACATCCTGTTCGCGGTCGATCCGGGCAAGCGTGCTTACGTGAACCGCATCAACTTCCGTGGCAACACCAAGTCCGAAGACGAAGTGCTGCGTCGTGAAATGCGCCAGATGGAAGGCGGCTGGGCTTCGACCTACCTGATCGACCAATCCAAGACCCGTCTGGAACGTCTGGGTTTCTTCAAGGAAGTCAACGTTGAAACCCCGGCCGTGCCGGGTGTCGATGACCAGGTGGACGTCAACTACAGCGTTGAAGAGCAAGCCTCCGGTTCGATTACCGCCAGCGTCGGTTTCGCCCAGAGTGCCGGTCTGATCCTCGGTGGCTCGATCACCCAGAACAACTTCCTGGGTACCGGTAACAAGGTCAGCGTCGGCTTGACCAAAAGCCAGTACCAGACGCGTTACAACTTTGGTTTTGTCGACCCCTACTGGACGGCTGATGGCGTGAGCCTGGGTTACAACGCCTTCTACCGCACCACCGACTACAACGACCTCGACGTCGATGTAGCGAGCTATGCCGTGGATAGCCTGGGTGCAGGGGTGAGCGTCGGCTACCCGATCAGCGAGACTTCGCGTCTGACCTTCGGCCTGACTGGGCAACAGGACAAGATCAAGACCGGTCAATACACCGTCGACGAGATTTTCGACTTCGTTAACCGTGAAGGCGATCAGTACCTGAACTTCAAGGCTTCGGCCGGCTGGTCCGAGTCCACCTTGAACAAAGGCGTATTGGCGACCCGTGGTCATTCTCAAAGCTTGACGGCGGAAGTCACCGTACCGGGTAGCGACCTGTCGTTCTTCAAACTCGATTACCGTGGCCAGTTGTTCCAGCCATTGTCTGACAACTACACCATGCGCTTGCACACCGAATTGGGTTATGGCGACGGTTACGGTTCGACCGATGGCTTGCCATTCTATGAAAACTACTATGCTGGTGGTTTCAACTCGGTTCGTGGCTTCAAGGACAGTACATTGGGGCCGCGTAGTACTCCGAGCCGCGGCGCACTCAGCACTGGCAACCCGGGTACTCTTGCTGACCCGGACCAGGATCCACTGCCGTTCGGTGGTAACGTCCTGATTCAAGGTGGTGCTGAGATTCTGTTCCCGCTGCCATTCGTCAAGGATCAACGATCCCTGCGTACCTCGGTATTCTGGGATGTGGGTAACGTGTTCGACTCCAAGTGCGAGCAGACGACCAATACCAACCCTGCGTCGAAGTCCAACACGCAGTGCAACGATGTCAGTCTGAGCAACCTGGCCAGTTCCGTCGGTGTAGGTGTGACGTGGGTCACCGCACTGGGTCCTCTGAGTTTCGCGTTGGCCATGCCAGTCAAGAAACCGGATAACGCTGAGACTCAAGTGTTCCAATTCTCTCTTGGCCAGACGTTCTAAGCGTCTGTCCCAAAATAACGACAATGGATTTTGTAGGAGTGCATCGTGCGTAAGTTGACTCAATTGGTTCTCCTGGCGACCGTACTGGTAGCAGGTCCGGCGTTCGCCGACATGAAAATTGCTGTTCTGAACTATCAGATGGCTTTGCTGGAGTCTGACGCGGCCAAGAAATACGCCGTGGATGCCGAGAAGAAGTTCGGTCCTCAGCTGACCAAGCTCAAGGCGCTGGAAACCAGCGCCAAGGGCATTCAGGACCGCCTGATGGCCGGTGGCGACAAAATGCAGCAGGGCGAACGGGAGCGTCTGGAGCTTGAATTCAAGCAAAAGGCCCGTGACTTCCAGTTCCAGTCCAAGGAGCTGAACGAAGCTAAAGCCGTTGCCGACCGTGAAATGCTGAAACAGCTCAAGCCGAAACTGGACAGCGCTGTGGAAGAAGTCATCAAGAAAGGTGCTTTTGACCTGGTCTTCGAGCGTGGCGCAGTGATTGATGTCAAGCCGCAGTACGACATCACTCGCCAGGTTATCGAGCGCATGAATCAGCTGAAGTAACCTATGACCGTGACCATTAAGCTCGGCCAGCTGGCCGAGTTCCTCGGCGCCACGCTACGTGGCGACCCCGAGAAAGCAATTACTGGGCTAGCCACCTTGCAGGAGGCTGGCCCAGCTCAGTTGAGCTTTCTTGCAAACCCCCAATACCGTAAGTACCTGGCAGGCAGTCAGGCTGCAGCCCTGTTGCTCAAAGCCGCTGACGCCGAAGGTCATTGCGGGGATGTGCTGGTGGTGCCGGATCCGTACGCAGCCTACGCGCGTGTTTCTCACCTGTTCGATCCCAAGCCCAAGGCCGCTGCCGGCATACATCCCACGGCAGTGATCGCTGCGGATGCGGTAGTCGATCCTGCGGCGAGTATCGGTGCTTTTGTGGTGATCGAAAGCGGTGCGCAGGTTGCAGCCGGTACGACTGTCGGCGCGCATTGCTTCATCGGTGCTCGCAGCGTGGTGGGTGAGGGTGGCTGGCTCGCGCCGCGTGTGACCCTGTATCACGACGTTCGCGTCGGCAAACGGGTCGTCATTCAGTCCGGAGCGGTGCTCGGAGGCGAAGGCTTTGGTTTTGCCAATGAAAAAGGTATCTGGCAGAAAATCGCCCAGATCGGTGGCGTGTTGATCGGCGATGACGTTGAAATCGGCGTGAATACAGCTATAGATCGCGGTGCGCTGGCCGATACCATCATCGGCAACGGTGTGAAGCTCGACAACCAGATTCAGATTGCCCACAACGTTCAGGTCGGTGATCACACCGCCATGGCGGCGTGCGTCGGGATCTCCGGCAGCACCAGGATCGGCAAGCACTGCATGCTCGCCGGTGGCGTAGGGCTGGTGGGGCACATCGACATTTGTGACAACGTTTTCATTACCGGGATGACCATGGTAACCCACTCGATTACCGAGCCAGGTGCCTATTCTTCCGGTACGGCCATGCAGCCGGCAGCCGAGTGGCGCAAAAGCGCGGCACGCATTCGTCAGCTCGATGACATCGCGCGACGTCTGCGCCAGCTGGAAAAGCAAGTAGGGGAAGTGACCCCTGACGGTAATGCTTCATCAGATGGCTGATACCATTTCCATATCAAGTGTGCACAGCCGCTAGACTGCCTCCTTGATTTGCTAGAGGGGTGCGCGTCAGTCGCGCGCTCCCAATCTTTACATAGGCTTCCCCCCGAAATGATGGACATCAACGAGATTCGCGAATACCTGCCTCACCGTTACCCGTTCCTGCTGGTGGACCGGGTAGTGGAGCTGGATGTTGAAGGCAAGCGCATTCGTGCCTACAAGAATGTCAGCATCAACGAACCATTCTTCAACGGTCACTTCCCTGCGCATCCAATCATGCCGGGCGTATTGATCATCGAAGCAATGGCTCAGGCTGCCGGGATCCTTGGTTTCAAAATGCTCGACGTGAAACCGGCCGACGGCACGCTCTATTACTTCGTCGGTTCGGACAAGCTGCGCTTCCGCCAGCCGGTTCTGCCAGGCGATCAGCTGATCCTTGAAGCCAAGTTCATCAGCTGCAAGCGTCAGATCTGGAAGTTCGAATGCCAGGCTTCGGTCGATGGCAAGCCTGTCTGCTCCGCTGAAATCATCTGCGCGGAACGCAAGCTATGAGTTTGATTGACCCTCGTGCAATCATCGATCCGACGGCCGTTCTGGCTGACGGCGTCGAGGTCGGCCCGTGGTCGATCGTCGGCGCAGGTGTGGAAATCGGCGAGGGGACAGTCATCGGGCCACACGTGATTCTCAAGGGTCCGACGCGAATCGGTAAGCACAATCGCATCTACCAGTTTTCCTCGGTGGGCGAAGACACACCTGACCTGAAGTACAAGGGCGAGGAAACCCGCCTGGTGATCGGTGATCACAACGTCATCCGTGAAGGCGTGACGATTCACCGCGGCACCATCCAGGACCGTTCGGAAACGACCCTGGGCGATCACAACCTGATCATGGCGTATGCCCACATCGGCCACGACAGCGTTATCGGCAACCACTGCATCCTGGTCAACAACACTGCACTGGCGGGCCATGTGCATGTGGAAGACTGGGCAATCCTTTCCGGTTTTACCCTGGTTCACCAGTATTGCCACATTGGCGCCCACAGCTTCTCAGGCATGGGGACGGCGATCGGCAAGGATGTTCCTGCCTATGTCACTGTGTTCGGTAACCCTGCCGAAGCCCGTAGTATGAACTTTGAGGGCATGCGCCGTCGCGGTTTCAGCGAAGATGCGATCCACGCGCTGCGTCGTGCCTACAAGGTGGTGTACCGCCAGGGTCTGACCGTGGAACAGGCGCTCGTCGAACTGGCCGAGCCTTCTGCGCAGTTCCCGGAAGTAGCGGTGTTCCGCGACTCCATCCAGTCTTCGACCCGCGGCATTACCCGCTAATCATGGCCAATCTGCGTATTGCGCTGGTAGCGGGTGAGGCTTCCGGTGACATTCTGGGTGCGGGTCTCATGCGCGCGCTCAAGGCTCGTCACCCGGCTGTCGAGTTCATCGGTGTGGGTGGTCCGCTGATGCAGGCCGAAGGCCTGACCCCGTACTTCCCGATGGAACGTCTGTCCGTCATGGGCCTGGTGGAAGTGCTGGGCCGGTTACGCGAGTTGCTGGCACGGCGCAAGAAGCTGGTCGCCGACCTGATCGACGCGAAACCCGATGTGTTCATCGGTATCGACGCGCCAGACTTCAACCTCAATATCGAACTCAAGCTGCGTCAAGCCGGGATCAAGACCGTGCATTACGTCAGCCCGTCGGTCTGGGCCTGGCGGCAGAAACGGGTGCTGAAGATTCGCGAAGGTTGCGACCTGATGCTCACGCTATTCCCGTTCGAAGCTAAATTCTACGAAGAGAAGGACGTACCGGTGCGGTTCGTCGGTCATACCCTGGCCGACGCCATTCCACTCGAAGCCGATCGCACCGCAGCGCGGGCCGAACTTGGTTTGCCTGACGGGCCGCTGGTGGCGTTGATGCCCGGCAGCCGCGGTGGTGAAGTTGGCCGACTCGGCGCGTTGTTCCTTGATACCGCCCAGCGCTTGCGTGCGCTGCGCCCGGGCGTGCGGTTTGTCATGCCTTGCGCCAGTCCGCAGCGCCGGGCTCAGTTGGAGGAGTTGCTGGCCGGTCGTGATCTGCCGCTGACCTTGCTCGATGGCGACTCCCATCTGGCCCTGGCAGCCTGCGACGCCGTGCTGATTGCCTCCGGAACCGCAACGCTTGAAGCATTGCTGTACAAGCGGCCGATGGTGGTTGCCTACCGTCTGGCGCCGCTGACGTTCTGGATTCTCAAGCGCATGGTGAAAAGCCCCTACATTTCATTGCCGAACTTGTTGGCCCAGCGTCTGTTGGTACCCGAGTTGTTGCAGGACGATGCCACGGTCGAAGCGCTGGCCCAGACCTTGTCACCGCTGATCGAAGGCGGTGAAGAGCAGACCCGTGGCTTTGATGAGATTCACCGGACCCTGCGTCTGGATGCCTCCAACCAGGCTGCGGACGCAGTTCTGAACCTGATCGGCCAAGTTAAATGAGTAAAACAAGCATGCAGATGGGGCTGGATTTCACCTTGGTCGCGCAAGTCGAAGAGTTGGTTGCCGGTGTCGATGAAGTCGGTCGCGGCCCGCTCTGTGGTGCGGTAGTGACAGCAGCGGTGATCCTTGATCCGAACCGCCCGATCCTCGGCCTGAACGACTCGAAGAAACTCACCGAAGCCCGCCGCGAAAAGCTCTACGACGAAATCTGCGAAAAAGCCCTGAGCTGGTGTATCGCTCGCGCCGAAGTCGAAGAAATCGACGAACTCAATATCCTGCACGCCACCATGCTGGCCATGCAGCGTGCGGTCGCCGGGCTGCATGTCCAGCCGAAACTGGCGATGATCGACGGCAACCGTTGCCCGAAACTGCCGATGCGCTCCGAAGCCGTGGTCAAGGGCGATAGCAAGGTTCCAGCCATCGCTGCCGCATCAATTCTGGCCAAGGTCAGTCGCGACCGAGAAATGGCTGCGTTCGAATTGATTTATCCGGGTTACGGTATCGGCGGGCATAAAGGCTACCCGACGCCCGTTCATCTGGAAGCGCTGGCACGACTTGGGCCGACCCCGATTCACCGGCGTTCGTTTGCTCCGGTGCGGCTGGCGTATGAGGCGCGGGAAGGTCTCATCGAGAGTTAGTCGCGAGGCTGATTTTTTTTACCAAGGCCCGGTACAATCCGGGCCTTGTTGTTTTCATGACTTAACGCAGGATCACTATGCCGGCTTCATTCGTTCACCTACGCCTGCACACTGAATACTCCCTGGTCGACGGTCTGGTGCGGATCAAGCCGCTGGTCAAGACCCTGGTCGGCATGAACATGCCTGCCGTAGCGGTCACCGACCAGAACAACATGTGTTCCCTGGTCAAATTCTATAAAAACGCCATGGGTGCCGGGATCAAGCCGATCTGCGGCGCCGACCTGTGGCTGTCGAACAAGGATCCGGACAACCCGCTGAGCCGGATCAGCCTGCTGGTGATGAACGCCGAAGGCTATCGCAACCTCACCGAACTGATTTCCCGCGGCTATATAGATGGTCAGCGCAATGGCGCGATCATCATCGAGCGCGAATGGGTCGCTGAAGCCAATGCGGGCTTGATCATGCTGTCGGCGGCCAAAGAAGGCGAGATCGGCCAGGCCATGCTCAGCGGCAACTCCGCCGAGGCCGAAACCCTTGCCCGCGAATGGATGGACGTGTTTCCGGATCGTTTCTACCTGGAAATCCAGCGAACCAACCGCCCGAACGATGAAGAACAGCTGCACGGCGCCGTGGCGCTGGCCGAGAAGCTCGGTGCGCCGCTGGTGGCGACCAATGACGTGCGCTTCATCAAGCAGGAAGACTTCGCCGCCCACGAAACCCGCGTGTGCATCGGTGAGGGCCGCGCCCTCGACGATCCGCGGCGTTCGAAGAATTACAGCGATCAGCAGTACCTCAAAAGCGCCGAGGAAATGGCCGAGTTGTTCAGCGATATTCCCGAGGCGCTGGAAAACACTGTCGAGATCGCCAAGCGCTGCAACATCGAAGTGAAGCTGGGCACGCACTTCCTGCCCAACTTCCCGATCCCCGATGGCATGACCATCGACGAGTACTTCCGCAAGGTGTCCTTCGACGGCCTGGAAGAGCGACTTTCCGTTCTGCTGCCCAAGGACACCACCGAAGACTACGAGGCCAAGCGTCAGGTCTATGTCGACCGGCTGAATTTCGAGCTGGATATCATCATCCAGATGGGGTTCCCCGGGTACTTCCTGATCGTGATGGACTTTATCCAGTGGGCCAAGAACAACGGCGTACCGGTGGGCCCTGGCCGTGGATCGGGTGCCGGATCGCTGGTGGCCTACGTACAGAAGATCACCGACCTCGACCCGCTGGAATACGACCTGCTGTTCGAACGGTTCCTCAACCCGGAACGGGTATCGATGCCCGACTTCGACGTCGACTTCTGCATGGACGGTCGTGACCGGGTGATCGACTACGTGGCCGAGAAGTACGGCCGCAACGCGGTAAGCCAGATCATCACCTTCGGCTCCATGGCGGCAAAGGCTGTGGTCCGCGACGTGGCGCGGGTGCAGGGTAAGTCCTATGGCCTGGCGGATCGTCTGTCGAAGATGATTCCGTTCGAAGTCGGCATGACCCTGGAAAAGGCCTACGAGCAGGAAGAGATCCTGCGCGACTTCATCAAGGTCGATGAAGAGGCCGCGGAAATCTGGGAGATGGCCCGAAAGCTCGAAGGCGTTGTGCGTAACGTCGGCAAGCACGCCGGTGGTGTGGTGATCGCGCCGACCAAGCTGACTGACTTCTCGCCGATCTATTGCGACGAGGCCGGTGACGGCCTGGTAACCCAGTTCGACAAGGATGACGTTGAAGCTGCCGGCCTGGTGAAGTTCGACTTCCTCGGCCTGCGGACCCTGACGATCATCGACTGGGCACTGAAAACCATCAACCGCGACCGCGCCAAGGTCAACGAACCGCCGCTGGATATCGCGTTCATCCCGCTGGATGACAAACCGACCTACACCTTGCTGCAAAAAGCCGAAACCACGGCCGTGTTCCAGCTTGAATCCCGGGGCATGAAAGAGCTGATCAAAAAGCTCAAGCCCGACTGCCTGGAAGACTTGATCGCACTGGTGGCACTGTTCCGTCCGGGCCCACTGCAATCGGGCATGGTGGACGACTTCATCAACCGTAAGCACGGCCGCGCCGAGCTGGCATATCCGCACTCGGACTACCAGTACGAAGGCCTCAAACCGGTGCTGGCACCGACTTACGGCATCATCCTGTACCAGGAACAGGTGATGCAGATTGCCCAGGTCATGGCCGGTTACACCCTCGGTGGTGCGGACATGCTGCGTCGAGCCATGGGTAAGAAAAAACCCGAGGAAATGGCCAAGCAGCGCGGCGGCTTCATTGAAGGTTGCGCCACCAACAACATCGATGCGGACCTCGCCGGTAACATTTTCGACCTGGTGGAAAAGTTCGCCGGTTACGGCTTCAACAAATCCCACTCCGCCGCCTATGGCCTGGTGTCGTACCAGACCGCATGGCTGAAAGCGCATTACCCGGCGCCGTTCATGGCCGCGGTACTTTCGGCGGATATGCACAACACCGACAAGGTCGTGACCTTGATCGAAGAAGTGCGGACCATGAAGCTGCGTCTCGACGCGCCGGACGTGAACACGTCCGAATTCAAGTTCACGGTGAACGACGAAGGCCGGATCATCTACGGCCTGGGTGCGATCAAGGGCGTGGGTGAGGGCCCGGTCGAGGCGATCACCGAAGCGCGTCTGGCCGGTCCGTTCAAGGATCTGTTCGATTTCTGCGCCCGGGTCGACCTCAAGCGCATCAACAAGCGCACCCTCGACGGCTTGATCCGCAGCGGCGCGCTGGATCGCCTCGGGCCGTATTTCCACGATGAGCAGAAAGCCTACCAGGCCAACATCGACCGCAATCGCGCGGTGCTGCTGACGGCCATGGAAGAAGCGATCAAGGCGGCCGAACAAACTGCACGCACCCAGGACAGCGGTCACTCCGACCTGTTCGGCGGTCTGTTTGTCGAAGAAGACGCCGACGTTTACGCCAATCACCGCAAGGCCAAGGAACTGACCCTCAAGGAGCGGCTGAAAGGGGAGAAAGATACCCTCGGCCTGTACCTGACCGGTCACCCGATCGACGAGTACGAAGGTGAAATCCGTCGCTTTGCCCGTCAGCGCATCATCGACCTGAAACCGGCGCGCGATACCCAGACGGTCGCCGGAATGATCATCGCCTTGCGGGTGATGAAGAACAAAAAGGGCGACAAGATGGGGTTCATCACCCTCGACGACCGCTCAGGACGGATCGAGGCCTCGCTGTTTTCCGAGGCATTCCACTCCGCGCAGTCGCTGTTGCAGACCGACGCGATGGTGGTGGTCGAAGGCGAGGTCAGCAATGACGACTTCTCCGGTGGCCTGAAGTTGCGGGTCAAGCGGGTGATGAGCATGGAAGATGCGCGCACCAACCTGGCCGAAAGCCTGCGCCTGAAGTTGCATGCCAAGGACCTCAAGGGCGATCAGCTACGCTGGCTGGGTGAACTGTTGAAGCGTCACCGCGGTGCGTGCCCGATCACCATGGATTACACCAGCCCTGATGCGAAGGCCTTGTTGCAGTTCGGCGAAGGCTGGCGGATCGATCCGGCGGATGCGTTGATTCAAGCCCTGCGTGACCAGTTCGGGCGAGACAACGTCTTCCTCCAATACCGTTGACCGGCAGGTGATATCAGAACGCCTGCCCGCAACCTGAATTTTTAATCTCGACCTCAACGCGCCTCTCCCTTAAGGTAGGGCGCGAATAGACAACCGGCCGGCCCAAGATCCCTTGGGACTCGACCCAAGACGGACGCCTATGAACCCGAATTTTCTAGATTTCGAACAGCCGATCGCCGACCTGCAAGCCAAGATCGAAGAGTTGCGCTTGGTCGGTAATGACAATTCGCTGAATATCGGCGATGAGATCTCCCGCCTGCAGGACAAGAGCAAAACGCTGACCGAAGACATTTTCGGCAAGCTGACCAGCTGGCAGATCGCACGTCTGGCGCGCCACCCGAAACGTCCGTATACCCTGGACTACATCGAACACATCTTCACCGAGTTCGACGAGTTGCACGGTGACCGTCACTTCTCCGACGACGCTGCCATCGTTGGCGGTATTGCCCGTCTGGACGACCAGCCGGTGATGATCATCGGTCACCAGAAGGGCCGTGAAGTGCGCGAGAAAGTTCGCCGCAACTTCGGCATGCCACGTCCGGAAGGCTACCGTAAGGCTTGCCGTCTGATGGAAATGGCCGAGCGTTTCAAAATGCCGATCCTGACCTTCATCGACACCCCGGGCGCCTACCCTGGCATCGACGCCGAAGAGCGTAACCAGAGCGAAGCGATCGCCTGGAACCTGCGGGTCATGGCTCGTCTGAAAACCCCAATCATCGCCACCGTGATCGGTGAAGGTGGTTCCGGTGGTGCACTGGCGATCGGTGTCTGCGACCAGTTGAACATGTTGCAGTACTCGACCTACGCGGTGATCTCGCCGGAAGGTTGCGCTTCGATTCTGTGGAAAACCGCCGAGAAAGCACCGGATGCCGCAGAAGCGATGGGCATCACCGCCGAGCGCCTCAAGGGCCTTGGCATCGTGGACAAGGTGATTGGCGAGCCATTGGGCGGCGCGCACCGCGATCCGGGCGCCGCAGCCGCATCGATCCGCGCCGAGTTGAGTTCGCAACTGGCGATGCTGAAGAAGTTCGATAACGACGCGCTGCTCAAGCGCCGCTACGATCGACTGATGAGCTACGGTCTCTAACTGACCTCGCGGTATCCTTGTAGGCGCTGCCGCAGGCTGCGATCTTTTGATCTTGTTTTTTTAAAATCAAAGTCAAAAGATCGCAGCCTGCGGCAGCTCCTACAGGGGGTTTATGTGAAGCGATCGATCCTGATGAATCCTTCCGATATTGATTGGCATGCCAGGCTCTTGCTGAATCTGAAGCCTTGGCGCAACGCTTTAACCTGGCGCGTCGCCTTCTCTGGCGGCCTGGACTCCACCGTCCTGCTGCACCTTCTTGCACACCTCGCAAAAACCGAATCCCTGCCGGCGCTGAGCGCCATCCACGTTCATCACGGCCTTCAAGTCGTGGCCGATGCGTGGCCGGAGCATTGTCGTTCTGTGTGCGCTGCGCTGGGCGTCCCGTTACAGGTCCTTCGTGTACAGGTGCAGCCCGGTGCCAGTCTGGAGCGTGCAGCCCGGGATGCGCGTTATCACGCGTTCACCGAAGTGACTCGGCCCGGTGAAGTGCTGCTGACTGCCCAGCACCGCGACGATCAGGCGGAAACCCTGTTGTTTCGCCTGTTGCGCGGAGCGGGCGTGCGCGGATTGTCCGGGATGCCGCGTCAGCGCCCGTTGGGCAAGGGGCATTTGCTGCGGCCATTGCTCGATGTCACGCGGGCTGAACTGGAGGCTTATGCCAGTGCGCATGGCTTGAGCTGGATTGAAGATCCCTCGAACCAGGATCGGCAGTACTCGCGCAATTACCTTAGGCATCAAGTCTTCCCCGTGCTGATCCAGCGCTGGCCACAAGCGGTGGCGACCATGGCCCGCAGCGCGGCGCATTTGACTGAAGCGCAGGGGCTGCTCGAAGAACTGGCGGACATGGATTTGCGTGAGGCCAGCTCTGCCAGTGAGTTTGCCTGGCTGGGCTTGCGATCCCTTGAACTGGCGCCGCTTGCGCAATTGTCTGTTGCCCGGCAGCGCAATGCCTTGAGTCATTGGCTCGATCCGCTGACTCGCTTGCCGGATACTGACCATTGGTCGGGTTGGGAGAATTTGCGCGACGCCAACGTCGATACCTGTCCGGTGTGGCAGCTGGCCGATGGCGAACTGCATCGGGCGGGCGGGCGCATCTGGTGGCTCTCCGGTTGCTGGTTGCGCACTGCGCCCTCTGCTGGAGCGTGGCAAAGTCCGGTATCACCGCTGATATTGCCGGATAACGGTGTACTGAGTGTCACCGGCCAAATCCCCGATGGCCCCTTACAGATCCGCTATCGTGAAGGGGGAGAGGTCATGGTTTTGCCAGGCCGCGGCCATCGGGACCTGAAACGTTTGCTCAATGAAAGCGGTGTACCGTCCTTCGTACGCGGCAGATTGCCGCTGCTCTACAAAGACGGGAAACTGCTGGCGGTAGCGAACCTCAAGGGGCTCGATGGTGGTGCGCTCGGCGACTGGCATTTGCATTGGCAGCCACTGAACGAAGATCAAGGTTTGAGCTGAAAGGGGCTTTCCGGTAGACTACGCTCCCTTCTTGATACAACTTCTGTGGATTCGCCTGAATTGCAGGAGTTGCCGATTACCAAGCAGTCTTTGCTGGGCGATTCCAAAAAATGTGTAGCGAGCAACGAACCGGTGTTTCATTTTCCGGTCTGTCCCAACGCGGCGGTTTTTTTGAAAGGTGCGCTGTGATTAATGCAGGTGATCGGGGGCTTCGGCCTTCCTTCGCTTTCCCCGGCGGCTCGGACCGCTTTAACGCAGACTTCTAGGGTTTTTCATGACGCGCTACATATTCGTCACGGGCGGTGTTGTTTCTTCATTGGGGAAAGGCATTGCATCGGCATCATTGGCGGCCATCCTGGAGGCGCGGGGACTTAAGGTCACCATGCTGAAGCTGGACCCGTACATCAACGTCGACCCGGGCACCATGAGCCCGTTCCAGCACGGTGAAGTGTTCGTCACTCACGACGGCGCCGAGACCGACCTGGACCTGGGCCACTACGAGCGGTTCATCCGCACGACCATGACCCAGAACAACAACTTCACCACCGGTCGTGTCTACGAACACGTCCTGCGCAAAGAGCGCCGTGGTGACTACCTGGGTGCAACCATCCAGGTGATCCCGCACATCACCGACGAAATCAAGCGCCGCATCATCAAGGGTGCGGGCGACGCTGACGTGGCAATGGTCGAGATCGGCGGCACCGTGGGTGACATCGAGTCGCAACCGTTCCTCGAGGCGATCCGCCAACTGCGTTTCGAAGTCGGCGCCAAGCGCGCGATGCTGATGCACCTGACACTGGTGCCGTACATCGCCACTGCCGGCGAAACCAAGACCAAGCCAACCCAGCACTCGGTGAAGGAACTGCGTTCCATCGGCCTGCAACCAGACGTGCTGGTCTGCCGCTCCGATCACCCGATCGATATTTCCTCGCGTCGCAAGATCGCGCAGTTCACCAACGTTGAAGAGCGTGCGGTGATCGGCCTGGAAGACGCCGACACCATCTACAAGATCCCGGGCATCCTGCACTCCCAGGGCCTGGACGATTTCGTCGTCGAGCGTTTCGGCCTGCAATGCGGCGGTGCCGATCTGTCCGAGTGGGAAGCCGTGGTCGACGCCAAGCTCAACCCTGAGCACGAAGTCACCATCGCCATGGTCGGCAAGTACATGGAACTGCTGGACGCCTACAAGTCGCTGATCGAAGCGATGAGTCACGCCGGCATCAGCAATCGTACCAAGGTCAACCTGCGCTACATCGACTCTGAAGACATCGAAAACCAGGGCACCGCACTGCTGGAAGGCGTCGATGCAATCCTGGTACCTGGCGGCTTCGGTCTGCGTGGCGTTGAAGGCAAGATCACTGCCGTTCAATACGCTCGCGAAAACAAGGTTCCGTACCTGGGCATCTGCCTGGGCATGCAAGTGGCCGTTATCGAGTTCGCACGTAACGTGATGGGCTGGAAAGACGCCAACTCCACCGAGTTCGATCGTGCAAGCGGTCATCCGGTCGTGGGCCTGATCACCGAGTGGGAAGATGCCACCGGTGCCGTCGAAACCCGTACCGAAACCTCCGATCTGGGCGGCACCATGCGTCTGGGCGCGCAGGATTGCCTGCTGGAGCCGGGTTCCCTGGTCCACGGTTGCTACGGCAAGGACGTGATTGTCGAGCGTCATCGTCATCGCTACGAAGTGAACAACAACCTGCTGCCGCAAATCATGGAAGCCGGTTTGAAAATCTCCGGTCGTTCCGGTGATGGCGCACTGGTTGAAGTGGTAGAAGCTCCGGATCACCCATGGTTCGTCGCTTGCCAGTTCCACCCAGAGTTCACCTCGACGCCACGCGACGGTCACCCGCTGTTCAGCGGTTTCGTCAAGGCAGCGTTGGTTCAACACCAGAAGAAGGCGTAACCCCGATGGCACAGAAGATCATCCGCGTCGGCGACATCGAGATTGCCAACGACAAGCCCATGGTGCTGTTCGGCGGCATGAACGTGCTGGAAAGCCGCGACATGGCAATGCAGGTTTGCGAAGAGTATGTGAAGGTCACCGAAAAGCTCGGTATCCCTTACGTGTTCAAGGCCAGTTTCGACAAGGCCAACCGGTCTTCTGTGACCTCCTATCGTGGTCCTGGCCTGGAAGAAGGCATGCGCATCTTCCAGGACATCAAGCAAGCCTTCGGCGTGCCGATCATCACCGACGTCCACGAGCCGGATCAGGCCGCGGTCGTCGCTGAAGTCTGCGACATCATCCAGTTGCCAGCCTTCCTGTCGCGCCAGACCGACCTCGTGGTCGCGATGGCCAAGACCGGTGCAGTGATCAACATCAAGAAAGCCCAGTTCCTCGCCCCCCAGGAAATGAAGCACATCCTGAACAAATGCGTAGAAGCCGGTAACGATCAGTTGATCCTCTGCGAGCGTGGTTCGAGCTTCGGCTACAACAACCTGGTCGTCGACATGCTCGGCTTCGGCATCATGAAGCAGTTCGAATACCCGGTGTTCTTCGACGTGACCCACGCGCTGCAAATGCCTGGTGGTCGCTCCGATTCCGCCGGCGGTCGTCGCGCCCAGGTCACCGACCTGGCGAAGGCCGGCATGAGCCAGTCCCTGGCCGGCCTGTTCCTGGAGGCCCACCCGGATCCGGACAACGCCAAATGCGACGGTCCTTGCGCCTTGCGCCTGGACAAACTGGAGCCATTCCTGGCCCAGCTCAAAGCCCTGGACGAACTGGTGAAGAGTTTTCCGACGGTAGAAACCGCGTAATCCTCAATTCTCCTGTAGGAGCTGGCTTACCAGCGAAAGGGCCCTTAAGTCTAGCCGAGATTTTGAGACCGCCTTCGCCGGCAAGCCGGCTCCTACAAAAAGCAATATGACCCACAAGTTATAATTCGAGCGGTACCAAGCGTTTTCGTCAACTTTGGAGTGTTTACAACAATGGCTAAAATCGTCGACATCAAAGGTCGTGAAGTTCTCGACTCCCGTGGCAATCCCACCGTGGAAGCGGACGTGCTTCTCGACAACGGCATCATCGGCAGTGCGTGCGCGCCGTCCGGTGCTTCCACTGGCTCGCGTGAAGCGCTCGAGCTGCGTGATGGCGACAAGAGCCGTTACCTGGGCAAGGGCGTCCTCAAGGCCGTAGCCAACATCAACGGTCCGATCCGCGACCTGTTGAAAGGCATGGACCCAAGCGACCAGAAAGCGCTCGATCTGGCAATGATCAAGCTCGACGGTACTGAAAACAAAGGTTCCCTGGGCGCCAACGCGATCCTCGCCGTTTCCCTGGCCGCGGCCAAGGCAGCAGCACAGGACCAGGACCTGCCGCTGTACGCTCACATCGCCAACCTGAACGGCACCCCGGGTGTTTACTCGATGCCGGTTCCGATGATGAACATCATCAACGGCGGCGAGCACGCCGATAACAACGTCGACATCCAGGAATTCATGGTTCAGCCGGTTGGCGCCAAGTCTTTCTCGGAAGGTCTGCGCATGGGCACCGAGATTTTCCACCACCTCAAAGCCGTGCTGAAGGCACGTGGCCTGAGCACTGCCGTCGGTGACGAAGGTGGTTTCGCGCCGAACCTGGCTTCCAACGAAGACGCTTTGAAGGTGATCTCCGAAGCCGTGGCCAACGCCGGCTACAAGCTGGGCACCGACGTGACCCTGGCCCTGGACTGCGCAGCCAGCGAATTCTACGAAGACGGCAAGTACAACCTGTCCGGCGAAGGCCAGGTGTTCACCGCCGAAGGTTTCGCTGACTACCTGAAAGGCCTGACCGAGCGTTACCCGATCATCTCCATCGAAGATGGCCTGGACGAGTCCGACTGGGCTGGCTGGAAGATCCTCACCGACAAGATCGGCGAGAAGACCCAACTGGTAGGCGACGACCTGTTCGTCACCAACACCAAGATCCTGAAAGAAGGCATCGACAAAAAGATCGCCAACTCGATCCTGATCAAGTTCAACCAGATCGGCACCCTGACCGAAACCCTGGAAGCCATCCAGATGGCCAAGGCTGCTGGTTACACTGCCGTGATCTCGCACCGCTCGGGCGAAACCGAAGATTCGACCATTGCCGACCTGGCCGTGGGCACCTCGGCTGGCCAGATCAAGACCGGCTCCCTGTGCCGTTCCGATCGCGTTTCCAAGTACAATCAACTGCTGCGTATCGAAGAGCAGTTGAACGGCAAAGCCAAGTACAACGGTCGCAGCGAGTTCCGCGGTTAAGCGGTAACTCGTAAAAAAGACAGCGGATTGTGTCGGAAAAATCGCTACAGCGACGTTTTTGCCACTAATCTGATGCCTTACAAGCACAAGCCTGGTTCTTCCAGGCTTCGTGCTATCAGTAGCTTCATGTTTTGGTGTGGCTGTCTTTTTTCACTGGATACCTGATATTCGATGCGCAGTCCCAATTGGTTGTTCCTCGTCTTGCTCCTGCTGCTGGCTGGCCTGCAGTACCGCCTGTGGGTGGGTAATGGCAGCCTGGCGCAAGTAGCCGAGTTGACTCAGCAGATTGCCGATCAGCAAGCTGAGAACCAGGCGTTGCTGGAGCGCAATCGGGTGATGGACGCTGAAGTCAGCGAGTTGAAAAAGGGCATGGAGACCGTTGAAGAGCGGGCTCGCCATGAGTTGGGCATGGTCAAGGACGGTGAAACCCTTTACCAGCTCGCGCAATGAACCAGACGTTACCGGCCTTCTGGGCCGTGATTCCTGCCGCGGGCGTCGGAGCCCGTATGGCCGCGGACCGTCCCAAGCAGTACCTGCAACTGGGCGGGCGCACTATTCTCGAACACAGCCTTGGCTGTTTCCTTGATCACCCATGCCTGAAAGGTCTGGTGGTCAGTGTTGCTATTGACGATCCTTATTGGCCGAACCTTGCGTGTGCCAGTGATCCGCGTATTGCCCGGGTCGAGGGCGGTTCCGAACGTTCCGGATCGGTGCTCAATGCCTTGCTGCACTTGCATGCGCAAGGCGCTGATGATGAGGATTGGGTACTGGTTCACGATGCCGCACGGCCGAACCTCAGTCGTGACGATCTGGACAAATTGCTGGCTGAGCTGGCTGACGATCCTGTCGGCGGACTGCTGGCGGTTCCGGCGCGGGATACGCTCAAGCGGGTCGACAAGCACGGTCGTGTGGTCGAAACCGTGGATCGCAGCGTGATCTGGCAGGCCTATACGCCGCAGATGTTTCGCCTTGGGGCGTTGCATCGGGCTTTGGCGGACAGTCTGGTGGCCGATGCCGTGATCACTGACGAAGCTTCGGCGATGGAGTGGGCAGGTTCGGCACCGCGACTGATCGAAGGGCGGTCCGATAACCTCAAGGTTACGCGTCCTGAAGACCTTGAATGGTTGAGACAGCGTTGGGCCAATCGTCGCTAAAAGATCGCAGCCTGCGGCAGCTCCTACGGAGATCGGGTACGACATCCATTTGCGGATCACCCGAAATCCTGTAGGAGCTGCCGCAGGCTGCGATCTTTTGATCTTAAATCCTGTACTCCTGCCTTTCAGCCAATCCCTCCTTCAAAAAATCCACCAACTTGCGCACCTTCGGCGACAAATGCCGCTGCTGTGGATACAGCGCCCAAACCGCGGTGTTCGGTGGTTGGTGCGCTTCCAGCAACGAAATCAACGCGCCGCTATTCAAATGCTCCAGCACGTAATAGTCCGGCAACTGACACAGTCCTACGCCTTGTAGCGCGGCATCGAGTACGGCTTGCCCACTGTTGCAGCGCCAGTTTCCTTGCACTCGTTGCGAAAATTCCCTCCCGTTCTGCTCCAGTTGCCAGAGGTCCGAGCTGCCGATTAGGCAGTTGTGGCGACTCAGCTCCGACAGACTGTGCGGGCGACCGTAGCGCTCAAGGTAGGACGGCGATGCGCAGAGAAACATACGCCGTGGCGCGAGGCGGGTGGCGACCAGTCGCGAATCTTGCAAACGCCCGAGGCGGATCGCCAGATCGAGGCCTTCGTGCACCAGGTCAAGCTGACGATTGGTCAGTTCGATGTCGATGCGCAGTTGCGGATACAGCCCCATGAAGCGGGTCACCAGCGGCACGATGAAGCGCTCGCCGTAAGCCACGGCGCAGGTCATGCGCAGCATGCCCTTGGGTTCGCTGGTCAGGTCGCCCACCGCGCGCAAGGCCTCTTCGCGGCCGTCCTGCAATCGCTGGCAATGTTGCAGGAAGGTTTGCCCTGCTTCGGTCAGCGTGACCCGGCGAGTACTGCGGTAGAGCAGACGGGTTTGCAGACGTTCTTCGAGGCGTACGATTTGTCGACTGATATGGGAGGAAGAAACCCCCAGGCGTTGCGCGGCAGCGGTGAACTGGCTGCATTCGGCAACGGCGACAAACTCGTCGATCCCTTCCCAGCGATTTTCGGACATCAATGATTATCCCTGTACGGCAATAATATTTTGCATTTACATCGATTATTCATCGTTGAGCCATGTATTACACTCCCTGTCTCGTTTTAATTCACTGGAGAGCCATCATGATCAAGTCGCGCGCCGCCGTTGCCTTCGAGGCCAAGAAGCCCCTCGAAATCGTTGAAGTCGATGTTGCCATGCCCAAGGCCGGCGAAGTCTTGCTGCGCGTGGTGGCCTCCGGTGTCTGCCATACCGATGCCTACACCTTGTCCGGTGCCGACCCGGAAGGCATCTTCCCGTCGATCCTCGGCCATGAGGGTGGGGCGATCGTGGAAGCCATCGGCGAGGGCGTGACTTCCGTTGCGGTGGGCGACCATGTGATCCCGCTGTACACCCCGGAATGCCGTCAGTGCAAATTCTGCCTGTCGGGCAAAACCAACCTCTGCCAGGCGATTCGTGCGACCCAGGGCAAAGGCTTGATGCCGGATGGCACTTCGCGCTTTTCCTACAAAGGCGAAACGATTTTCCACTACATGGGCACCTCGACTTTTTCCGAATACACCGTGCTGCCAGAAATCTCCGTCGCCAAAATTCCTAAAGAAGCACCGCTGGAAAAAGTCTGCCTGCTGGGTTGTGGCGTCACCACTGGCATCGGCGCGGTAATCAATACCGCCAAGGTCAAACCGGGTGACACCGTCGCCATCTTCGGCCTGGGCGGCATCGGTCTGTCGGCTGTGATTGGCGCGGTCAAAGCCAAGGCAGGGCGGATCATCGCCATCGACATCAACCCGGCCAAGTTCGAGATCGCCAAACAATTGGGCGCTACCGATTGTGTAAACCCGAAAGACTTCGATCGTCCGATCCAGGAAGTCATCGTCGACATGACCGACGGCGGCGTGGACTTTTCCTTCGAGTGCATCGGCAACGTGCAGCTGATGCGCGCGGCGCTGGAGTGCTGCCACAAGGGCTGGGGCGAGTCGGTCATCATCGGTGTTGCCGGTGCTGGTCAGGAAATCTCGACACGTCCGTTCCAGTTGGTCACCGGCCGCGTCTGGCGCGGTTCGGCGTTCGGTGGCGTGCGTGGCCGTACCGAGTTGCCGAGCTATGTGGAAATGGCCGAGACCGGTGAGATTCCGCTGGATACCTTCATCACCCACACCATGGGCCTGGAAGATATCAACAAGGCGTTTGACCTGATGCATGAAGGAAAAAGCATCCGCTCCGTCATCCATTTCTGAGGTCCGCCATGAGCCTGGAAAACATCTCCTGCCAGAAAAGCTTCGGCGGCTGGCACAAGCGCTATCGCCATCGCTCCGAAGTGCTCGGCTGCGACATGGTGTTCGCCGTCTACCTGCCACCGCAGGCGGAGCAGGGTGGCAAGCTGCCGGTGTTGTACTGGTTGTCCGGCCTGACCTGCACCGACGAGAACTTCATGCAAAAGGCCGGCGCCATGCGCATGGCCGCCGAGTTGGGGCTGATCATCGTCGCGCCGGACACCAGCCCTCGCGGTCCCGAAGTGCCGGGAGATCCGGATGGCGCCTGGGACTTCGGCCTCGGCGCCGGGTTTTACCTGAACGCCACCCAGGAACCCTGGTCGCGCCACTATCGGATGCATGACTATGTCGTGCAGGAATTGCCGACTTTGGTCGAAGCCCATTTCCCTGCTTCCGACAAACGCGGCATCAGCGGTCATTCCATGGGTGGCCACGGTGCGCTGGTCTGCGCATTGCGCAATCCGGGGCGCTATCTGTCGGTGTCGGCGTTCTCGCCAATCAACAATCCGATGGATTGTCCGTGGGGGCAGAAAGCGTTCTCCCGCTATCTGGGAGAGGACCGTTCGAAATGGCGCGAATGGGATGCCTGCGCGTTGATTGCCGAGGCTGATGAAAAGCTGCCACTGCTGGTCGACCAAGGCGATCGCGACGATTTTCTCGCCAACCAACTCAAGCCGGACGCCTTGCAACAGGCGGCCAAACTGGCCGGTCATGCGTTGAGGTTGCGTCTGCAACCCGGCTATGACCACAGCTATTTCTTCATCGCCAGTTTCATTGACGATCACTTGCGGCATCACGCGCATGCTCTAGGTGCCTAATGCAGGTAGAATCACGCCCTGACAAAAATCGGGGCGTTTTTTTATGCGTATTGGCCACGGCTATGATGTGCACCGTTTCGCTGAAGGCGATTTCATCACTCTGGGCGGCGTGCGCATTGCACACAGCTTCGGGCTGCTCGCTCACTCTGACGGTGACGTCCTCTTGCACGCCTTGAGCGATGCCTTGCTCGGCGCCGCGGCGCTGGGCGACATCGGCAAGCATTTCCCGGATACCGACCCGCAATTCAAGGGCGCCGACAGCCGTGCGCTGTTGCGTCATGTCGTTGCACTGGTCCATGCCAAAGGCTGGAAAGTCGGCAACGTCGATAACACCATCGTCGCCCAGGCGCCGAAAATGGCCCCGCATATCGAATCGATGCGCGCGCTGATTGCCGCGGATCTTCAAGTAGAGTTGGATCAAGTGAACGTGAAAGCTACCACCACCGAAAAGCTCGGCTTTGTCGGTCGCGAAGAAGGCATTGCCGTGCACTCCGTTGCCTTGTTGCTGCGCGCATGAACGAACTGCAACTGCTCGGCCCGCGGGCCTATGGTGAGCCCCTCGGCACCGCGGTACTGAAAGCCATCGCGGAAGATTTCCAGGTCGACGAAGTCCTCGACATCCCCCTGAGTGGCGAAGGCGAACACTTGTGGATCTGGGTGGAAAAGCGCGGTCTGAACACAGAAGAAGCGGCACGGCGGATTGCCAAGGCAGCAGGTGTGCCATTGCGCACAGTCAGCTATGCCGGGCTCAAGGATCGTCAGGCGTTGACTCGCCAGTGGTTCAGCGTGCAACTGCCGGGCAAGGCCGACCCCGATCTGTCGGCCGCGCAAAACGATACGCTGAAGATCCTCAAGACCGCCCGCCACAAGCGCAAACTGCAACGCGGTGCGCACTCAGCCAACGGTTTTACGTTGCGCCTGACTCAATTTGCCGGTGACAAGCCTGCTCTTGAACAGCGACTGCAACTGATTGCCAAACAAGGTATCCCCAATTATTTCGGCGCCCAGCGTTTCGGCCATGACGGTGGCAACGTCGTCGACGCACGCGCCTGGGCCGCGCGCAAGGCCTTGCCGGAGCAGCGCAATGTGCGCTCGCGTCTGCTTTCCACGGCGCGCAGTTTTCTGTTCAATCAAGTGCTGGCCGCACGTGTTGCCGATGGCACCTGGCAGCGTGCCCTGGTGGGCGATCTGCTGGCATTCACCGACAGTCGTAGCTTTTTCCCGGCAGGCGAAGCCGAGTGCAGCGACCCGCGCCTGGCGATTCTCGATCTGCACCCGACCGGTCCGCAGTGGGGCGAAGGTGACTCGCCGGCCACTGGCGTTGTCCATGAACTGGAGCAGGCCATCGCCGCACGCGAAGCGGATTTGCGTGACTGGTTGATCAACGCCGGTATGAGCCACGAACGTCGCATCCTGCGGCTGCCCATTGGCGGGCTGACGTGGCATTATCCCGAGCCTGACATTCTGCAACTGGAATTCATCCTGCCGGCCGGATGCTTCGCCACCGTATTGGTGCGTGAGCTTGTTGATCTGGTGCCGGTGGGGCAGACGGACAGCCCATGCGTATTCTGATTTCTAACGACGATGGGGTAACCGCACCCGGTCTCGCCGCGCTTTATGCTGCGCTGGCGGATTACACCGAATGCGTGGTTATCGCCCCGGACCAGGACAAAAGCGGCGCCAGCAGTTCGCTGACGCTCGACCGTCCGTTGCACCCGCAAACCCTGGCCAACGGCTTTATCAGCCTCAACGGCACACCCACCGATTGCGTGCACCTGGGCCTCAACGGCCTGCTGGAGCGCGAAGCGGACATGGTGGTTTCCGGGATCAACTTGGGCGCGAACCTGGGGGACGATGTCCTGTATTCCGGCACGGTGGCGGCGGCCCTTGAGGGGCGTTTCCTGAAACACCCTTCGTTTGCCTTTTCGCTGGTCTCACGCCAGGTAGACAACCTTCCCACAGCTGCCCATTTCGCGCGCAAACTGGTCGAAGCCCATGCTGACCTGGATCTGCCACAGCGTACGGTACTGAACGTGAACATTCCCAATTTGCCGCTGGACCGTATCCGCGGTATCCAGTTGACCCGCCTGGGCCATCGCGCCCGTGCCGCGGCACCAATGAAAGTGGTGGATCCGCGGGGCAAGTCCGGTTACTGGATCGCGGCGGCCGGGGATGCCGAAGACGGTGGCCCGGGTACCGATTTCCATGCAGTGATGCAGGGTTATGTTTCGATCACGCCGCTGCAACTGGATCGCACGTTCAATGATGCCTTCAGAAGTCTGGATGGCTGGCTGGAGGGACTGCGCTGATGGGTCGCGAACAAGACGATATGCTGCGTCGCGGCATCGGCATGACCTCCCAGCGAACCCGGGAGCGGCTCATCCAGCGCCTGTACGAAGAAGGTATCTCCAACGCCAGGGTGCTGGAGGTCATTCGCCGGACCCCGCGCCACCTGTTCGTCGACGAAGCGCTGGCGCATCGTGCTTATGAAGACACAGCGCTGCCGATCGGCAATAACCAGACTATCTCCCAGCCATATATGGTGGCGCGCATGAGCGAGCTGCTGCTGGAGGCAGGTCCCCTCGACAAGGTGCTGGAGATCGGCACCGGCTCGGGTTATCAGACGGCGGTGCTGTCGCAACTCGTCGAGCGTGTGTTCTCGGTCGAGCGCATCAAGGTTTTGCAGGATCGTGCGAAGGAACGTCTGGTCGAACTGAACCTGCGCAACGTGGTGTTCCGCTGGGGCGATGGCTGGGAGGGCTGGCCGGCACTGGCGCCGTACAACGGGATTATCGTCACTGCAGTGGCGACCGATGTGCCCCAGGCATTGCTTGACCAGTTGGCACCGGGAGGCCGAATGGTGATCCCTGTCGGGTCCGGAGAAGTCCAGCAATTGATGCTGATCATTCGCGAGGAACAGGGTTTTTCCAGGCATGTTCTGGGTGCTGTACGCTTCGTGCCATTGCTCAATGGGCCACTGGCCTGAGCATTTGTTTCGGCACGCTGAATTCTCTGCGATTGCCTTTGTCTTACAGCGGCATCGTGCGGTTAAACGGGATTCATCGTCAGGCAGCAAACGTGTGCGCGACACCGATTCGCTACATTAAAGGTAAAGCGTGCACGGCCCGTTATACTTGCGACAGTTCATTGCCGGACTCCGGCATTTCACATTTTCAGCCACCACAGAGGGAGCGGCGGGTGAGTCTCACAGTCATTGCGCAGCGAATGAGTAAAACGAGCTTTCAGCGCCTGGTGACTGGCCTTGTCTTGAGCACCTTGCTGGTCGGTTGTTCCAGCAACAAATCCAGCGATGTTCGTGTCGTGGACCGCAACAATGCCGCGCCACAGCGACCGGTCGTGACCACCGGACAATACGTCGTTCGGCCCAAGGACACCCTGTTCTCCATCGCCTTTCGTTACGGCTGGGACTACAAGGCCCTGGCGGCACGCAATAACATTCCTGCGCCCTACACCATCCATCCGGGTCAGACGATTCGCTTTGATGGTCGCACTGATTCAACGTCGACGGCGGTGGTCAGTTCGTCCAGTTCAACACCTTCGTCGTCGAGTAAAACCACGGTCATCCGTCGCTCGGCAAACGGTACGACCACCAGTACAACGACGGTTGTACCGTCCGTCGCGAACAAGCCTGCACCCGCTCCATTGCCCCCTCCCGGACCAGCCCCGACCGGCTGGGGATGGCCATCTAATGGCATTCTTATCGGGAAATTCTCTTCAAACGGTAGTTTGAATAAAGGAATTGATATCGCCGGAGATTTGGGACAGCCTGTTTTAGCTGCGTCTGATGGGACGGTGGTGTATGCCGGGAGTGGCTTAAGGGGCTACGGCGAATTAGTGATCATCAAACACAGTGAAACCTACGTCAGTGCCTACGGACATAACCGCAGGCTGTTGGTTCGGGAGGGGCAGCAGGTCAAGGTTGGACAGACAATTGCCGAAATGGGGTCAACGGGTACAGACCGGGTGAAACTGCATTTTGAGATTCGCCGCCAGGGTAAACCTGTAGATCCGCTGCAATTCCTGCCACGTCGTTGATCGCTTACCAGCCTGTTCCGTCGCGTAGAGGGGACAGGCTCCAGCGTTGCCAGGGAGAAAGGCGCCGCTTGAGCTTGAGGTCGAACTCACCAAAGGACTATAACAATGGCTCTCAGTAAAGAAGTGCCGGAGTTTGACATCGACGATGAGGTTCTCCTGATGGAGAGCAGCATCGATATGGATTCGATGTCGAATGATGAAGGGGCGGCTCCACCTTCCGTTCGTGCCAAATCCAAACACTCCGCATCGTTGAAACAACACAAGTACATTGACTACACGCGGGCACTTGATGCCACGCAGCTGTATCTCAATGAAATTGGTTTCTCTCCCCTGCTGTCACCCGAAGAAGAAGTTCATTTTGCGCGCCTGTCGCAAAGTGGCGATCCGGCCGGGCGCAAACGCATGATTGAAAGTAACCTGCGGCTGGTGGTGAAAATCGCCCGACGCTACGTCAATCGTGGGTTGTCGCTGCTGGACCTGATCGAAGAGGGCAACCTCGGCTTGATCCGGGCGGTGGAGAAGTTCGATCCGGAACGCGGTTTCCGCTTCTCGACCTACGCGACCTGGTGGATTCGCCAGACCATCGAACGCGCAATCATGAATCAGACCCGGACCATCCGGTTGCCGATCCATGTGGTCAAAGAGCTGAATGTGTACCTGCGGGCCGCGCGGGAGCTGACGCAAAAACTCGACCATGAACCCTCACCCGAAGAAATCGCCAACCTGCTGGAAAAGCCGGTGGGAGAGGTCAAGCGTATGCTCGGCCTTAACGAACGGGTTTCTTCGGTCGACGTCTCGCTGGGTCCGGACTCGGATAAAACCCTGCTTGATACCCTGACTGACGACCGTCCAACCGATCCATGCGAACTGTTGCAGGACGACGACCTGTCCCAGAGCATCGATCAATGGCTCTCGGAGCTGACCGACAAACAACGCGAAGTGGTAGTACGCCGCTTCGGCTTACGCGGTCATGAAAGCAGCACCCTTGAAGATGTGGGCCTGGAGATCGGCCTGACCCGGGAACGGGTCAGACAGATTCAGGTGGAAGGCTTGAAGCGGCTGCGCGAGATCCTGGAAAAAAATGGTCTGTCGAGCGAGTCGCTGTTCCAATAAGGCGCTCACTGCGATGGCATAAAAAACCCCGACCGGCTCGGGGTTTTTTATTGTCTGGTCTGGGGATCGAATCCCCTCGGGATTTTGGTTTCGTGCTGTAAGCCTTGGCTTACTCTTGCGTAAGTGTTCGTTATTTTTACACTCTGGCAGTCGCCTATGTTGAGCGCTATTTTCCTCTATATTTTTGATTTATATAACTATTTTTTATTATTAATGATGTGTGACAGTTGGAGTTCGCGCCAAGGGGCGATTGATCCCGCAGGGGAAAGCTCTAGTATTCAGGTTGTGTCGACGGACAGACACGGCCTTCAAGGATGAGGGATATGGATATCGCAGGACGCGATTCATCAGGACGATGAAAAGGAACACAGGGAATAGGGAAAAAATGTGGGCGGGTCAAACCGCCCCTTTTTTTGCCTGCAAAAAAGCAAAAAGGCCCTTTTGGGGCCTTTTACAGGAACGCGGGGGTAATCAGCGTTCGAGGTCTTTGAGCTTGTTGCCAACAGATTTTTTGATGACGCGATCAAACTCTTCTGCATCAGGCAACGATTCTTTCTTCTCGGTGATGTTCGGCCAGATATCGGCCAACTCAGCGTTCAGCTCGATGAAGTTTTCCATGCCGGCCGGAACCTCATCTTCGGAGAAGATAGCCACGGCAGGGCATTCAGGTTCGCACAGCGCGCAATCGATGCACTCATCCGGGTGGATCACCAGGAAATTCGGGCCTTCGTAAAAGCAGTCCACCGGACAGACTTCTACGCAGTCGGTGTACTTGCACTTGATGCAGTTGTCGGTGACGACGAAGGTCATTTCTAATTTTCTCCTCAGGTGCGGCTTGCTGCGCCCCTTCTCGTAGGGGTCGCCAGGTTCGGGAGCGATAGTCTGCTAGCCAGGCTATTAGCCAGCAGCATCCCAAACCGCGCGAGATTCTAACAGCTTGCAAGCCGCTGCGTTAGATCCGTGTCTTAAGTGTATAGAGCATTTCGAGAGCACGACGTGGCGTCATGTCGTCCAGGTCGAGCTTGGCCAGGTCATCCAGCACCGGATGCGGCAGGCTGGCAAACAGGTCGCTTTGCTGCGGTGCCGCCGGTTTGCCTTTGGCCGGTGCCGGTGCTTCATGGGGCAGGGCGGTGTCTTCCAGGCGGCTCAAGTGCTCGCGAGCACGGGTGATGACTTCACTCGGTACGCCCGCCAGCTGCGCAACGGCCAGGCCATAACTCTGACTGGCCGGCCCGGGCAGAACGTGGTGCAGGAACACGATGCGTTCATTGTGCTCGGTGGCATTGAGGTGCACGTTGGCCACCAGTGGCTGGGCTTCCGGCAGGACGGTCAGTTCAAAGTAGTGGGTGGCGAACAGCGTGTAGGCACGCAGATGCGCCAGGCGTTCGGCCGCCGCCCATGCCAGGGAAAGACCGTCGAAGGTGCTGGTGCCGCGCCCGACTTCGTCCATCAGAACCAGGCTGCGCTCGGTGGCGTTGTGCAGAATGTTCGCGGTTTCGCTCATTTCCACCATGAAGGTCGAACGCCCGCCGGCCAGGTCATCGCTAGAGCCGATCCGGGTGAAGATGCGGTCGACCAGCGACAGTTCGCAACTGGCCGCTGGCACGAAGCTGCCGATATGCGCCAGGAGCACAATCAAGGCGGTCTGACGCATGTAGGTGGATTTACCGCCCATGTTCGGACCGGTGATCACCAGCATGCGGGTGTTGTCGTCCAGGCTCAGGTCGTTGGCCACGAATGGCGTGGTCAGCACTTGTTCGACCACCGGGTGACGACCCTGGCTGATGCGCATGCACGGTTCGCTGACGAAGCGCGGGCAGTTCAGGTCGAGGTTCAGCGCACGCTCGGCCAGGTTGCTCAACACGTCCAGCTCGGCCAGGGCGCCGGCGGTGTCCTGCAAGGGTGGCAGCTGGGCGATCAGGTCTTCGAGGAGTGCTTCGTACAGCATCTTCTCGCGGGCCAGGGCACGGCTCTTGGCCGACAATGCCTTGTCTTCGAACGCTTTGAGTTCCGGTGTAATGAAGCGCTCGGCACCTTTGAGCGTCTGGCGGCGAATATAGTCGGCAGGTGCCGATTCTGCCTGCTTGCTTGGCAACTCGATGAAGTAACCGTGGATGCGGTTGTAACCGACCTTCAGGTGCGACAGGCCGGTGCGGGCCTTTTCCCGTGCCTCGAGGTCGATCAGGAATTGCCCGGCGTTTTCGCTGAGCGACTGCAGTTCGTCGAGTTCGCTGTCGTAGCCGGTTTTCAGCACGCCGCCGTCACGAATGACTGCGGGCGGGTTGTCGATGATGGCTTTTTCCAGGAGTGCCGCCAGTTCCGGGTAGGTGCTGGTGATGGTCCCGAGTTGCTGGAGGTGCGGGGCTTCGAGCTCCGTCATTGCCACTTGCAGTTCGGGCAGTGCGCCGAGGGCGTCACGCAAACGGGCGAGGTCGCGCGGGCGGGCATTGCGCAGACCGATCCGCGCAAGAATCCGCTCGATGTCACCGATTTCCTTGAGTTGCGGTTGCAGTCTTTCGAAGCGGTAACCGTCGAGCAGGCAAGTGATCGAGGTCTGACGCGCCAACAGCACCGTCAAATCGCGTAACGGGCGATTCAGCCAGCGGGTCAGCAGTCGACTGCCCATGGCGGTCTGGCAACGGTCCACCACCGATTGCAGGGTGTTGTCGCGGCCGCCGGCCAGGTTGGTGTCGAGCTCCAGGTTGCGACGGCTGGCGCCATCGAGCACCACGGTGTCGTCCAGGCGCTCATGACGCAGGCTGCGCAAATGGGGCAGGGCGGTGCGCTGGGTTTCCTTGGCGTAGGCCAGCAGACAACCGGCGGCGCCGATGGCCAGGGTCAGGTTTTCGCAGCCAAAGCCTTTGAGATCCTGGGTCGAGAATTGCTGGCACAGGCTTTTGAGCGCCGAATCGCGCTCGAAATCCCAGGGGGCGCGGCGACGCACGCCACGGCGTTTTTCCGCCGGCAAGTCCTTGGGCCAGTCATCCGGGATCAGCAGTTCCACCGGGTTGACCCGCTCCAGTTCTGCCAGCAGGTTTTCCCAACCCTTGATTTCCAGCACGCTGAAGTTGCCGCTGGTGATGTCCAGCACCGCCAGGCCGAACAGGCGCTCATCGCCCAGGACGGCGGCGATCAGGTTGTCCCGACGCTCGTCGAGCAGCGCCTCGTCACTCACCGTCCCCGGCGTGATGATGCGCACCACCTGCCGCTCCACCGGCCCTTTGCTGGTGGCCGGGTCGCCGACCTGCTCGCAGATCACCACCGATTCGCCAAGCTTCACCAGTTTTGCCAGGTAACCCTCAGCAGCGTGGTAAGGAATTCCGCACATCGGAATCGCCTGGCCAGCCGACTGCCCGCGGGCCGTCAGGGTGATGTCCAGCAACTTGGCGGCCTTCTTCGCGTCTTCATAGAAGATCTCGTAGAAGTCGCCCATGCGGTAGAACATCAGCTGGTCCGGGTGCTGGTTTTTCAGGCGCCAGTACTGCTGCATCATCGGGGTGTGGGAGGACAGGTCGGAGACGGCTTTATTCATCGGATTGTCAGGAAGCTCGTTGAAAGAGATGGGGCAAAAGCGGGGCAACGGCCGGGCTTTTCCGCGATGGGCGCAAGGTTACCATGGGCGGTCTACCCGACGCAGGCATCACGGCCGGGTGACTTCCTTTGCCATTTAAAATCTGGATATGCATGACTTATGCAAATCGGCATTGTCTTCTTCGAGAAGAGCAAGCACTATGCGCGTTATGCAAAAACGCAACGTATCTACCGTATTAAGAGCATTGCTCGATCAGCACGGGATCTCCCCCACGGAGCTTCACCGTCGAACCGGCGTGCCTCAATCCACGCTCTCGCGCATTCTCAGCGGGAAGATCGTCGATCCTTCGGACAAACATATTTCGAAGATCGCCGAGTATTTCTCCTTGAGTACCGACCAGTTGCGTGGCCGCGCGGACGTCTCGTCTGCCGCAAATGCCGGGCGCGCTCCAGTGCATTCGGAACTCAAGGATATAAGTCTGTGGGATGACGATACCCCTGTCGATGACGACGAGGTGTCGGTCCCCTTTCTTCGCGAGGTTGAATTGGCCGCGGGATCAGGAAGATTCGTCATCGAAGAAAGCGAGCGCTCTAGCCTGCGCTTTGGCAAGCGAAGCCTGCGCCATAACGGTGTGCAGTTCGACCAGGCAAAATGCGTGACAGTACGGGGCAACAGCATGTTGCCGGTACTGCGCGACGGCGCCACGGTCGGGGTCAATGCCGGCAAGTGCGGCATTGGCGATATCGTTGACGGCGACCTTTATGCAATCAATCACAACGGTCAATTGCGGGTGAAGCAGCTGTATCGCCTGCCGTCCGGGATTCGCTTGCGCAGCTTCAATCGTGATGAGCATCCGGACGAAGATTACACCTTTCAGGAAGTCCAGGAGGAGCCGATTGTTATCCTGGGGCATGTCTTCTGGTGGGGCATGTACGCCCGCTGACACTCCCGGCGTTCAGATAAAGCCCGCTTCCCGAGCGGGTTTTTTTTGCGTGCTGAAAGCATTGGATGACATTTTCAATGCGTTAATGCATTGACTGACTATGCATCAATGCATAATCTGATGCCTGTCTATTCAAGAACGCGGTGTGACCGTTCACTCAAGGAGGCATGAAATGACCGCTGAGCAATATGCGTTGCTGGACATGCCTCTGTGGCTGGTCATCAGCCTGCCAATACTTGGTGGCGTTACCGGTGAAATGTGGCGTGCCGACAAAGAGGGCGTTCGTGGCTGGCCCCTTGTCCGGCGCCTGAGCCTGCGGTCCGGCTCCAGCATGATCTGCGGCGCCTCGGTCATCATGCTGCTGCACGCCGCCAATGTTTCCATCTGGGCTGCCTGTGCGGGTGGCTGTTTAGCGGCGATGGCCGGGACAGAAGTGGTTCTAGGGTTGTATGAGCGTTGGGTGGCCAAGCGTATGGGGGGCGGACATGTTCCGCCCGGCGACGTGGAAGATTGATTCTCCGACAGTCCCTTTCCAGAGCCTCTGATTCCTTACATTTTGATCGGCCCTGTCGCTTGCAAGTGCGGTCTGCTCGTGTACGGTTAACCTCATCCCGCCCGATCAGGAGATGACCGTGAACGAAATCACCCAGCTCGCCGCCGAACTCGGCAGACGCTTGCAGGTTCTCAATGCCCACGTCACCACGGCGGAGTCCTGCACCGGCGGAGGCATCGCCGAGGCTATTACCCGTATCCCCGGGAGTTCGGCCTGGTTCGAGGCCGGTTATGTCACCTACTCCAACCGGCAGAAAACCCTGCAACTGGATGTCCCGGTGGAGTTGTTCACCACCGTGGGCGCGGTCAGCCGCGAGGTGGTCGAGGCCATGGTCCGGGGGGCGCAGAAGAAAAACAGCGCGTATTTCTCCGTCGCGGTCAGTGGCATCGCCGGTCCGGATGGTGGAACGGCGAACAAGCCGGTTGGCACGGTATGGCTGGCCTGGGGCGTCGGAGACCAGGTGTTCTGTGAGCGGCAGCACTTCCCGGGTAATCGCGATGACGTCCGCCGACAAACGGTGAAGGCCGCGCTAGAGGGGCTGCTGCGGTATGCCGCGGCAGAAATCTCAAATCAGGGGTAGGCGATCCGGAATCGCTGTGGAATAATACTGGCTACTTATACAGGTGTTGGCCGTCAGGCCTTATTGATTACGTGAGGACTTTAATGGACGACAACAAGAAGAAAGCCTTGGCTGCGGCCCTGGGTCAGATCGAACGTCAATTCGGCAAGGGTGCCGTAATGCGTATGGGCGATCAGGACCGTCAGGCGATCCCGGCCATCTCCACGGGCTCTCTGGGTCTGGACATTGCTCTCGGCATCGGCGGTCTGCCAAAAGGCCGTATTGTTGAAATCTACGGTCCTGAATCTTCCGGTAAAACCACGCTGACCTTGTCCGTGATCGCCCAGGCTCAAAAAGCCGGCGCGACCTGCGCATTTGTCGACGCCGAACACGCCCTCGACCCTGAGTACGCCGGCAAGCTGGGCGTCAACGTCGACGACCTGCTGGTTTCCCAGCCGGACACCGGTGAACAGGCTCTGGAAATCACCGACATGCTGGTGCGTTCCAACGCGGTTGACGTGATCATCGTCGACTCCGTGGCCGCCCTGGTGCCAAAGGCTGAAATCGAAGGCGAAATGGGTGACATGCACGTGGGCCTGCAAGCCCGTCTGATGTCCCAGGCGCTGCGTAAAATCACCGGTAACATCAAGAACGCCAATTGCCTGGTGATCTTCATCAACCAGATCCGTATGAAAATCGGCGTGATGTTCGGTAGCCCGGAAACCACCACCGGTGGTAACGCGCTGAAGTTCTACGCATCGGTTCGCCTGGACATCCGCCGCACTGGCGCGGTGAAAGAAGGTGATGAAGTCGTCGGTAGCGAAACCCGCGTCAAGGTTGTGAAGAACAAAGTGGCTTCGCCGTTCCGTCAGGCCGAGTTCCAGATTCTTTACGGCAAGGGCATCTACCTCAACGGTGAGATGATCGACCTGGGTGTTCTGCACGGTTTCGTCGAGAAGTCCGGTGCCTGGTATGCCTATGAAGGCACCAAGATCGGTCAGGGCAAGGCCAACTCGGCCAAGTTCCTGGCAGACAACCCGGAAGTCGCGGCAAAGCTGGAGAAGCAACTGCGTGACAAGCTGTTGTCGCCTGCATCGGTAGCAGACGCCAAAGCTTCTGCGGTCAAAGAGACCGAAGTCGACCTGGCTGACGCTGATATCTGATCGAAGCGATGACCGCCGTACTCGATACACTCGTCGCGGTGCGGCGAACCGCAATGGACCTGCTCGCACGACGCGAGCACGGTCGTGTCGAGCTGACGCGTAAACTGCGTCAGCGCGGCGCCCTCCCTGAAATGATCGAAACAGCACTCGACCGGTTGACAGAAGAGGGGTTGTTGTCCGAAGCCCGTTACCTCGAAAGTTTCGTTTCCTACCGCGCCCGTTCCGGTTATGGCCCTTTGCGCATTCGTGAAGAGCTGGGCCAGCGCGGCCTGCAGCGCACCGATATTGAACTCGCCCTGCGTGAGAGCGGTATCGACTGGCAGGAGCAACTGGCCGATACCTGGCGGCGCAAGTTCTCCGGGCAATTGCCGACGGACGTCCGGGAGCGAGCCAAACAAGGCCGGTTCCTGGCGTATCGGGGATACTCCATGGAAATGATCAATCGCCTGTTCAGCGGTCGAGGAATGGATGATTGAACTGAAACGGCCCGCTATTTCGATAGCGGGCCGTTTTTTTATGCCTCAGGAAACCTTTGACGGCTCCCGCGTGCGTTGTTGTACCTGGGGTTTTGATTGTGCCCAGTTTTCCGGCAGGTTGATGTAGTCCACAAGTTCGCGCAGACGACCATGATTGCGGGCGTTGAAGTTGAAGACCAGCCGCGCCAGATGGCTGAACTCGGCTTCGTTGTGTTCTTCACCACTGTAAGCATGCTGATGGAAGTGATCGCTCAGGCACAGGTCGGCGAAAGCCTCCTGCATGTGTTCGAGTGCGTGGTCGCTGAGTGTGTGATTCATGCGAATCAGGAACTGATGCTTGAGCCAGCGACTGGAGTGGAAGTTGCTGTAGAACTGGTTGATGTGCTCTACCGCTTCTTCGACGTTGTAGACCAGTTTCACCAGCTTCATGTCAGTGGGCAGGATGTAGTGGTTTTCCTCCAGTTGCTGGTGAATGAAGTCCAGTGCGCCTTGCCAGAATTTGCCGCCCGGCGTGTCCAGTAGCACCACTGGCACCAATGGACTCTTGCCGGTCTGGATCAACGTCAGCACTTCCAGCGCCTCATCCAGCGTACCGAAGCCGCCGGGGCACAGCACCAGGGCGTCGGCTTCCTTGACGAAGAACAATTTGCGGGTGAAGAAGAAATGGAAGGGCAGCAGGTTGGTCGTGCCGTCGACAGTGGGGTTGGCATGTTGCTCGAAGGGCAGCGTGATGTTGAACCCCAGGCTGTGTGTCAGGCCAGCGCCATCATGGGCGGCGGCCATGATGCCGCCACCAGCGCCGGTAATGACCATCATGTCCGAGCGCGCCAGCGCAGCGCCGAGCTCCCGGGCCATGCTGTAGAGCGGATGTTCGGTGGGGGTGCGGGCCGAGCCGAAAACGGTGACTTTGCGTCGCCCCTTGAATTGTTCGAGTACGCGGAAAGCCTGTTCCAGTTCGCGCAGGGCTTGCAGGGTGATTTTGGCATTCCAGCGGTTGTGGTCTTCCTGGGCCATGCGCAGCACGGTCAGGATCATGTCGCGGTAGATCGGGGTGTTCGGGCTGTTGGGTGAAATCAGCTTGAGCTGTTCTTCGACCTTGCTGATGAGGTCATGGCCGCTTTCTTCAAAATGACGGCTCAGGAGGTCATTCGGTTGGTAAGGCATTCAACTTCTCCTTCTGCACAGAACCCTCGGCCCGACAACGTAAGTCGGTGCCACGACACTTCATGTGTCGCTGTCTGCCCAGGCCCATGCCTGGGCGATCTACTTGACCCGAAAGGTATCGGATCATCCAAACAGGCTCTGTTTTTCCCTTGGATGAAAGAAACGTTCGCACAACACGACAAGCGACGGCCAGCCCCTTTCCAGCCTGAAAAAGTGAACGTGGATACCCTGAAATCTAGACCTTCACAGTGATTTGCGCTGTCTTGATCATTGCGCCACAAAGTCTTTCCTGGCAACCGCTTATTGACGATTTGCAAGGTGCTTTCACCGCTCGTCTGAACGTACGTCGCATGTGCGGCACTCTGATTTACTAAGTTACAGGTGTCACACGACAACTTTGCGTCAACGACAGGGCGCACGGTACAAGCGGTTCAAGGATTTATCGCTCAAACATGAGTGAAGTGCAGGGAGGCGGGAAACCATGACCAGAGTCGTTCTGGAGATCGATACGCAACTGTATCGATTGCTGAAGTCATCAGCCGAGACCCATCATTTGAGTCTCGAAGAGGAGTGCTGCCGGCGTTTGCGCGGTGGCGAACGCCGTTCGCATTACTTGCAGGCGCTGCTGGCGGAATTGCGCGCCGAAGATGAACAACGGCGCGCCAATTCCCGGTGATTACTTTTTCTTCTTGGCCGGTTGCAGGCAATCCGACTCCTGGAAGCTTGCGGAGCCGACCGGGCGGTTGGTCTTCACCTCGGTGAAGTCGTAACGCATGATCGCCCCCTTGGCCATCAGCTTGCGAAACCCTTCGTTTCTGCAGACAGAAGCGCCCAACTGGAAGTACACCGCTTTCGGGTCTGCACGCATCTTGTCGGCGTGGCTGCTCTGCACGCTCAGATGGTTGATCAGCTGTTTGCCTTCAACGGTGTAGCCTTGATCGAGTATGTCTTCGTTGATCGCTCGTGGAGTGCCGACGCTGCTCTGGGTGGCGACGTTTTGCAGCATTTTGTTCAGTTCCGTGTCTTTCAGGGACGCAGCCTGAGCATTGAAGGACGACGCCAGCAAAATGGCCGCGGTAGGAACGATAAGGCGCAGCATGAAACTCTCCTGGTTCAGTGATGGGGGTTGGACCCGTCACGTGGCTGTGCGTTCAGTGGCGTCGAATTATAGGGGAGGCGGGCTGGACGGTACAGGCTTGCGCCGGGCGGTCTGGTAAACTGCTGGCACTTTTCACCCTGTCGAGTGTTTTTCGTGTCGATTTCCCTTCTCTGTGGGCGTTGCCCGCTATGAGTCATGCCCCCGCGCGCTTTGCCTTGAATGCCGTAGCCCGCTTGCGCGATCAGCGCGAGGAGGAGGGCATCAAGCCGATTCAGGCCCGCGGCTGGCGCGCGCCGCGTTGCCGCGACTGCCGGGTGATCGAGAGTCACTGCCTGTGTGCATGGCGTCCGCAGGTCGCTACCCGCTCCGGCGTGTGCCTGATCATGACCAACAAGGAAGTGTTCAAGCCGAGCAACACCGGTTGGCTGATCGCCGACGTGGTACCTGACAACCATGCCTTCATCTGGTCCCGTACCGAGGTCGATCCAAAGTTGCTGGCGCTGTTGTCCGACCCGCAATGGCAGCCTTACCTGGTGTTTCCGGGTGAGTACGTCGAGCCCGAGCGTGTGACAAACAGCGTGGATGTCGATGGCACGAAGCGTCCATTGTTCATTCTGTTGGATGCGACCTGGACCGAAGCGCGGAAGATCTTTCGCAAGAGCCCCTATTTCGATCGATTGCCGATCCTCAGCCTGCTGCCGGAGAAACTCTCCCGCTACCGGTTGCGCCGCTCGACTCGCAGCGAGCATCTGTGCACGGCGGAAGTGGCGGCGCTGTGCCTCGACCTTGCAGGCGATGTAACCGCAGCTTCGGCGCTGGATGCCTATTTTGATGTGTTCAGCCAGCATTACCTCGACGCCAAACATCAGTTGGACATGAACGTTTCGACCCCGGCGCACGCCGAGTTGATGCCCTATGTGCAGCCGGTCACTCCGTTGATGGGCTGATTGTTGCGCATTCTGCAATAACGTGTACCGGCCATGCTGCTTGACCACCCCGGCTTCGCTGGGCATGCTTGGCGCCGATCTGGGTGCGGCCAGAGTTTGCAACGTCGTTTTTTGCGTTGAGCGTGCTTTGTTGGTGCGGCTCCGTGGCTGTACCTTGAGTTGCTCTGGCGAAGCCCGAATGCATCGGGCGTCCCATGAAAAACAGGATCATTTGAAAAATGGCCACATACGAAATCCTGATTGCCGATGACCACCCACTTTTTCGTAGTGCCTTGCACCAAGCGCTGACCCTGAGCCTTGGCCCGGATGTCCGTCTGGTGGAAGTGGCGAGCATCGCCGAACTGGAAGTGCGCCTGACGGAAAAATCCGATTGGGATCTGGTGCTGCTGGACCTGAACATGCCGGGAGCCTACGGTTTTTCCGGACTGGTCCTGCTGCGCGGTCAGTATCCGCAGATTCCAGTAGTCATGGTTTCGGCCCAGGAAGAGCCGACCATCATGGTCAAGTCTCGTGAGTTCGGCGCCAGTGGCTTCATTCCCAAATCCAGCGACTTGAGTGTGATCCAGAAAGCCGTGCGTGCGGTTCTCGATGGCGACGTGTTCTGGCCGCCGCAGGCGTTCGAAGCGGTCAGCGTCTCGGATGAAGCCAAGGCAGCCAGCGAAGGCCTTGCCAGCCTGACGCCGCAGCAATTCCGGGTGCTGACCATGGTCTGCGAAGGCTTGCTGAACAAGCAGATCGCCTACGAGCTGAGTGTTTCCGAGGCGACGATCAAGGCGCATGTCACCGCGATTTTCCGTAAACTGAATGTACGGACCCGGACCCAGGCCGCGCTGCTCTTGCAACAACTTGAGTCAATTTCCAGCCATTAAAGGCTGGCAACTTCACGCTTTTTTGACTTTGGTTGATCTAGCTTTCCTACTTCTTTTTTGTCAGTTGCCCACTCTATGTCACCTTTCAAAGGCCAGACCGGTCTGAAACGTATTCTCAATGCCTCCAGTTATTCGCTGGACGGCCTGCGCGCAGCCTTCACCGGTGAAGCCGCCTTTCGGCAATTGGTATTGCTCAACGTCATCCTGATTCCCCTTTCGTTCTTCCTGAATGTCAGCCGGGTCGAACGGGCGTTGTTGATCGCGGTATGCCTGCTGGCGTTGATCGTCGAGTTGCTCAACTCGGCAGTGGAAGCGGCCATCGACCGCATTTCCCTTGAGCGGCACCCGCTGTCCAAGAATGCCAAGGACATGGGCAGTGCCGCCCAGTTCGTGGCATTGAGCATGATTGCCCTGGTGTGGGCGGTAATTCTGCTCTAGGCGATCGTCGGCAGCACGATCTCGTCGCTGCGCTGAACCCCGGCGGTGAAGGCGCGGCACAGATCGAGGAACTCGCGCATCGCCGAGGTCTGATACTTCTGTTTATGCCAGATGAAATAAAACTGTCGCGCCAGATCCAGATCCGGCGTCTCGACAGGCACCAGGCTGCCGCGGCGGAATGCGTCGCGCAAAGCCAGCCTGGAAATGCAGCCAATCCCCAAACCTGACTCCACCGCGCGCTTGATCGCTTCGGTGTGCTCGAGCTCCAGGCGAATGTTTAATGAAGTGCGGTGATGGCGCATGGCTTGATCGAAGGTCAACCGCGTGCCTGAGCCTTGTTCGCGCAAGATCCAGGCTTCGTGACTCAACTCATCCATGGTGGCCGTGCCGCGCTTGGCCAGCGGATGCTGAGGGGCGCAAAACACCACCAGTTCGTCCTCGACCCAGCTTTGTACTTCGATGTCCGGGTGGCTGCAGTCGCCTTCGATTAGACCCAGATCAATTTCATAGTGGGCCACTTGTTGCACGATATTGGCAGTGTTCTGCACGTGCAGTTTCACCTGGCTTTCCGGATGGCGCTGCATGAAGCTGCCGATCAGCAGGGTGGCCAGGTAATTGCCGATGGTCAGGGTCGCGCCCACGGCCAGCGAGCCGAAACCGGACTTGCCGTTGAGCAGATCTTCGATTTCCTTGGCCTGGTCCAGCAGGGCGACAGCTTGCGGCAACAGTTGTTTGCCGAGCGCGTTGAGGCTCAGGCGTTTGCCGGCGCGGTCGAACAACTGGCAGCTGCACTGGCGCTCCAGCTCGGTGATCGAGGTGCTCGCCGCCGACTGCGAGAGGTTGAGCAGGCCCGCGGCACGGGATACGCTTTCCTGCTGGGCGACGGAGACGAATACTTGAAGTTGACGGAGAGTAAATCGCATATCTATATAACCGATAACCCTTATCTTAATAATCCATTTAACAGATATTGTCTCTGCCTTTAGAATGCGATGCAATTGCGCAGAGCTGGCTTTCTTTGCAGAGCACGCCGAACACGCGCAGACAAATCTCCAGGAGTCCCACGTACATGAGCAACATGAACCACGAGCGTGTCCTCAGTGTTCACCACTGGAACGACACTCTGTTCAGCTTCAAGTGCACCCGTGATCCGGGCCTGCGCTTCGAGAACGGTCAGTTCGTGATGATCGGCCTGCAACAGCCCAACGGCCGCCCGCTTATGCGCGCTTACTCGATTGCCAGCCCGAACTGGGAAGAGCATCTCGAGTTCTTCAGCATCAAGGTGCCTGATGGTCCGCTGACTTCGCAGTTGCAGCATCTGAAGGAAGGCGACGAGATCATCATCAGCAAGAAGCCTACCGGCACGCTGGTACTGGATGACTTGAAGCCTGGCAAACATTTGTACCTGCTCAGCACCGGTACCGGTCTGGCGCCGTTCATGAGCGTTATCCAGGACCCGGAAACCTACGAGCGTTTCGAGAAAGTGATCCTGTGCCACGGCGTGCGTTACGTCAACGAAGTCGCTTACCGCGAGTTCATCACCGAGCACCTGCCGCAGAACGAATTCTTCGGCGAAGCACTGCGTGACAAGTTGATCTACTACCCGACCGTGACCCGCGAGCCGTTCGAGAACGAAGGTCGCCTGACCGACCTGATGCGCAGCGGCAAGCTGTTCAGCGACATCGGCCTGCCACCGATCAACCCGCAGGACGACCGCGCCATGCTGTGCGGCAGCCCGAGCATGCTCGACGAGACCAGCGAAGTGCTGAACAGCTTCGGCCTGAAGGTTTCGCCGCGGATGCGCGAGCCGGGTGATTACCTGATCGAGCGTGCGTTCGTCGAGAAGTAAGAAGCGCGCAACACTGAAAAGCCCCCATTGTCTTCACAGGCAATGGGGGCTTTTTCGTGCCGGACACAAACCTTGTAGGAGCTGTCGAGTGAAACGAGGCTGCGATCTTTTGATCCTGTTTTTTAAAGCAACATCAAAAGATCGCAGCCTCGTTTCACTCGACAGCTCCTACACGTTGGATATGGGAATGACTTCCAGGACGCGGATCAGCTCCGGTGTCGGGTAATGCCAACGCACATCCAGATCCCAGAACTGCGCGCCGTATTCCCGCTCGGGTGCAGGCGTTTGATAGGCCGGGCGTGGATCCTGCGCCAGACATTGTTCGATCAGCTCAACCAAAGGCTCTTCCAGGCGCTGGGCATGCCCCTGAGCCTGTTGCAGTGCTGTATCCGTCCACTGCACGGGGATCAGCTGCGGCGCGGCGCTGGCGATGCTGTTGGTGGCTGTATCGATGATGTCGGCGTAGGGCACGTAGGGTTTGATGTCGAGAACCGGCGTGCCATCCAGCAGATCGATGCCCGAGATCCACAAGCGGTTGGCTTCGACCTTGTCCAGTTTCACCACTGACTGCCCGATGCCATTGGGACGGTGGGTGGCGCGGGTAGCGAACACGCCCATGGATTTGTTGCCGCCGAGACGAGGAGGGCGGACCTTCAAGCGAGGCTTTTCTTCCAGGGCCTGGTGGAACAGGAACAACAGCCATACATGGCTGACCTGCTCCAGGCCCTGTACAGCGTCCCCTTGATCGAACGGTGCCACCAGTTCCAGCACGCCACGGGCGGCCGGGGCCAGTTGCGGCTGGCGCGGAATGGCGAACTTCTCCTTGAAGCAGGAGCGCACGAAGCCGATGGGGGAAACGCTGTAGGTCATGGTTTGAGGTCGAGGTGGATTTAGATAGGGCATGATGCCGTAAAGATCAAAAGATCGCAGCCTGCGGCAGCTCCTACAGAGGAATTCGTTCGGCGTAGGAGCTGCCGCAGGCTGCGATCTTTTAAAGGCTGAATCCGCCATCCAGGGGAATGATATTCCCGGTCATGTAGGCCCCGGCAGTACTCGCCAGACTGATCGCCAGCGCCGCTACCCCTTGATAGGGTAGCTCTCCAGCAGTGCGCCGCAGGTGGTGCTGGCATTGTTCACCAGAATGTCCAGATGAGTGATCTGCTCGCCCAGGCGCCCGCCTCGAGATAGGCCTTGGCGATCATTTTACCGGTGCCGCGGGTGCCACCGGTCATCTGGGCAGTGCGGCCTTGCAGGGAAAAGTAGGGATGCATGGCGAATCCTGAGAGCTGAGGTCTTTACACCCTGGTCGTCAGCCGCGGTCAGCGGAGCCACTATTTTTGCACGGAATGAGCGGGCATAGCGCCATGCGGGAACTGCGATGTGGCGTTCCGACTAGCCAGCGAAGGATGAGGGAACACCGCGTTCATACAGTCGGTACGCGTTATCGTTTGCGACCTTCGCTGGCAAGCCAGCTCCTACAGGCGAACGCGCAGGGTCAGGCCCTTGAGGAAATTGCGCAGCAACTGGTCGCCGCACGGGCGATAGTTGGTGTGGCCGAACTTGCGGAACAACGCGCTCAGTTCAGGCTTGGACACCGGGAACTCGGCGGCCTTGAGGATCGCGTGCATGTCGTCCTCTTTCAGCTCGAACGCCACCCGCAGCTTTTTCAGGATGATGTTGTTGGTCACCGGCACTTCGATCGGCTGCGGCGGACGGCTTTCGTCCTTGCCACGCTTGAAGATCACCAGACCGTCGAGGAAATGCGCCATGACTTCGTCCGGGCAGCGTACGAAGCCTTCCTCGTCTTCTTCTTTCTTGTCGAGGTAGGTCAGCAGGTCCGGCAGGGTCACGTTCAGGCCGCCGAGCTTGATGATCTCGATGACTTTCTTGTCGCTGATGTCGAGCATGTAGCGCACGCTGCGCAGTACGTCGTTATGAATCATGTGTGCAGTCCTGATATTCAGCTGTGGGCGTCGCGGCCAGGCGCGGCGCCGAAATGTGTGGCGGCGAGAAAAGCCTTAGAACTTCTCTTTGCCGGACAGGTAGCGCCATTGCCCCACCGGCACTTTGCCGATGGACACGCCGCCGATGCGGATGCGACGGATGGCGACGACCTTGAGGCCGACCGCCTGGCAAAGCAGGGCGATGATGCCCGGTTGCGGGTTCTTCATGGCAAAGCGCAGGCGGTTTTCGTTCTGCCAGCTGGCCTTGACCGCGGGCAATTCCTTGCCCTTGTAGGTCAGGCCGTGGTTCAGACGGTTGAGGCCGTGAGCCACCATCTCGCCTTCAACCTCGACCACATATTCTTGCTCGATCTTGCTGGAGTCAGCGGTGAGTTTGCGCAGGATTTTCCAGTCCTGGGTGAACACCAGCAGACCGCTGGCGTTGGCCTGCAGGTCGGTACTGGCGGTCAGGCGCAGGAAGTGCCCGCGCAACGGGCGCTTGCCGTAGCGGTGTTCTTCGCTCAGGGTTTCGGCGCCGAGGGTGGCCATGGCGGTATCTGCGTCCATGCCGGCGGGCACATTGAGCAGCAGGGTCACTGGTTCCGGTGCGGTGGCCTTGGCTTCGGGATCAAGCTCGACTTTCTGGGTGTCGACCTTGAATTGCGGCTCGTCGATGACCACACCGTCGACGGTGACCCAGCCGCCCTCGATGAACAGCTCAGCCTCCCGACGGGAACAGCCGACGAGTTCGATGAGACGTTTGGAGAGACGAATCGGGTCAGTCATGTCAGGGCCGTAACAAAAAAGGGGTGGGCATTGTACCTGCCTGGCGCCGGTTAATCCCGGTTCCATTTACACCGTAGAGCTTTTTGTAGGCGCTGGCTTGTCGGATCGCCGCACCGCAGCGAAAGCAGTGTGTCTGTGAAAACAATGCTGGATGTGCCGACGTCTTCGCTGGCAAGCCAGCTCCTACAGTTGTTCCGTGTTGTGTCAGCCATGTTGGGAGTGTTGCTGATTTTGGCGCATACGCATGTGCAACAACGGATACGGCTGCCCCATGCCATCGACCTCCGAGCGACCGATGACCTCAAAGCCCTGCTTGAAGTAAAAGCCCAGGGCTTGCGGGTTCTGTTCGTTGACGTCCAGTTCGTCGGCGTTCAGGTGTTCCAGGGCATAGCGCAACAATTTCTTGCCCAGGCCCTGGCCGCGATGGTCGGGGTCGATGAAGAGCATTTCGATCTTGCCGGCCGCGACGCCGGCGAACCCGGTGATGCGTTGGTTCGAATCCTTGGTGCAGATCAGCATCACCGCGTCGAGGTAGCGGGTCAGCACCAGGTTTCTCAGCAGTTTGATGTAGCTGTCCGGCAGAAAGTCGTGGGTAGCGCGTACCGAGGCCTCCCAGACCCGGGTCAATTCTTCGTAGTCGCCGAGTTTCGGCGTGTGGATGACCGAATGCTGACGCATGCCTGTCTGCCCCTGATGCGTGAGTGATGTGAGTCCGTTCAATCTCAAACGATAGCCGTAAAAAAGCCCCGCATCTCGTCAAGAGAGCGGGGCTTTGCGTATTTTTTGCGTTTAGATCTGTTCAGCCCACAGGTCGTATTCGTCGGCGTCGGTCACTTTGCACCAGACCTTGTCGCCCGGCTTGAGGTTGCTGCCGTTGTCGATGAATACGTTACCGTCGATTTCCGGAGCATCGAAGAAGCAGCGGCCGACCGCGCCTTGCTCGTCGACTTCATCGACCAGCACTTCGATCTCGCGGCCGATGCGCATTTGCAGGCGCGCCGAGCTGATGGCCTGCTGGTGCGCCATGAAGCGCTCCCAGCGGTCCTGCTTGACGTCATCCGGAACAACTTCCAGGTCCAGGTCATTGGCCGGTGCACCTTCTACCGGCGAGTACTGGAAGCAGCCGACGCGGTCGAGCTGGGCTTCAGTCAGCCAGTTCAGCAGGTACTGGAAGTCTTCTTCGGTTTCGCCCGGGAAGCCGACGATGAAGGTCGAACGGATGATCAGGTCCGGGCAGATTTCGCGCCAGTTCTTGATCCGTGCCAGGGTCTTGTCTTCGAAAGCCGGGCGTTTCATCGACTTCAGCACTTTCGGGCTGGCGTGCTGGAACGGGATGTCCAGGTACGGCAGGATCTTGCCGGCGGCCATCAGCGGGATCAGCTCGTCAACGTGCGGGTACGGGTAAACGTAGTGCAGGCGAACCCAGACGCCGAGGGTGCTCAGGGCTTCGCAGAGTTCGGTCATGCGGGTTTTCACCGGCGCGCCGTTCCAGAAACCGGTGCGGTATTTCACGTCGACGCCATAGGCGCTGGTGTCCTGGGAGATCACCAACAGCTCTTTGACACCGGACTTGACCAGGCGCTGGGCCTCGTCGAGCACGTCGCCCACCGGACGGCTGACCAGTTTGCCGCGCATCGACGGGATGATGCAGAAGCTGCAGCTGTGGTTGCAGCCTTCGGAAATCTTCAGGTAGGCGTAGTGGCGCGGGGTCAGCTTGATGCCTTGCGGCGGCACCAGGTCGATCAGCGGGTTGTGGTCTTGGCGTGGCGGCACGACTTCGTGCACCGCGTTGACCACTTGCTCGTACTGCTGCGGACCGGTCACGGCCAGCACGCTCGGGTGTACGTTGCGAATGTTGCCTTCTTCGACGCCCATGCAGCCGGTCACGATGACCTTGCCGTTTTCCTTGATGGCTTCGCCGATCACTTCAAGGGACTCGGCCTTGGCCGAATCGATGAAGCCGCAGGTGTTGACGACTACGACGTCGGCGTCCTGGTAGGTGGACACCACGTCATAGCCTTCCATGCGCAGCTGGGTAAGGATGCGCTCGGAGTCGACCAGTGCTTTGGGGCAACCCAGGGATACGAAGCCAACCTTTGGATTGGCCGGCGCAGGAGTGGTGGACATGTCTAACCTCGGTATTTTGTGACGCCGCTTGCCGGGCAGGGCAAAACCGACGGACGGGCGCTTGAACTGCGCCTCTGATCAAAAAGTGCGCAATTCTAGCGATGAGTCGTTCACTTGACCAGCTTTATGCAGGGAAATACGACGAGTGCTGCGCTATGCTTCGCGCCGTTACGCTTTACTGATTTTTTACAGTCAACAAAACGTCTGTAACGTGAAGTAAAACAGCGCATGCTGCACGACAAAGCATAGTGCTTCTTTCAAAGAAGCCCGGGTCTGAGAAGTAGGAGTGGTGGATGGGTCAGGCAAGTAGTCAGGCTGCAGGTGCCGAGCATTCGGCGGTGAAGCCGATCGGCATGCTGGTCGCGGCAGTCGGGGTGGTTTATGGCGATATCGGCACCAGTCCGTTGTACACCCTCAAGGAAGTGTTTTCCGGCGGCTATGGCGTGCCGGTCAACCATGACGGGGTGCTGGGGATTCTGGCACTCATTTTCTGGTCGCTGATCTGGGTCGTGTCGATCAAGTACATGATGTTTGTGCTGCGCGCCGACAACCAGGGCGAAGGCGGGATCATGGCCTTGACCGCACTGGCCCGGCGGGCGGCGGCGGGGCACGCGAAATTGCGCACGTTGCTGGTGGTCTGCGGGCTGATCGGCGCGGCGTTGTTCTATGGCGACAGCATGATCACCCCGGCGATCTCCGTACTGTCGGCGATTGAAGGCCTGGGCCTGGCCTTCGATGGCATCGACCATTGGGTGGTGCCGCTGTCGCTGGTGGTACTGGTCGCGCTGTTTCTGATCCAGAGTCATGGTACTGCGCGGATCGGCATTCTGTTCGGGCCGATCATGGTCGCCTGGTTTTTGGTGTTGGGCGCGTTGGGCGTCTACGGCATCCTTCAACACCCGGAAGTATTGCAGGCAATGAATCCGGTGTGGGGCGTGCGCTTCTTCATCGACCACCCGGGCATGGGCGTGACAATTCTCGGCGCTGTAGTACTGGCATTGACCGGTGCCGAAGCGCTGTACGCGGACATGGGCCACTTCGGCCGCAAGCCGATCGCTCGTGCCTGGTTCATCCTCGTGCTGCCGGCGTTGGTACTGAACTATTTTGGTCAGGGTGCCTTGCTGCTAGGCGACCCGGAAGCGGCCCGCAACCCGTTCTACCTGCTGGCACCCAGCTGGGCATTGATCCCGCTGGTCGGCCTGTCGACCCTGGCCACGGTGATTGCCTCGCAAGCGGTGATTTCCGGTGCGTTCTCCCTGACCCGTCAGGCGATCCAGCTCGGTTACATTCCGCGCATGCACATCCGGCACACCTCCAGTGCAGAACAGGGCCAGATCTACATTGGCGCGGTGAACTGGGCGCTGATGGTCGGCGTGGTGCTGCTGGTGCTGGGTTTTGAATCCTCCGGTGCCCTGGCCTCGGCCTATGGTGTGGCGGTGACCGGGACCATGCTGATGACCACCATCCTGGTGGCGGCAGTGATACTGCTGTTGTGGAAATGGCCACCGCTTCTCGCAGTTCCGGTGCTGCTCGGTTTCCTGCTGGTGGACGGCCTGTACTTTGCCGCCAACGTGCCGAAAATCGTCCAGGGCGGGGCTTTCCCGGTGATCGCCGGTATTGTGCTGTTTGTGTTGATGACTACCTGGAAGCGCGGCAAGCAGCTGCTGGTCGAGCGCCTCGATGAGGGTGGACTGCCGTTGCCGATCTTCATCAGCAGCATTGCCGTACAACCGCCGCATCGAGTTCAGGGCACCGCCGTGTTCCTGACAGCGCGGCCGGATGCCGTGCCCCACGCGTTGTTGCACAACCTGCTGCATAACCAGGTGTTGCACGAGCAAGTGGTGTTGCTGACGGTGGTCTACGAAGACATCCCGCGGGTGCCACCACAACGGCGCTTCGAGGTCGACTCCTACGGCGAAGGTTTCTTCCGCGTAATCCTGCATTTCGGATTCACCGATGAGCCGGACGTACCGCAGGCGCTGAAACTGTGCCACCTCGATGAACTGGATTTCAGCCCGATGCGTACCACCTACTTCCTCAGCCGCGAGACGGTCATTGCCTCCAAGCTCGAAGGCATGGCCCGTTGGCGCGAGGGGTTGTTTGCCTTCATGTTGCAGAACGCCAATGGCAACCTGCGTTTCTTCAATCTGCCGCTAAACCGGGTGATTGAGCTGGGTACTCAGGTCGAGATGTAAGCCTCATCAAAAAGCCCCCGTTGCCATTGCGGCGGCGGGGGCTTTTTTGTGCCTGGGTTCAGCGTGATCCTGTAGGAGCTGGCTTGTCGGATCGCCGCACCGCAGCGAAAGCGGTATGTCTGTGAGACAAATGTTGAATATACCGACGTCTTCGCGGGCAAGCCCGCTCCTACAGGTTGGGTGGCGCACTCGAGAATGAAAAAGCCCCCGCTACCGTGAAGTAGCGGGGGCTCTTGTTCAGCGGGTCCGGATCACTCCTGAGCGGTCGCTTCGGCTTCCTTCGCCTGACGTTTCTCGATCACATCCACCAGACGCTTGGCCAGCGCCGGGTAGTTCTCGTCGAAGTGATGGCCGCCAGGCAGCTTGATGGCTTCGCCCACCGCAGTCTTGTCGGTGCAGCCGCTTTCGTCGGTTTCTTCTTCACCGTAGATGCACACCACTTTGGCGGCTGGCAGCTTGGCCATTTCCGGGCCGGTGGCGGCTTCCTTGCCGGCGTTGCCGAGCCAGCCTTCGACTTCGATCTCGAAGCTGCCGGTACGGGCGAAGGCCAGCAGGATGATCGCGTCGACGCGCTGCTGCTCCGACTCGGCCAGACGGTTGTAGATCGCTGGCAGGACATCGGCGCCGAACGAGTAACCGGTCAGGATGAAGCGCTTGGTGCCCCATTTCTGCCGGTAGTGTTGCATCAGTTCGGCCAGGTCCAGCGCGCTTTGCTCCGGGCTCTTGTGCTGCCAGTAGTAGCGCAGGGTGTCGATACCAACCACCGGGTAGCCGATCTTGGCCATCTCGCCCGCCACGTCGCGGTCGAGATCGCGCCAGCCGCCGTCACCGGACAGGAACAGAGTCACGGTGTCCCTGGCCTGGCCCGCCGGCACTTCGACCACCGGGATCTGCAGGCCGCCAGCGGCCTTGTCACCACCGACGAGGATCTTGCGCAACTCGTTGTTCAGCACTTGTGGCAGGTTGATGTCGTAGTCGCTGATGCTGGTTTCGGCATTGACCTGGTCGCGCACGAAGCCGGCGCTGGTGTCGTCCGGGTTGTCGTTCCATGCCACCAGCCAGTGGCCGTGGGCCGCGCTTTTCGGTAGCAGGTGCGTGCAGCCGGGCTTTTCCAGGGCCAGGTCCACCGAGACGGCCTGGGCCTTGTCGTTCTTCTGCTCGGACAACCAGCGCCAGGCCAGCACGGCGCCCGGGCCGATGCCGCTGACCAGGGTCGCCGGGCCTTTCAGTTCTCTCAGGCCCGATTGCAGGGCTCGGCTTTGCAGCAGGCAGTCCTTGGGCAGGATCACCTGGACAATCTGCGCCGCGCCACTGCGGCTGAGGGTCATCAATTGCTTGTCGCTGAGTTTCTGGTCTTCGTTGACGGCCACCAGTACCTGGGCGCGTGGCGTGGTACCGGGGATGACACGGGTCATCGCCGCACCATCGGCCGGGGTCAGCAATTCGAGGGTCGGTTCCGGTGCCGGGCGTTTCAGGTACCAGTAACCGCCACCGAGAACCAGGGCCACAATCACCAGTGTGCCCAATACATACCGCAAGGAGCGTTGAATCATCAGCGTTTCACCAATCCGGTCAAGCCACCCGCGATCAGGGCAGCAGTGTCGGCCAGCGCAACCAGCGGATCGAGTCCGGCGGGCACGGCCATATAACGGGGTTCCCAATCAGGCTGGAACTTGTCTTTGAAGCGGCGCAAGCCCTGGAAGTTGTACAGCTGCTCACCACGGCGGAATACCATCGAGCCCAGGCGCTGGGTCAATGGCGCGCCGCGACGGGGTTGCAACCCCGACAACGGCACCATGCCCAGGCTGAAACGCGCGTACCCATGGTTTTTATAATGTTGAATCAGGCCGACCATCATGAACTCCATGGTCAGCTTCGGGGCATCCGGGTGCGCGCGCATCAGGTCGAGGCTGGCCAGGTCATGGCCGTAGGTCTCGAGCAGGTTGGCGAACGCCACCGGGCGTCCTTCGAAGCGTATCACCGCGATGCGGAAATACTTGAGGTAGTCATCGCTGAAGCGGCCCAGCGAAAAGCCTTTCTCCCGGACGTTCTTGCCGGTCAGCCAAGCGTCGGAAATCACCTTGAGCTCATCCATCGGCGCGTGGCCCGGCTCATGGATTTCCAGGGACAGGCCGTCACGGGTGCCTCGGTTCCAGGTGTAGCGCAGGTCTTTCATCTCTTTGCCCTTGGCTTCGAGATCAAAACGCTTGAGGTCGACCCGGGCTTCTTCGCCGAGCTTGATCGCGGTCAGGCCGATGTCCATGTAGTACGGCAGGTTCTCTGCGCGCACTTGATAGAACACGGGACGGGCATGGTGGATGTCGCACAGATCGCGGAACTGCCAGATCATTTCCGCCCGTTGCTGGCCCGGGCCGATCGGGTCATACAACGCCACCAGGCTGCGGCCACGGCGGGCGTACATCAGGAACGCCTCGTCGTTGGGGTGAAACAGCAGCGCCTTGTCACCGGTCAGGGCCAGGCCGCCATCCGGTTGGGCCGATGCCATGAGGATCTTGCTGGCGCGCTCCAGTTCGTCGGGCGTCGGCAGGTGAATGACCGGACGCGCGGTGCGCAGCAGCCAGGTCAGCGACACCACCACCAACAGCACGGCAGCCCCGAGCAGCGAACGCAGGCCGCGGGGGGCATCGGCGTCCAGAGTGAACTGCCACCAGAGCTGGTGGCTGTACGGTACATCCTGGTAGGCGAACAGCAGCAACCAGATCGACGCGCCGAGCACGCACAGGCTGGCCACCAGGTACAGCGGCGAGAACGGTACTTCGGTCAGGCGGCTGGGGCGATAGAACGAGCGGCGGAATACCCCGAGCAGGCTCGCCGTCAGCACCATCAGGCTGGCTTCCTCCCAGTCGAAGCCTTTGAGCAGTGAGAGCAGGGCGCCGACCAGCAACAGAATGGTGGTCAGCATCCACGCAGCCGACAGCCGGCGACGCAGCCCCTGGGCCAGCAACAGGCAAAGAACGCCGACCAGGCTGGCACCAAAGTGCGAAGCATCGACCAGTCGATGGGGGATCAGAAACCCGATGTGTTCCAGGCGGGTGTCGATTTCCGGGGTGGCGCCGGAAAAGAGCAGGACAACACCGGACAGGAATACCAGCACCGCCAGTATCGGAGCCGCCAGGCCTGAGGCCGCGCGCAACGTCTGGCGTGTCTGGAACAGGCGCTGACCTTCGTTGATCAGCAACAGCAGGCAGGCCACCAGCAAGGGCAGGACCACGTAGATCAAGCGATAGAGCAGCAGGGCGGCCGCCAGTGGCGCAGCACCGAGGGTGTCGGAAAACGCCGCCAGCAAAATGGCTTCGAACACCCCGACACCGCCCGGCACATGGCTGAGCACGCCTGCAGCCAGCGCCAGCAGGTAAACCAAGAGGAAGGCACCGAAGGGCGGTGCTTCTGGCAGCAGCAGATAGAGCACGGTCGCGGCCGCCGCTACGTCCAGGGCAGTGATGACCAATTGCAGGAACGTCAGGCGACGCCCGGGCAGACGCAAGGTGCGGCGGCCGACCTTGACCAGCAGGTTGTCCGGGTAAGGCTGTTCCGGCAGCCGACGACGGTAGATACCAATGGCCAGCACCGAAAACAGTACGAGCACGGCGCTCGCCACCACGCCCAGCAACGTCTCGGAGAGACCCAGGGCGGTGGATGCCGCTGGCAGGTCGCTGAGCGTCGCCAGGGCGGCCAGCGGCGGCAGGGCGCAACCCAGCGAGAGGCTGGCGAACAGCGTCATGTGGGCGACTTCAGCCGCTCCCAGGCCATGACGGGCATAGAGGCGATAGCGAACCGAACCGCCCGACAGCATTGAAAGACCGATGGCGTTGCCGATGGCAAAGGCCGTGAAACCGCCTAGCGCCAACGTGCGCGGTGCCAGGCTCACCCCGGCATAGCGGCTGGCCGACCATTCGTAGCCGAGCAGAATGATGAAACCCGCCACCGTTGCGGCCAGTGCGCCCATCAAGGCAGGTTTTGGAACTTCGAGGATCGAATCGTGCAGCGCGTAAAGGTCGAGTTCGCTCAACAGATGGCGACAGGCAATCAGCGCGATCGCGAACAACAGCAGGGTGACCGCCAGGCCAATGGGTTGACGGTATTTGCTTAATCGATCGAGCAGGCGCAGGCGCTCAGCCTTGATCGGTTGTGTCGCTGTGACAGTGTCTTGTGAATCAGACGAGTTGGCGCGCATCAATCACCTCTTGGATTGTGCGCGACAGGATGGGGGTATCCAGCCAAGTTACCAATCCCTGCAGAAAAAAATAATCACAAATATTAACGCCTATCACCGGGCAACGGGGACGGCGCGTCATCAGTCGTGAAGGCTTCAGCCTGCAATAGAGCATAGTCTGAACCCGGCGCATGGGTGCCCCCCAAACGGCTTGCTTCACAGTGACAGGTCATTGTTGCGAAAGGACTTTTTCAACAGATACAAAAAAGGCCACTCTTTCGAGTAGCCTTTTTTGATGTTTGGTTGCGGGAGCCGGATTTGAACCGACGACCTTCGGGTTATGAGCCCGACGAGCTACCAGACTGCTCCATCCCGCGTCTGTGTGGCGGCATTCTATAGAGATACGCCGGGGTGTCAACCGTTAATCCTGAATCAGGTCAAATAAACGTTGAATCGCGGCAAACGGTCGCGGCGATGGCCTAAGTTTCGGAATCAGAACGATTTCCGGTTTCGGTGTCATTGAGTATCCAGGCCTTGTTTCGGCGTTCGGCGCTACAAAACGAGCGCGCACAAAAAAGGCCACTCTTTCGAGTAGCCTTTTTTGATGTTTGGTTGCGGGAGCCGGATTTGAACCGACGACCTTCGGGTTATGAGCCCGACGAGCTACCAGACTGCTCCATCCCGCGTCTGTGTGGCTCATTCTATAGAGAAGCGCTCGGGTGTCAACCTCAAACTCCGATAAAATCTCTTCCCGTTCAATCGGTTAGCGTTCAAAAGGGGAGGTCGATCGGTCTGTGAGGCAGGCAGGGCAAGGCCTGCGCGTCTATTGAAAGTAATTTTTCGATTGAGAAAATAAATTCACAATCGAATCTTCCTACGATTGGAAAAGAACATTCAGACTACTGGTGCTATATACAGGTGTCAGTGAGATACTGTTTGTCCGGCATGCCATGACGCCTTTTCTTTGCCATGAACACGGCTTTGCTATGACTCAACGCAAGATCATCCACGTCGATTGTGACTGCTTCTATGCAGCCATCGAAATGCGCGACGACCCACGCCTCGCCGGTAAACCACTGGCGGTAGGTGGGGCGGCGGACCGGCGCGGGGTGATCGCCACCTGCAATTATGAGGCGCGAGCGTACGGGGTGCGTTCGGCGATGTCCTCCGGGCATGCCTTGAAGCTGTGCCCGGACCTGACCATCGTCAAGCCACGCATGGACGCCTATAGAGAAGCGTCCAGGGAAATCCACACGATCTTTCGCGATTACACCGAGATCATCGAGCCGCTCTCGCTCGATGAGGCGTACCTCGATGTGTCGGACAGTGCGCATTTCGGTGGTAGCGCAACGCGCATCGCCCAGGACATCCGGCGCCGGGTCTCCAACCAGTTGCATATCACCGTGTCGGCGGGTGTGGCGCCGAACAAGTTTCTGGCCAAGATCGCCAGTGACTGGAAAAAGCCCAATGGCCTGTTCGTCATCACTCCGGACCAGGTCGAGGATTTTGTCAGTGGCTTGCCAGTGAGCAAATTGCACGGGGTCGGAAAAGTCACCGCCGACAAACTCGGCAAGCTGGGGATTACCGATTGCCTGCAATTGCGCGAGTGGGGCAAGTTGGCGCTGGTGCGTGAATTCGGCAGCTTTGGCGAGCGACTCTGGAGCCTGGCCCGTGGGATCGATGACCGCGTGGTACATAACGACAGTCGCCGTCAGTCGATCAGTGTTGAAAATACCTATGACGTCGATCTGCCAGATCTGAAGAGTTGCCTGGATAAATTGCCCGAGCTGCTGGAGACCCTGGTTGGCCGCATGGCGCGAATTGACAGCAGCTATCGTCCGGGCAAGCCATTCGTCAAAGTGAAGTTCCACGACTTCACCCAGACTACATTGGAGCAGGCCGGGGCAGGGCGGGATCTGGGGAGTTATCAGTTGATGTTGACCCAGGCTTTCAATCGCGGCGGTAAACCGGTGCGGTTGTTGGGCGTCGGCGTGCGGCTGGAGGACTTGCGGGGCGGGTTCGAGCAGATGGAGTTGTTTGAGCGGTAAATTCTGAAACACAAAAGATCGCAGCCTGCGGCAGCTCCTACAGAAGAACGCGATCTGTTGTAGGAGCTGCCGCAGGCTGCGATCTTTTTTGGGGTTTAGTTCAGCCCCGGATTCGCCACCAGTCGCTCGCCATTGCGGGCCAGCGACTTCAGGAACTCGCTCTGCAATTCAGGATCATTGCGCGTCAGTTCGATCAGGCTCTGTTCCAGCTCACTGGCTTCCTCTTCAAGACCCAGCTCCGACAGGCGTTTGACCCGGTGGACCCATTGGCTGACTTCGTCACCTTCGAGATCGTCATAAATCAACCCGTGGGCCTCATAGAGCTTGCTGCGCAAGTTGCTGCTGATGACCAGTGTGGAGTCGTTGTGCACGTTGCCCTGGGCATCCTCAACGCGGATCAGCAAGCGGCTCAGATGGTTGATGTCATGTTCGGCGAACGGGTTGTCCAGCAGATTCAGGCGTAACACGCCGTTTTTGTCGGTGGTCAGCTCGAAGGTTTCCTTGCCGGCCTTGACCTCGACCGGGCGCTCGCTCCAGGGCAGGCTTGAGTATTCCGTACGCTTGTCGCGCTGGACTTCATCAATGCCGGCCAGGTTCTGCTGCGCGCGACCGTGGGACTGCACGTTCATGAACGGGTTGAGCCCGGCGAAACCGTAGCTCAGCCAATCCTTGGTCACGCTGTCCGGCAGATTGCCGAGGGCGAACACATTGACCACGTTGGCACCGACACCCGCCACCACGGCCACCGCGCCCAGCGGGATTTCGTAAATCTCCCGCCAGGGTTGGTACGGCGTATAGCGGTCGTAGTGACGCGTGACTTCGTACTCGGTGACTTCGAAAGTCTTCTGCTCGTGAATTTTCACCCGCCGTTGCGGCAGCTCAAGCACCTTGGGCTCACCGACATCGATCTGCAGGCTGTGATCGAGCAATTTGCGCTCGACCCGTTCCTCTTGCTCGCTGCGTTGTGACATGTGGTTGGCACAGCCACTGACCAGCAGGGTGCCGCACAAGGCGGCACCACCGAGGCCTAAGGTGTTTCGCTTGAACATGACGCCTCTATATCTGGTATCAGCGGCGGATGCGAGCCTGAAGGAAGGACAGTACGTCGTCGACCGGCAGCGCTTGGGCGTCGGCCTCGGTACGGCTCTTGTATTCCAGGTTGCCTTCGGCCAGGCCGCGGTCGCTGACCACGATCCGGTGTGGAATGCCGATCAGCTCCATGTCCGCGAACTTGATGCCCGGGCTGGTTTTCTTGTCGCGGTCGTCCAGCAGCACTTCGAAGCCGGCAGCGGTGAGTTGCGCGTACAGCTTGTCGGTGGCTTCGCGAACCTGTTCGGTTTCGTAGCGCAGTGGCACCAGGGCAATCTGGAACGGCGCGAGGGTGTCGCTCCAGATGATCCCGTTTTCGTCGTTGTTCTGCTCAATGGCAGCCGCCACCACGCGGGACACGCCGATACCGTAGCAACCCATTTCCAGGGTGACCGGCTTGCCGTTCTCGCCCAGCACTTCGCACTTCATCGCTTTGCTGTACTTGTTGCCCAGCTGGAAGATGTGCCCGACTTCGATGCCGCGCTTGATCTCCAGGGTGCCTTTGCCGTCCGGGCTCGGGTCGCCGGCCACAACGTTGCGCAGGTCGGCAACGGTCGGAACAGGCAGGTCGCGCTCCCAGTTCACGCCGAAGTAGTGTTTGTCGTCGATGTTGGCGCCGATGCCGAAGTCGCTCATCAGTTCGACCGAACGGTCGATGATGATCGGCAGCGGCAGGTTCAACGGACCCAGGGAACCGGCACCGGCGCCAATGGCGTCGCGTAGTTCGCTTTCCGAGGCCATGACCAGCGGGCTGGCAACGCCTGGCTGGTTGGCCGCCTTGATTTCGTTCAGCTCATGGTCGCCACGGATGATCAGGGCAATCAGCTTGCCTTTCTCTTCAGCGTGCACCACGAGGGTCTTGATGGTTTTCTCGATCGGCAGGTTGAAGCCTTCGACCAGTTGCGCAATGGTCTTGGCATTCGGCGTGTCGACCAGACGCAGTTCTTCGCTCGGAGCGGCGCGCGAGGTTTCCCGTGGCACGGCCTCGGCTTTCTCGATGTTCGCCGCGTAGTCGGAACCGTTACTGAAGACGATGTCGTCTTCGCCCGATTCGGCCAGAACGTGGAACTCGTGGGAACCGGCGCCGCCGATGGAGCCGTTGTCGGCTTCAACAGGGCGGAACCTCAGGCCCAGACGGGTGAACACGTTGCAGTAAGCCTGGTGCATGCGGTCGTAGGTGACCTGCAGCGAAGGCTGGTCGGCGTGGAACGAGTAGGCGTCCTTCATGATGAATTCGCGGCCACGCATCAAGCCGAAGCGTGGGCGGATTTCGTCACGGAATTTGGTCTGGATCTGGTACAGGTTGATTGGCAACTGCTTGTAGCTGCTCAATTCGTTGCGCATCAGATCGGTGATGACTTCTTCGTGGGTGGGACCTGCGCAGAAGTCGCGACCGTGGCGATCCTTGAAGCGCAGCAATTCAGGGCCGTACTCTTCCCAGCGCCCGGATTCCTGCCACAGCTCAGCCGGTTGCGTGCTCGGCATCAACACTTCGAGAGAGCCGGCGGCGTTCATTTCTTCGCGAACGACGGCTTCGACCTTGCGCATTACCCGCAAGCCCATCGGCAGCCAGGTGTACAGGCCCGAGGCGAGTTTGCGGATCATGCCAGCGCGCAGCATCAGCTGGTGGCTGATCACGACCGCGTCGGAAGGCGTTTCTTTTTGTGTGGCGAGCAAAAATTGACTGGTGCGCATGGTTGGCCGTTATCGATTGCTGATGACGAGAAATGACGGAGCATTGTACGGGCGAGATCCGCTGGCGTACAGGCGTGCGGTCGGTGGTGTGGCAGGAGGGCGTGATTCACACGGCCCTCCGCGATTCTTCCTGCGTAATGAGCCTACGATTCTTCAGCGACCGGGGTCTGCACCGGTTCCGGTGTCGGTGTCGGACCTGCGCGGCGGTTCTCCTGGAACCAGTGCAAGGCGATCAACAGCAGGGTCGGGACGCCCAGCAGGGCGGTGATCAGGAAGAAGTCGTGGTAACCGAATTTTTCCACCATGACCCCGGAGTAGCCACCGATCAGGCGCGGCAGCAACAGCATGATCGAGCTGAGCAGGGCGTATTGGGTGGCGGAGAACTTGAGGTTGGTCAGGCTCGACAGGTAGGCGACGAACGCCGAAGTCGCCAGGCCTGAACTGAAGTTGTCCAGGGAGATGGTCAGCACCAGCATGTTCAGGTTGGGGCCCATGTCGGCGAGCATCAGGAACAGGATGTTGGTCGCCGCGGATGCGACGCCACCGATGAACAGGATCGGCAGGATGCCGAAACGCACGATCAGCAGGCCGCCCATGCCGGCACCCACCAGGGTCATGATCAGGCCGAAGATTTTGCTGACGCTGGCGATCTGGTCCTTGGTGAAGCCCTGGTCGATGTAGAACACGTTGGCCATCACGCCCATGACCGTATCGGACATCCGATAGGTGGCGATCAAGCCGAGTAGCAGCAGCGCTTGCCAGCGGTATCGCAGGATGAAGTCGTTGACTGGCGTGAGCACCGGTGCCAGGCCGCGACGGCCCATGGCCGAGAGGCACAGGGCAGTGAGCGTGATATAGAGGATGGCCCGCAGGAGCGCGCGGTCTTCGAGCAGCAGGTCGAGCACGCTCACGCCTTCGAACAGTACGCTGGCGAAGTCGGTGTAGTAGAGCTGGGTGAACATGGCCGGCACGGACACCAGCAATATGATCAGCACGAACACCGAGGCCAGTTGATGCACGAAGCTGTAGCGTCCGGCCTGCAGTTGCGTGCGCAACGGCACGGGTGGTTCACGCATGAACATGGAAGTCAGCAGTACCGGGACCATCAGCACCCCGAACAGAATGTAAGTGCCGGCCCAGGCCGAATGCTTGTAGTTGAAGCCGGTGGAGCCAAAGCCTTCGGCGAAGTACAGCGCGCCTGCAGTCGCCAGCAGCGCGGCGACCCGGTAGCCGGACATGTAGCTGGCGGCCAGAGCGGCCTGACGATTGTCTTCGGCGATTTCCAGGCGATAGGCGTCTACCGCAATATCCTGCGTCGCTGATGCGAAAGCGACGACCACGGCAATGGCGATCAGCCAGGACAAATGTTTTTGCGGGTCGCAGAAACCCATCCCGATCAGGCCAAGGATGACCAGTGCCTGGGACAGCACGAGCCAGGATCGTCGTCGACCGAGTTTGCCAAGCAATGGCAGTCGCCATTGGTCGAGCAACGGTGACCAGACCCATTTGAAGGCATACGCCAGGCCAATCAGGCTTGCATAGCCAATGGTTTCACGCGCCACGCCAGCCTCACGCAGCCAGACTGAAAGCGTCGAAAACACCAGCATGTAGGGCAGGCCGGCGGCGAAACCAAGCAGCAACAGCACGAGTGTCGAAGGGCTGGCATAAGCGGCGAGCGCGGCGCGCCAGGTTTTACGGGGCATGGGCTGGAGTCTGCCTCAAGAAATACGGAAACAAAGCGCGCACTCTAACCGCTGTGCTCTACCGGACGCCAGCCATGGCGCTGAATATCAACACGATTATTCAGGATACTGATGCCCTCCATGCGTAATCGTGCGCGCTGCTCATCGCCCGAAGGGCTGCCGACCGGCAGGCTGATACGCCCGTTTGCACCCAGAACGCGATGCCAGGGTAATTTGCTGTCGCTCGGCAATTGGTTGAGGGTGCGGCCGACCCAGCGGGCGGCGCGACCCAGTCCTGCAAGCTCGGCCAATTGACCGTAGCTGATGACTTTGCCCTCGGGAACTTGCGCCAGTGTCAGATACAGCGCCGTGCGTCGGATTTGCGCTGCACTCTCGGGTTCATCGGTTGGATCGGTCACGTCCGTCAGTCCTGAAGAAGTTTGCTTTACCGTCTTTAGAGTAATTCCTGTACGGATAGTTGAGAAATGGACTCAACAGAAATAGTCGGGTCAGTCCTTGTCAGGACATCATTCCTACGGATAATGCCGACTTTACTCGCAAGTCCGAGTCCGTATTTTGCTTATGTTGTCCAGATCCCTGCTATGTCTCGCCGTCCTTGGTGCTTCTTCTCCTTTGTTAGCCGATACCGTGTGGTTGAAGAACGGTGACAAGCTGAGCGGCAAGATCACGCTGTTCGATGGCGGCAAGCTGCTGATCCAGACCGAGTACGCGGGAGCGGTGACGATCGACTGGAAACAGGTCAAGACCCTGGACAGCGATCAGGAGTTGCTGGTCAAGCAGGATGCCTACAGTGGCGAGAAAGCGAAGTCGCTGAAAGCGGCGGACGCCGGCAAGGTGACGCTGGCCAATGGCGACGCACCGAAGACGGTCGAATTGGCGAGCATTCAGCAGATTCTCAAGCCAAAACCGGTGGTTGAGGATCTGGTGTGGAAAGGCAACGTCGATATCGCGCTGGATTACCAGCGGGCGGAAAACGACACCGATGACTACGACATCGATTTCAAGACCAGTGCGCGACACGGTCGCTGGCGGCACACCGCCGAAGGTGAATACAACCGTGAGTTCCAGGACGACGTGGTGACCACGGACAACTGGCGGGCCGAGTACTCCATCGACCGATTCCTGACCGACCAATGGTTCTGGCAGGGGCGCCTGGTGTACAAGCGCGACAAGGTCGAAGACCTTTCCCGTCAGCGCACCGTCGGTACCGGTCCCGGCTATCAGTTCTGGGATGACGAGCTCGGGGCGTTCTCCCTGGGCTCGCTGGTCAACCGCACGGACTATGAGTTCTCCGATGGCAGCAAGGTCAATTTCTACGCCCTGGCCATGAAATGGGACTACAACCGCTACCTGATCGGCAAACGCGTCGAGTTCTTCACCAATGGTGAGGTCGGCAAGCCGCTGTCGGATGTGGCCGACTACGCACTCGATGCCGAGATGGGGTTGCGCTACAAGGTGACTGACTGGGCTTCGCTGAACCTGAAGGCGGAGCGGGACATCATCAGCGGCACCGACGATGCGGATCTGGACAAGACACGCTACACCGCAGGATTTGGCGTGACTTGGTAAGACGCTAAAAGATCGCAGCCTGCGGCAGCTCCTACAGGGGAGTTATGTTCACCCTGTAGGAGCTGCCGCAGGCTGCGATCTTTTTACCTGTGAAAAACACACAGGCACAAAAAAGCCCCGCTGTTGAGGGCGGGGCTTTTTACTAAAGCAAGTACAAGTTAGATAACTTGAACTTCTTCAGCTTGCATGCCTTTCTGACCGCGGGTAGCGATGAAAGAAACCTGTTGGCCTTCTTTCAGGCTTTTGAAGCCGTCGGACTGGATAGCTTTGAAGTGAACGAACAGGTCGTCACCGGATTGTGGAGTGATGAAGCCGAAGCCTTTTTCATCGTTGAACCACTTAACGGTACCGGTTTGGCGATTAGACATGGTGTAACTCCTTGAACAAAGATAACTGCGACTCAGGAAGAACCCTGGCCGAGACTGAGTGCAAAGAGCAGGAAAAATTCTTGTAGATGGTTGGATCGAAATTCAACATATCGTGTAGAGATTCTCAGTGACACAAGCAGCACAGTGACGCCACCTTAACCCTTTTTCCTGAACGTGCCAATGCTTCTTGCGAAGGTTTCTCTGATTTAAGGATCGGCGGTGTGACGGTTCGTCGCCAGCGCAGGCAATTCCTGCCTGTTCGGCGAGAATTGCACCGCGGACTTTGAACCCGGCGGCGCGCCCGGTAAGATGCCGGACAGAATTTTTCGACCTCGCTATTCAGGACAACCGCCATGAGCATCAAATCGGACAAGTGGATTCGCCGCATGGCGCAGGAACACGGCATGATCGAGCCTTTCGTCGAGCGCCAGATGCGCGGCAGCGACGATAGCCGTGTGATCTCCTATGGCGTGTCGAGCTACGGCTACGATGTGCGTTGCACCAATCATTTCAAGGTGTTCACCAACATCAATTCGGCCATCGTCGACCCGAAGAACTTCGATGCCGGCAGCTTCGTCGACATCCACAGCGACGTGTGCATCATTCCGCCGAACTCGTTCGCCCTGGCCAGCACCGTCGAATACTTCCGCATTCCGCGCAATGTATTGACCATTTGCCTGGGTAAAAGCACCTACGCGCGCTGCGGCATCATCGTCAACGTCACGCCGCTCGAGCCTGAGTGGGAAGGTCACGTGACCCTGGAGTTCTCCAACACCACCAATCTGCCGGCGAAAATCTACGCGAACGAAGGCGTGGCGCAGATGCTGTTCCTTGAGTCTGACGAAGAATGTGAAGTGTCCTACAAGGACCGTGGCGGCAAGTATCAGGGCCAGCGTGGCGTGACCCTGCCTCGCACCTGAGTCAGCCGTCTGACAAATGTCGGGAATTCCTGAGCGGGCGTACACTCTATGGGGTGTACTGTTCCGACCCGCGCAAGGCGGGTCGGGCCATCGCTCAGGAGTGCCGAATGAAGATCGATCCGCGAATCAGTGCCGAACTGGCAAGGCTTGAACCCAATCAGGTGGGTGTTCTGGCCTGGTCGTTGTTGGCTCATCCGCCCGTCAGCATGGCAGGGGGGATCCCCGGCCAGCCTGATCCTGATACCCCGAATGAACAGCCTAACGAGCCGGGCGAGCCGACCCTGCCGGATGAGCCACCGCCTGCGCCTGTTGCCTGATTACCCGGACACTACCAATCAAATGTAGGCGCGAGCAGGCTCGCTCCTACAGGAATGTCTGTAGCCGTTACTTAAGGTTGCCGCTGAGGAACTGCTTCAACCGCTCGCTTTTCGGAGTGCCCAGTACGTCTTCCGGCGCGCCTTCTTCCTCAACCAGGCCCTGGTGCAGAAACAGCACCTGGCTCGACACTTTGCGGGCGAAGCTCATTTCGTGGGTCACCATGATCATGGTCCGGCCTTCTTCGGCCAGGCCCTGGATCACCTTCAGCACTTCACCCACCAGTTCCGGGTCCAGCGCCGAGGTCGGTTCGTCGAACAGCATGACTTCCGGCTCCATGGCCAGTGCGCGGGCAATCGCTACCCGCTGTTGCTGACCGCCGGACAGGAATGCCGGGTATTGGTCCGCCACACGGGAGGCCAGCCCCACCTTGTCGAGGTAGCGCCGGGCGCGGTCCTCGGCTTCTTTCCTGTCACACCCCAGCACCCGGCGCGGGGCCATGGTGATGTTTTCCAGCACCGTCATGTGGCTCCACAGGTTGAAGTGCTGGAACACCATGGCCAGGCGGGTGCGAATCCGCTGCAGTTCATCGGCATCGGCCACGTGCATGCCGTGACGATCCTTGATCATGCGGATGTTCTGCCCGTCGAGGCTCATGGCGCCGTCGTTGGGTTGTTCCAGAAAGTTGATGCAGCGCAGAAAGGTACTTTTACCCGAGCCGCTGGCGCCGATCAGGCTGATGACGTCGCCGGTCCTGGCCTTGAGCGAAACACCTTTGAGGACTTCATGGTCGCCATAGCTTTTATGCAGGCCTTCGATGGTCAATTTGTACATGGGGCGTGCATCCTCAAGGCGAAAGTAGATAGCCGCTGCGATAGGCTTCGGTGCCCGCGACGTGGGCGATCACCATGCCGGCAGTGGCCATGCGACGCAGCGAACGGGCGTACATCAGCCCGGCGGCGGAGCAGTGAACGGGAGTGACGCGATCGTTGACCGGATCAATGATCTCGGCGATCAGTTGCCCGGCTTCCAGGTACTGGCCGGGCCGCGCGGTGAACACCAGCAGGCCGCCGACGGGCGTGGCCACCGGTTCTACACCGGCCAGCGGTGTCGCCGGATAGGGCAGGTCGGGCAGGGGCGCGGGTTCGCCGGCGATCGCGCCGAAATGGATCAGGTAATCGATCAGTGCCTGGCAATCGAGGCTCGCCAGCGGGTGATTGACGTCGCCCTGACCGCGCAGTTCGACGGTCACCGAAAAACTGCCCGGCGCAATGTCGAAGTGCTCGCCGAAGCGCTCCTTCAACTGCCACCAGAGCAGGGTGAAGCATTCGTCGAACGACTGACCGCCGGAATCGGTTGCCAGCAGGCTGGCTTCGGCGCCGATATAACGGGCCAGCGGCTCGACCAGTGGCCAGGCATCCGGCGTGGTGTAGAGGTGAGCGACCGCTTCGAAATCGCAATGCAGATCGAGCACCATGTCGGCGTCGCAGGCCAGCCGTTGCAGGGTCAGGCGCTGGGATTGCAATTGGGTGTTGGCGGTCTGCCGGGCCAGCGCATCGCACAGGCTGCTGCGGATCAGTTGCAGGTTGTGCTGCGGATCGTCACTGAGCTTGCCCTCTATCGCGTTGCCGACTTCCTCACTGAGGTCGACGAACCAGCGGTTGAAGTTCTGGCCGCTTTCCAGCTCGTAGCGGCCCAGCGGCACATCCATCAGCACCTGTTCCAGGCCCACCGGGTTGGCGATGGGCACCAGCACGATTTCGCTGCGCAGGCGACCGGCGGCTTCGAGCTCCGCCAGGCGTTGCTTGAGGTGCCAGGCCACCAGCATGCCGGGCATTTCGTCGGCGTGCAGGGAGGCCTGGATGTAGATCTTGCTGTTGGCCGGTTGTGGGCCGAAGTGAAAACTGTGGATCTGTCGCGCGGTGCCCGGCAGCGGGGCCAGCAGGTCATGTTTCTGGTGGCGCATCTGTTGTTTCCTGAAGCAGGTTGAGTGCTAGTGGGTCGGCCCGAGGAAGGCCAGCCATCGGCGTTCGGCAAGGCGGAACAGGCCGACCAGCGCAAAAGTGACGGTCAGGTAGATCAGCGCGGCGATGCCGAACGACTGGAAGGTCAGGAAGGTCGCCGAGTTGGCGTCCCGTGCGACTTTCAGGATGTCCGGGATAGTCGCGGTGAAGGCCACGGTGGTCGAGTGCAGCATCAGAATCACTTCGTTGCTGTAGTAAGGCAACGAGCGACGCAAGGCCGACGGCATGATCACGTAGGCATACAGCCTCCAGCCAGTCAGTCCGTAAGCCTTGGCGGCCTCGACTTCGCCGTGGTTCATGCTGCGAATGGCTCCGGCGAAGATCTCCGTGGTGTAGGCGCAGGTGTTCAGGGCGAAGGCCAGGATGGTGCAGTTCATCGCATCGCGGAAGAAGCTGTCGAGCAGCGGCTGCGCGCGTACGGCGGCCAGGCTGTAGATCCCGGTGTAGCAGATCAGCAGCTGGATATAGAGCGGCGTTCCGCGAAACAGGTAGGTGTAGAACTGCACCGGCCAGCGAATGTAGAGGCGCGGTGAAACCCGGGCGATAGACAGCGGAATCGAGACGATGAAACCGAAGAATATCGATGCGCTGAGCAACCACATGGTCATGGCCAGACCGGTGATGTTGTTGCCGTCGCTGTAAAGGAAGGGTTTCCAGTATTCCTGCAGGAGTTCGATCATCGTACGGCCTCCCGGGTACCGGCGGAGTAACGACGTTCAAGCCAGCGCAGAATGAAGTTGGACGCGCTGGTGATCACCAGGTAGATCAGCGCGGCAAGTACCAGGAAGTAAAACAGCTGATAGCTGCTTTTGCCGGCGTCCTGGGCAGCCTTGACCAGATCGGCGAGGCCGATGATCGACACCAGAGCGGTGGCCTTGAGCATCACCATCCAGTTGTTACCGATACCTGGCAGGGCATAACGCATCATCTGTGGGAACACCACGATCCAGAAACGCTGGCCGCGCTTGAGGCCATAGGCGGTGGCCGCTTCGACCTGACCCCGTGGGACGGCGAGAATCGCGCCACGGAAGGTTTCGGTGAAATACGCACCGTAGATGAAGCCCAGGGTTATTACCCCGGCGCTGAACGGGTTGATCTCGATGTATTCCCATTCCATGTAATCGGTAAGCGAGGTCAGCCATGTTTGCAGGCTGTAGAAAATCAGCAGCATCAGGACCAGGTCCGGAACGCCGCGAATGAGTGTGGTGTAGAGCTGGGCAGGCACGCGCATCAGTTTGACTTTGGACAACTTGGCACTGGCGCCGAGCAGTCCGAGCAACACGGCTACCAACAACGACAACGCCGACAATTTGATCGTCATCCAGGTGCCTTGCATCAGCAGCGGACCGAAGCCCTTGAGGCTGAAGGCAGAGAGCCCCAGATTTTCCAGTAGGTTTTCGAACATAAATCAGCAACCTGATCGGATGAAAAAAGCGCCCATCGAGAGATGGGCGCCGGGCATTATTTGCCGCTATACAGATTCAGATCGCCAAAGTGTTTCTTCTGAATGGTGGCGTAGGTGCCATCATCGTGTAACGCTTTGATACCTTTATCCAAAAGTGCTTTCAGCTCGGTGTTACCTTTCTTAATACCGACCGCTGTTTTGGCGGGTAGCAAAGCGTTGTCGACCGGCTTGCTGACATCGTAGTCGGCACCCTGTGGCGACTTCAGAAAGCCCAGTTTGGCTTGCAGCATGTCCTGAATCCCTGCATCGAGACGACCGGAAGTCAAGTCGGCGTAGACCTGATCCTGGTTGGCGTAGGCTTGGGTTTTCACGCCGGCCTTGTCCAGAACGGCTTTGGCATAGGCTTCCTGAATGGTGCCTTGTTCGTAGCCGACGGTCTTGCCCTTGAGCGAGGCGACGTCTTCAGTCACGCCAGAACCTTTCTTGGACACGTAGGCGGTTGGGCCGGAAAACAGTTCGCTGGAGAAGTCGATGACTTTTTCACGGGCTTCGGTAACGGTCATCGACGAGATCACGCCGTCGAATTTATTGGCTTTGAGGCCCGGAATCATGCCATCGAAATCACTTTCGACCCACTTGCACTTGACCTTCAGTTCGGCGCAGATCGCGTTCCCCAGATCGATGTCAAAGCCTACCAGGCTGCCATCGGCCGCTTTCGACTCGAACGGTGCGTAGGAAGGGTCAACGCCGAAGCGCAGTTCTTTGTACTCCTTCGCCATGGCGGAGCCAGCAGCCATGCACAACGCCAGTGCAGAAAGGGTCACCAATGCTTTTTTCATTATTCAATCCCTAAAAACCAATATGAGCGCTTGTGGCGCAGAATTATTGTTACTGGAAAGCGTAAGACCTGTTGAAAGTAGCAATTTCCGAACCAGAGTGCCGAACAAGCGTTTTAAAAGGTGCTTGGAAATGGCCGGAAACAGATTTATGCACGAAAACGGGCGCAGGGAAATGGGTGCACCAAATCAACTCGCCACAAAAGAACGGTTTGACTGAGCAGATTTTGCAGGGTCGCCAGGCTGTCCGCCTCCTCGACACGACTTGTCCTTGCGTCAGCGCAACCGCGATTCAACCTCTATTTTAAATGTTGAATCGCTATCGTCGGAACGCCGCCCGGAGCCGGCTCGCTCCCACAGGTAAGGGGCGCGGTTACTTTCCTGGTGTCAGCGTCATCCGAGTCTTGCCATAGGCGTTGTCGAAGTTCTGCGGCTGTATCGGCAGGCTCATGTACTGGCCCTTGAGCCACGGTTCGATGCTGTTGAGGTAGTTCGGGCTGGCCGGGTTTCCGGATTGGCCGGTGCCGTTTTGCGCCATCAGCGGCTCGGACTGGCCGAAGTCGACGATAAAGCGCATGGCTGGCGCCAGCGTAGTGTTGAAGTCCTGGCCCCAGGCGAAGGCAGCGGTGTTGAGCGTGGTGTGATCGCCACCGGCCGGCAGCGGTCCGCGTACGGTCTGGCCGCTGGTGTTCTTCCATTCATAGCGGTGCAGTTTGCCCCACTGCCAAGCCTTGTGATCACTGCCCAATTGGCTGTCGCCTGCGCTGATCGCTGCGGCGAGGCTGCGAGCGAGGATCACCGGTTTGTCTTCTTTCTGCGCGGTGCGCACGTCATCCCAGAATGGGCTGTCCTCACGCCCGAGCAAGTGATCGGCTTGGGCCGCGTAGGACAACTTGCCATCGGCGACAAAGGCCTTCCATGCCGGGCTGCTTTCAGGGCCCAGTTCATCGAGGAAGATCTGCCGGGCGCTTTCCTGCAGGAACAGTTCGTAGATTGCCGCATCGGTGGAGGTCGGGCTGAGCTTGCCGTCGAACGCCAACAGGCGGCTGTAGGCCTCGTGTGCCTTGGCGCGATCTGCCGCCGGCAAGGCGTCGATGGCTTGTTTGAGCGGCTGGGTCATACCTGGCGCTTCAAACATTTTCTTCAGCTTGGCAGCGAAGGTAGTGGTCTGGTCGTATTGCATGGCGATCAGGCTGCGGCTGTCGTGTTTGCCTGCGCCGGCCAGTTCGGCCAGGCGCTCGCCGCGCTCCGGAGCGGCCCAGGAATTGGACAATTGCATGCCGTAGCCATGGGGAATGACCCGCTGGTTGGCGGTGCCGAGCCAGCCTTGTGCCGGGTCCTGGTCGTACGGGTGCAACATCGGGTCGGCGTAGCCGTCCCAATCGTAACGACCTTCCCAGCCCGGTGAGGGCAGCAGACCTTCGCCTTCGCGACGGTTCGGGTAACGACCGGTGACTTGCCAGCCGATGTGGCTCGCGTCGGCAAACACCAGGTTCAGCGCGATGGCGCGGATTTCGCGGCTGGCATCAGAGGCTTTCTCGACGCTCTGGGCGCGGGACAGGTCGAAGAACGCGTCCAGGGTCTTGTCGTCGGTGAAGCTCGGCGTCTGCAAGGCCAGGCCGAAACCATTGGCCAGAGTGCTGCCCTGAGCGCTGTTGAGCAGCGGTCCATGGCGGGTTTCGTACACCGCTTCGCGAATCGGCCGCTGGCCTTTGACGAAATAGGTTTCGTTGCGCACGATCGCCGGCTGCCACTTCCCGGCATTTTCGTAGGTGAGCCCGTTGCCCTGGCGTTTGATCTTCTCCAGGAACAGGTCCTGGTTGTCGCCCATCACGGACGTCATGCTCCATGCCACCTTGCCGTTGAAACCACCGAGCACCATTGGCAGGCCCGCGATGGTCACGCCGGACGCCTGATACTTCGGCGCGCGAATCTGCACGTAACTGAACAACGAAGGCACGCCCAGCGGGCCGTGACTGTCACTGGCCAACAGGCTCTTGCCGCTGCGGCTGCGTTGCGGGGCGATAGCCCAGTTGTTCGACGAGGTGGCGCCGAGCAGGTTCAGGTCCGACAGTTGCCCGGTGGCCTTGCTGAGTTCGGCCAGCCCCGGCACTTGCCCGTTGAGTTTGATGCCTTGCAGTTTTTCGCTTTCGGCGACCGGCAGTTTTTCGTCGGGAGCCGACGGCGTCAACCACGCCAGTTTGTCGGTGGTGACAGTCTGGGCCAGTACCAGCGAGGAAATTTCTTCCGGCAGGTTGGTCGACTGGCTGAAGTTCAACAGGCAGAAAATCAGCGCCGAATCTTCCGGCTGCCAGTATTCAGGCTGGTACCCGGAGGCCGCGAGGTCCGCCGGCAGTTTGTCGCGGTAGCGGAACAGGTAGGCGTTGACGCCGCGCGCATAGACTTCGAAGAAGCGCTTGAGGCGCGGCGAAGAGGCCTTGTACAACTCGCCGGCACTTTTCTTCAGGTTGACCGCCCGCATGTAACGGTCGGCATCCAGCAGCTGCGCACCGTGCATCTCGGCCAAACGGCCCTGGGCCAGCAGGCGCAGGGTGACCATCTGCGTGATGCGGTCGCTGGCATGCACGTAACCGAGGGTGAACAGCGCGTCGTGGAAGCTGTTGCTTTCGATCAGCGGCATGCCCATGGCATTGCGGCGCACCGAAACGTTTTGCGCCAGGCCCTTGAGCGGCTGTACGCCGGAGGTCGGCGGGAGGGTGTCCTGGGCGTTGAAGTTCTGACAACCGGTCAGGCTCAAGGCACCGGCCACTGCTGCGGCAACGCCGAACCGGGGTAGAAAATGAGTAAGGGCTGGCGAGGCCATGGCAAAGCTCCTGCGGGGGTAGAGGCGGCGGCGCGCAATAAAGGCGCTACGTTAGTGAGCAGGAGGTGGCCGTGCAAGCGGGGTACAAGGTTATTTCAGGATTTGTCTGATAAACCGAAAAAATCACGGCCTTGCCAGTCGCAATGGGTGATGTTGAAGTGCGACACGGTCAACAATCCTGGAGAAAAGTCGGCATGGAGCTCAAGGCAAACGCGGCACTGATCATCATCGATCAACAGAAAGGCATCCTGCATCCCAGACTCGGCCGCAGGAATAATCCTCAGGCTGAAGAGCGCATGCTGGAATTGCTCGGTCATTGGCGGCGCACCGTTCGGCCGGTGATCCATGTGCAGCACCTGTCCCGCTCGGAGGACTCAGTGTTCTGGCCGCAGCAGTCGGGGGTGGAGTTTCAGGAACGGTTTCAGCCCATGGCCGGTGAACGCTTGATCCAGAAGCAGGTGCCGGATGCGTTTTGTTCGACGGGGCTGGAGGCTGAGTTGCGCGAGGCGGGGATCGGGCAATTGATCATCGTCGGTGTCGCGACCCACAACTCGGTGGAATCCACGGCGCGTACCGCAGGCAACCTGGGGTTTGATACCTGGGTGGCCGAGGATGCGTGCTTTACCTTCGACAAGGCTGATTTTTTCGGCCATGCCCATGGCGCCGAAGAGGTGCATGCGATGTCGCTGGGGAATTTGCACGGTGAGTATGCAACGGTGGTCAGTACTGCCGACCTATTAAAGGCTGACTGAAAAACTGTAGAAGCGAGCTTGCTCCGGGCGGCGTTCCGACGAAAGCGGCATGACCGTCACATCATTGTTGGATGTACCGCCGTCTTCGCGGGCAAGCCCGCTCCTACAGACGCTTATGTCGTTTATGACACCGCGGGAGCGAGCCCGCTCGCGATGGTGATTCAACAGGCGAAGCAAGCCTTCGCCCGAAGCATCAAGCGCCGTGGCACTTCTTGAATTTCTTGCCGTTTCCGCATGGGCACGGATCGTTGCGGCCGACGTCCTTCAGGGCATTGCGCACCGGTTCCTGGTGAGCGTGGCCGCAGTTCGGACCGTGGACATGGCCGTGGTCGTGATCATGGTGGTGATGGTCATGATCGTGGTTGCAGTCAGGGCCGTGGACGTGGGGTTGCTGGGTCATCGGTGTTGCTCCGGAATTAAATCGGCGGCGATTATCACGCCATTGCGCGCCAGGTGCACGTAGTGGGCGATGAATATACCGGTTTCCAGTTCACCTTCCAGACGATAGGGAATGGGTTGATCGGATTTTTTCAGCAGTTTGACCAGATCACGGACCTTGGACCACAGGTTGGTGCGGATCGGCACCTTGAAGTAAGCGCTGTGTCTGGGGCCGATGGTGAACCAGTGTTCGTACTCGCCGTCGGCCAGCAGTATGTCACCCAAGTGAACGCGGTACTCCAGACTGCGCACCGTCAGGTCACTGTCATTGGGGTTGTCGATGCGAAAGTGCAGGAGGAATTTCTGTTCCAGCAGTTTGGCGCTGACCACCTCGATCTTCACCAGATGGACCTCGGGGTCCGGCAAGTCGTCGCCGAACCACGATGCACAGCCGCCGAGCCCGAGTGTCAGGAACAACGTGAGCAGATAGAGTGCGCCGCGGCGGATGATCATCGTGGTGTTTCTCCCTTGGGCCTCAGTCCAGACCCAAAAGATCGCAGCCTTCGGCAGCTCCTGCGGGGTGGACAGACATTCCATGTCCTAACTGCTGAAATACCCTGCGCAACACTTCTTGAACTTCTGCCCACTCGCGCACGGGCAGGTGTCATTGCGTCCGGGCTTGAGCTGCACGGTAGGGTCGATGAAGTACCAGCGCCCGGTGTTTTGCACAAATGACGAACGCTCGCGGTGGCTGTGCTCGCCACTACTGTCGTGCCAGCGTGCAGTGAAGGTCACGAAGGCGTGTTCAGGCTGGCCGCCCAGCACTTCGGAGCTTTCCACCTCAAGGCCCAGCCACGTGCTTTGCGCGCTCCAGTCGCTGATCGATTGACGGTCCAGGCCGGCCTGCTGGGCGGGCAGGGTGGTGGCCACCAGATAGTCGACCAACCCCAGCACGTAGGCGCTATAGCGCGAGCGCATCAAGGCTTCGGCGCACGGCGCCGGGTGCCCGGCATGGTAGTGACCGCAGCAGGCGTCGAGCAGGGTGCCGCTGCCGCAAGGGCAAATGGATGTACTCATTGCATTACCACCAGTATTTCCCGAAGTTTTCCGGATTGGCCCAGAAGCGCGAATTGAGCCAGTCAGGGACTTGTTTGTATTCAAGCAGATCGTAGGTGAACAGGGTCAAGACCTGTTCGTCCCGTTGAAAGCGTTCGCTGGCTTGCAGGGCCAGGGAGAAAAAGTCGGTTTCCTGCCAGCCACACGCTGGCAGATCCGCCAACACGGCGATGCGGCTGGCGTTGAGGTTGCGAATGCCGCCCAAAAGATTCAGGCCGTTGCGCTTGGGCAAATGCTCCAGGCAATCGACCACCAGGGCCAGGTCGAATCGGCGGGCCGCCAACTCGTCGGGCAACGGCCCGGGGGCAGCGAAAGCGACGCTGCTGTCCGGGTGAGCGAGCTTGAAAGCCTCCAGCGCCGGGAACTCGCTGGCGCCGATCAACAACAGGCGCGCGGGGGCATATCGGTCAAGTAAAGCGGCCAGTGCCTGCTGCGGCGTGCGCGAAGAAATACCTGCAATCATCGAAGATCCTCAATCAGATCTGCCAAGACTAGCCTGACCGAACGTTCGGGCCTATAGCGGCCTGGCGACAAAAGCGTCAACCTGTCGTTAATACACGAATAAACCGCATGGCCTATTGCTGGCGGAGATTAAAACTCGGGTCTTTACTACCTGAATCGGTTCCAAGCCGATCCCTCAGGAGAAAACTAGATGAGCATAGTTCGGACAGCATTACCCTTGGTTCTGCTAACCAGTGTCTTGACTGGTTGCGCAGGTTTGCAGAAAACCGACTGGCCGACCTGTGCGGCGGTCGGTGGTGTCGTGGGTGCGGGCCTCGGTGCGACCGAAAGCTCGGCATGGGCAGGGTATGGTGCTCTGCTCGTCGGCGGTACGGCAGCGGCTTATTGCTGGGTGCACGGTGATGGCGACGAAGACGGCGATGGTGTGCTGGATAGTCGCGACAAGTGCCCAGGCACGCCTAAAGGCGTTCGGGTCGATGCCAACGGTTGCCCACCACCAGCACCTGTGGTCGAAGAGGCGGTTGTGGTCAAGGAAGAAACCATCGTCATCCGCGATGTTCACTTCCAGTTTAATAAGGCCACGCTTACCGCGTCCGACAAACAGGTACTCGACAAGATTGCCGCTCGCCTGAAAGCCGAAGCCCCTACTGCTCAACTGACCGTAACCGGCCACACCGACAGCGTGGGCAGCGATTCCTACAACCAGAAACTGTCGGATAAACGCGCCCACTCGGTGGTTGAATACCTCATCGAACAAGGCGTACCTCGCAGCAACTTCGTGTCGGTTGTCGGTGCCGGTGAGAGTCAGCCAGTTGCGGACAACAAAACCGCTGACGGTCGTGCACAGAACCGTCGTACGGAAATCAAAATCCAGCGTTAAGCCCCCTCGCATCCGCGCCTTGTGCAGTCGCGGATGCGGGTCTTTACTCCTGTGTAACCGGTATTGGCCGGTGACACAGGAGCTTTCAACATGATCGTTCTCACAAGGACCGTCTTGCCGGTTGTGCTACTTGGCAGCCTGTTGAACGGTTGCGCGACCCACAGCGATGGCTCTGCCCCCCTCAATCAACGAACCTGGCCAATCTGCAGCCTGATCGGCGGCCTGGTCGGTGGTGGTCTGGGCGCAATCGAGAGTGGCGGTTGGGCAGCGGGTGGGGCGGCGCTGGGTATCTTGTCCGGCGGCTTGATCTGTTATGCCCAGGATGGCGACGAAGACGGCGACGGCGTTTTCGACCGACGCGACCGTTGCGCTGATACTCCCGCCAATACCCCGGTCGACCATCGCGGTTGCCCGGCGCCGCAGTATCCGGCCAGCGTCAAATCCGAGCCTGCGCAATCCGAAGTCATCACCCTGAGCGATGCCGGCGACGTGCTGTTTGCCTCCAGTCAATCCGGCCTTACCCCGACGGCCAAGAGTCAGCTGGACGCGTTGATGAGCAAGTTCGAGGATGCCGATGTGGTCAGCATCAAGGTGGTCGGCCATACCGACAGCGTCGGTTCGGATGCCTATAACCAGGCCTTGTCGGAGCGGCGTGCCAGCAGCGTGGCGGAATACCTGTTGAGCCAGGGTGTGGCGCCGAACAAAGTCACCAGCGAAGGCAAGGGCGAGAGTCAACCGATTGCCGACAATGAAACAGAAGCAGGCCGTGCGAAAAACCGTCGCGTGGACCTGCATGTAAATCGCTGAGCCATGAGATAGAGCAGTCGGGCGACAGGTGTGAGCGCTGTGACGGCCGTTCGGCGGCCTACATGAAGATTTTTCCGTTGCCCTCTGGCTTATCCCGCGTGGAAGCCGTTACTGTGCGTGCAAACAATAATTTACATCGGGGGAGCGTATGAAAGTCTTATGGGGGCTGGGGCGGTTACTGACCTTACTGTTCTGGTCGGTAGTGCTGCTCAATCTGCTCACACCGTTCGTCTTTCCGCTGCACCCGTTGGTCAACCTGGCCGGCGGCCTGTTGGGCTTCATCCATCTTCTGGAAGCGTTGCTATGCTATCGCAGCCTTCGAGGTCGCGCCCATCCCTGGCTTGACCGCCTGAAGATCGTCATTTTCGGCGTATTCCACCTGCAAACCATTCCAGCCCCCACCGCTTCGAAGGCTTCCCATGCGTAAACTCTGTCTGCTTGCCGCACTCATCAGTCCATTGGCCAGCGCACAGGTGGTGAGTGTCGAACCCAACTCGCTGATGCGCTTGCCCAACACCGCCAGCACTCTGCAACTGGAACGCCTGGAAGTGGCCGATTACGGCACCTTGCTGATTCCCTCGAATGTGACCGAAGTCACCGTGGGTGAATTGCATCTGGGGCGTGAAGCGCGCATTGCCATCGTGCCGGGGGAACAGGCGCTGGCGCTGAAGGTCCGTCGCGCTGATTTGTCCGAAGGCAGCCAGATCACCGCCCGTGGCGCCCCCGGGACTTACCAGAAGGCCGCTCGATCCGGGCGCAATCTTGATTTGCAGATCAAGGCACTCAACGCACCGCAATTAATTGTTGATGCACGCGGTGGTGCGGGCGCACCGGGGTTTGTGGGTCTCGATGGGGCCAATGGCCAGGCACCGGGCTGCACCTGGGGCCAGGCCGGTCGCGGTGCTGATGGCAGCGATGGCAGTAACGGCCAGCCAGGGGCGCCGGGGGCACTGGTTAAACTGGCAGTACCGCATGAATTCCCGGCAGACCGGATCAAGGTTCAGGTGGCCGGCGGTGCCGGTGGCCTGGCCGGCCTGGGCGGCAAACCGGGCGTGGGTGGCAAGGCCAAGGGCTGCCTGATTTACAAGGCCGATGGCGGCAAGAGCGGTAAACCTGGGGCTGATGGGCAGCCGGGGCCTGAAGGCGCGGCGGGTTCGGTGACGGTGCAGCGCTTGTAAATCTCGTCAGGAAATATGTAGCAATTGATTTCCAGTGGCGAGGGAGCTTGCTCCCGTTCGACTGCGAAGCAGTCGTAAAAACGGTAACCACTTATTTTCTGAAAAACGTGTTCGCCAGTTTTAGGGTCGCTTCGCAACCCGGCGGGAGCAAGCTCCCTCGCCACAACAACCTCTCAGGCCAGAGTTACTTCAAAACATCGGCCGAGCCGCTGCAATCGCCACCACCGCCAAACCCACCAGCAGATTGATCCCCACCAACTGGCGAATCCGCCCAAGTACACTGGCACCCGCGGGCCAGTCCTGCCCGGTCACGGCGGTGCGCAGCTCCGGCAGCATCAGCGCCTGAATGCGGATAAACAGCGCGGTCATCACCACATACAAACCCATCATCACCTGCACATAGCGCGGTGCGGTTTCAAAACCATTGAAGTGCAAATTCAGCATGCCCACGCCGCTGACCGGCAGCAGAATCACTGCCACCCAGACCCAACGAAAGAAACCCTGAAACACTTCTACCCACAGTTTCAGCCGGGCAGGGCCTTCCAGTGCCTTCATCGCGGCGGGGCGCAGGACCATCCAGGCGAAAAACATGCCGCCGACCCAGACCAGGGCCGCCAGTACATGCAGGCTATAAATGAGGCTAAAAGGTGTCATTGGGTTACTCCGTTCTGCGCGGTATTCATTAGCGGGGTATGATAGCGACCGAACCGAACCACTGAAAATTTATCCAGCGTTTTTTGCGCCCGACAATCCATGATCAGCACCGAACTCAAAACCACGATCCAGGGCGCCTACTCGCGTTTTCTCGAAGCCAAGAGCCTCAAGCCGCGCTACGGCCAACGCCTGATGATCGCCGAAGTCGCCAAGGTCCTGGGTGACATCGACACCGACGACGAAGGCCGGCGCAGTGGCGACCCCGCGATAGTCGCGGTGGAAGCCGGCACCGGTACCGGCAAGACCGTGGCCTACAGCCTGGCGGCGATTCCCACGGCGAAGGCCGCCGGCAAACGCCTGGTGATCGCCACGGCCACCGTGGCCCTGCAAGAGCAGATCGTCTACAAGGACTTGCCCGACCTGATGCGCAACAGCGGGCTGAATTTCAGCTTCGCCCTGGCCAAGGGACGCGGGCGCTACATGTGCCTGTCCAAGCTCGACATGTTGCTCCAGGAAGGCCACGCGCAGACCGCCACGGCACAGTTGTTCGAAGAAGAAGGATTCAAGATCGAGGTCGATGAGGCCAGTCAGAAGCTGTTCACCAGCATGATCGAGAAGCTCGCCGGCAATAAGTGGGACGGCGACCGCGACAGTTGGTCCACCGCCCTGGAAGACGCCGACTGGGCGCGCCTGACCACCGACCACAGCCAGTGCACCAACCGTCATTGCCCGAACTTCGGCCAGTGCGCCTTCTACAAGGCCCGCGAAGGCATGGGCAAGGTCGACGTGATCGTCACCAACCACGACATGGTCCTGGCCGACCTCGCCCTGGGCGGCGGTGCGGTGTTGCCGGACCCGCGCGACACTATCTACGTGTTCGACGAAGGCCACCACCTGCCGGACAAGGCCATCGGCCACTTCGCCCATTACACGCGCCTGCGCTCCACCGCCGACTGGCTGGAAACCACCGCCAAGAACCTCACCAAACTGCTGGCCCAGCACCCGTTGCCGGGCGACTTGGGCAAGTTGATCGAGCAGGTGCCGGAACTGGCGCGGGAGATCAAGACCCAGCAGCAGTTCATGTTCACCGCGTGCGAGCAGATTGCCGATTTCAAACCCGGCGAAGACGTCGAAGGCCGCGAGCGCCCGCGTCACCGATTCGTCGGCGGTGTGATTCCCGAGCATATGCGCGAGATGGGCATTGAACTGAAGAAAGGCTTCGCGCGGCTGACGGACCTGTTCACCCGCCTGACCGACCTGCTCAAGGAAGGCATGGATGGCGAGGTCAACATCGGCATCGCCAGCAACCAGGCCGAAGAGTGGTATCCGCTGTTCGGCAGCCTGTTGTCGCGTTCTTCCGGCAACTGGGAGCTGTGGACCGCCTTTACCGTCGAAGACCCGGAAGACAACCCGCCCATGGCCCGCTGGCTGACCCTGGCCGAGAGCGGTTCACTGTTCGACATCGAGGTCAACGCAAGTCCCATCCTCGCGGCGGAAATGCTTCGTCGTAACCTGTGGAACGTGGCGTATGGCTGTCTGGTGACCTCGGCGACCTTGACCGCCCTCGGCACCTTCGACCGCTTCCGCATGCGCGCCGGCCTGCCGAAAAAGGCCGTAACGGCGGTGGTGCCAAGCCCGTTCCATCACGCCGACGCCGGTGTGTTGCGGGTACCGAACCTGAACGCCGACCCCCGTGATGCAGCGGCACATACCGCCGCGATCATTCGTGATCTGCCTGAATTGGTCGAAGGCTCGCGGGGCACGCTGGTGCTGTTTTCCTCGCGTAAACAGATGCAGGACGTGTTCGACGGCCTCGACCGCGATTGGCGCAAGCAAGTGTTCATTCAGGGCAACCTGTCGAAACAGGAAACCCTCAACAAGCACAAGGCGCGAGTCGATGGCGGCGATTCCAGCGTGCTGTTCGGCCTGGCGAGCTTCGCCGAAGGGGTCGACTTGCCAGGTGCCTATTGCGAGCACGTGGTCATTGCCAAGATTCCATTCTCGGTCCCCGATGATCCAGTCGAAGCCGCGCTGTCGGAATGGATCGAAGCCCGGGGTGGCAATCCGTTCATGGAAATCTCCGTGCCGGACGCCTCGCTGAAGCTGGTCCAGGCCTGCGGTCGCTTGCTGCGCACCGAAGAAGACCGCGGCACGATCACCTTGCTCGACCGGCGCCTGGTGACCCAACGTTATGGCAAAGCCATCCTCAACGCGTTGCCGCCGTTCCGTCGAGAAATTTCCTGAAACACTGGTGGGCAGTTTTGCCCACCGCGTTGTCTATCTCTCTGCCATCGCTTTTCCACTGGCCCATTGAAGGTCGTTAGGGAGATTTTCGTTCTCATGATTTGCCGTTCGTTGCCTGCTGTTTTTGCCCTGCTGTTCGCAACACCGCTGTTGGCCGCTCCCGCCAGCCCGCAGACTTTGTTCAACTTTGTGCGCCCCGCCGACGTGGTCCAGGTGGCGACTCAGGATGCCAGCCTGCCGCAATCCAACGCCGAGCAAACCCCCGAGGGCGAAGTGTTGCGTCGGGTGATGTTCAGCCCGGCCACACGGCCGACTTTGAGCCTGACCCCGCAAACCGGCGCCTGGGACTGGTCGCAGTCGGGCGTCATGAGCCTGCGGATCCAGAGCGCGATGAGCTGGGCACTGACCCTGTACGTGACCATCCAGAGCAACGACGGCAAGACACTGGTCAGCCGCGTCGATTTGCCGGCGGGGCCTGCGCAAACCCTGTTGGTGCCTTTGCAAGCGACATCACCACTGAGCCAGGGCATGAAGGCTGGCCCGCCGATGCCAATGACCGTCGAGGGGCAGCGTGTGTTGCTGGCCAGTAGCGCCGGTGAACTGGATCGCAGCCAGGTGGTGTCGGTGAGTTTGTCGATGGACCAGCCGAAAGCGGCACAAAGCATCTTGCTGGAACGCTTTGGTGTGCAGGACGGCGAGTCGGTCACCCAAGACGTATATGGCGGGTTGGTGGATGCTTACGGCCAGTCGACCCGAGACAAATGGCCGGAAAAAATCAGCAGCGACGAACAATTGAAAAACGCCGCAAGCAAGGAGCAGCAGCAACTGAAAACCTGGCTGGCCGAGCGTGAAAAGTCGTCCCTGGACAAGTTCGGTGGTCTAACCAAAGGCCCGTCCTTCAAGGCCAGCGGCTTTTTCCGCACCGAGAAACGCGACGGACGCTGGTATCTGGTGACGCCGGAAGGCCATCCGTTTTATTCGCTAGGGGTTAACACCGTCGCTGCAGACGTCAACCAGACTTACGTTGCCGGTCGCGAGTGGATGTTCGAATCCCTGCCCAAGGCGGACGAGGCCCTGGCCAGTCATTTCGGCGAAGGCGACAACCGTGGCGGCAACGGTGCCGATCAGGGCCGCGGCTACAATGCCGGGCGCTGGTACGACTTCTACGGCGCCAATCTGCAGCGTCTGTATGGCGATCCGTGCGCGAAGGGTAGCGATACCAAGGCCGGTGTCGCCGAAGCGACAGCCGCTGAGCAAAAACCTGCCGAACCGTGCAAGGCGCAGTTCGACGAGCAGCGCTGGGCCAGTCACACCCTTGATCGTTTGCAGGCCTGGGGCTTCAACACCATCGGCAACTGGAGCGCCCCCGTACTGGGCGACGCGGATCGCGTGCCGTACACCTTGCCGCTGTCGATCGTCGGCGACTACGCCAGCATCAGCACCGGTACTGACTGGTGGGGCGGCATGCCCGACCCGTTTGACCCGCGTTTCGCCATGGCCACCGAGCGCGCAGTGGCGATTGCTGCCCGCGACCATCGTGACGATCCATGGCTGATCGGTTACTACGCCGACAACGAACTGGCCTGGACCGGTCCCGGCGACGACCCGAAAGCCCGTTATGCGCTGGCTTACGGCACCTTGAAAATGACCACCGACGTGCCGGCCAAGCGCGCATTCCTCAAGCAGTTGCGTGACAAGTACCGCAATCAGGCTGGCCTGTCGAAAGCCTGGGGCATTGATCTGCCAGCCTGGGAGCTGATGGAAGATCCGGGGTTCGTGCCACCGCTTCCGAGCGCCGAGTACCCGGAAATCGAAGCCGACTTCAAATACTTCCAGAAGGTCTTTGCCGACACTTACTTCAAGACCATCTCCGACTCGCTCAAGTGGCACGCGCCGAACCAGTTGCTGCTCGGCGGCCGTTTCGCGATCAGCACGCCGGAAGCGGTGGAGTCCTGCGCCCAGTACTGCGACGTGTTGAGTTTCAACATGTACACCTTGCAACCCCAGGACGGTTACGACTTCGCCAAACTGCGCAGTCTCGACAAACCGGTGCTGATCACCGAGTTCAATTTCGGCTCGGCTGATCGTGGCCCGTTCTGGGGCGGCGTCACGCCGTTGGCGAAGGAGGCGGACCGCGGTGCGGCTTATGCCAACTTCCTCAAGCAGGCCTTGAGCGAGCCGTCGATTGTTGGCGTGCATTGGTTTCAGTACCTCGATCAACCGGTCACCGGGCGTCTGCTTGACGGTGAAAACGGTCACTTCGGGTTGGTGGGCATTACTGATCTGCCGTTCCAGGGTTTTGTCGATAGCGTGCGCAAGAGCAACCTGGCGACGGTCGAGCAATTGGGCAAGGAGGCCGAGAAGGCTACGGCCGCCGCCGACAAAGCCAGCCACGACGCCGAGGGCGGGCGCAAGGCCGAGGCCGGCAAGGGGCCGGGGAAGGGCGCTGGTGGGCATTCCGGCAAAGGTCATTAAATTCTGAGGCAGCCAAGATCGCAGCCTTCGGCAGCTCCTACAGGGGAAGTGTGAACACCTTGTAGGAGCTGCCGCAGGCTGCGATCTTTTGATTTTCATCTTGATCTTGAATTGACCGCCCAGCCCGCCCCTGTTCCAAAAAACCTCAAGGGCTGGAACAATGCGGCCCACTTTACAGAACGTTTTCCGGGGAGTTGCGGGTGCAGATTCAGGGTCATTACGAGCTTAAGTTCGAAGCGGTGCGAGAGGCGTTCGCTGCGCTGTTCGACGATCCCCAGGAGCGTGGCGCAGCGTTGTGCGTTCAGATTGGTGGCGAAACCGTCCTCGATCTGTGGGCCGGCACTGCCGACAAGGACGGGGCCGAGGCCTGGCACAGCGACACCATCGCCAACCTGTTCTCCTGCACCAAGACTTTTACCGCTGTCACCGCGCTGCAACTGGTGGCCGAAGGCAAGCTGCAACTGGATGCCCCGGTCGCGCGCTACTGGCCTGAGTTCGCCGCCGCCGGCAAAGAGTCCGTCACCCTGCGACAATTGCTCTGCCATCAGGCCGGCCTTCCGGCATTGCGCGAGTTACTGGCCCCCGAAGCCCTTTACGACTGGCAAACCATGGTCGACGCCCTGGCCGCCGAAACGCCATGGTGGACGCCGGGCGAAGGCCATGGTTACGCGGCGATCACCTATGGCTGGCTGGTCGGTGAATTGCTGCGCCGTGCCGACGGTCGTGGACCGGGGGAATCCATCGTCGCGCGGGTCGCCAAGCCGTTGGGCCTGGACTTCCATGTCGGCCTGGCCGACGAAGAGTTCCATCGCGTGGCCCACATTGCGCGGGGCAAGGGCAATGTCGGCGATGCGGCCGCCCAGCGCCTGCTGCAAGTGACCATGCGTGAGCCAACGGCCATGACGACCCGGGCGTTCACCAACCCGCCGTCGATCATGACCAGCACCAACAAACCCGAGTGGCGACGCATGCAGCAGCCGGCCGCCAATGGCCATGGCAATGCCCGCAGCCTGGCCGGCTTCTATGCAGGCCTGCTCGATGGCAGCTTGCTGGAAAGCGAAATGCTCGATGAACTGACCCGCGAGCACAGCCTCGGCGAGGACAAGACTTTACTGACCCAGACCCGTTTCGGCCTGGGTTGCATGCTCGATCAACCGGACGTTGCCAATGCCACCTTCGGCCTTGGTCCGCGGGCGTTTGGTCATCCCGGCGCCGGCGGTTCCATCGGTTTTGCTGACCCGGAGCACGATGTGGCCTTCGGATTTGTGACAAATACCCTGGGGCCGTACGTCTTGATGGATCCGCGTGCGCAAAAGCTGGTGCGGGTTCTGGCCACTTGTCTGTAAAAGCGCTTATCGGGTTCCGGTGCTGGAACCCGATTGCCTTTCCAGTTTCAAAGCGTTTGTTTATACGGGCCGATGTGGCCTGATTTTTTTGACTTCATTTTTGTGGATATCCAATGTCATCCAATAAAACCCTCGCCTTGGCCCTGTGCTTCGCTATTACCGGTTGCGCACAGACTCCACAGAGAGATGCGACAGCCCCCGTTGCCAAGACTGAAAGTGGCAGCCATTGGTACTGGCCATTCGGTTCCGACGAGAGCGCCGGCAAGCCTGCGGCCAAGCCGGAGGTGAAACCTGAAGTCAAACCCGTTGCGGTGGCCAAGGCCGAAACCGATAGCGGCAGCAAGTGGTGGTGGCCGTTCGGCGGCAGCAAGCAGAGCGCCGCCAAGGCTGTGCCGATGCCAGATCCAAAAGTCACCCAGGCCTGGCTTGACGACTACGAACCGCGCCTGCGCGAGGCGGTCAAGGGCAGCAACCTGCAACTCGAGCGCCGTGAAAACGTGCTGGTGGTGACTGCGCCGGTCGAAGGCTCGTTCAACCCTGATCGTCCGGCCATGCTGCTGCCGGTCACACTCGGTCCGTTTACCCGCATTGCCAAAATCCTTGAAGCCGATCCACAGACCGCGGTCCTGATCCTCGGCCACAGCGATACGTCCGGTGCGGCGTCTGCCAACGTCAAGCTGAGCCAGGAACGTGCCCAGGCCGTCGCGGCGATTTTCCGTCTCAGTGGTTTGCAGCGTGATCGCCTGATGCTGCGTGGCCTGGGCGGTGATGCGCCGCGCGCCGCCAACGACAGCGCGGAAGGGCGTGCGTTGAACCGCCGCGTGGAGCTGCTGGTGACCCCGCAAAACACCATGGTCGCACTGCTGAGCAAGTACAACATGCCGGCGCCGGCCCCTGTGAGCAAGGTCACTGCCGCTGATGTCAAGCCGGTCGCCAAGCCTGTGACACCGGCCCCGGCTGCGAAAAAAGCGACCGTCCCGACCACGAAAAAAGCGCCAGCCAAAAAAGCTCCGGCCAAGAAATCACCTGCGAAAACCGCAACGCCGGCGAAAAAGACCACGCCAGCCAAAGCCTCCGCGGCTGACAAGAAAGGCGCCGCCACCGATACTGCAAAGCAGTGATTCGTTAACCAAAAGGAATGCGCCATGACCCAGGGCCTGGCTGATATGCGTCGTGACTACACCCGTGACGGCCTGACCGAGGCACAAGCCCCGGCCGAGCCGTTTGCGCTGTTCCACCAGTGGTTCGCCGACGCGGTGAAAACCGAACAGGCGCCGGTGGAAGCCAACGCCATGACCCTGGCTACCGTTGACCAGGACGGTCGACCGCACTGTCGCATTTTGTTGCTCAAGGGCCTGGACGAACAGGGCTTCACCTTTTTTACCAACTACGACAGCGCCAAGGGCCAGCACCTGGCCGTGAATCCGTTCGCGGCCATGACGTTTTTCTGGCCGGCGCTGGAGCGCCAGGTGCGCATCGAAGGGCGGGTGGTGAAGGTCACGCCTGAGGAGTCCGACGCCTATTATCAGGTCCGTCCGCTGGGCAGTCGCCTGGGGGCCTGGGCATCGCCGCAGAGCCGTGTGATCGCCGATCGTGGCGCGCTCGAAGCGTTGCTCAAGGACACCGAGCACCGTTTCAGCGACACCCAGCCGCATTGCCCGGAACACTGGGGCGGTTATCGCCTGCTGCCGGAGCGCATTGAATTCTGGCAGGGCCGCCCAAGCCGCCTGCACGACCGCCTCAATTACCGCCAGCAGGGCACCGGCTGGATTCTTGAACGTCTGGCCCCCTGAGCCGTTTACCTACCGGGATAGCCTGCCGCAGCGGCCTCTAGCCACTTCGGCAGGTCTCGACGCTTGATCTTCTGCACCTGAGCGCTCGCCAACTGTTCGAGCATGAAGGCTTTTTTCTGCTCGTCCTTGCCCGCCAGCGCTAGCGCCAGGTCGCGGTCCATCCAGCGTTTGATCCGTACGTACAACCATCCGTGGAAGTACAGACCAGCGACGGTAGTAACGAAAATGATAAAGTAGTCCATGAAAATCCTTGGCCAGTGGGGCAGTTTTCCGATTTTGCCGCTACTGTGTGAGTTCGTGGAGGCGCCTTAACGGAGCCTGAATCAAACCAATTTTACCCGGGCGGTGCCGTGACAGGCGTCAAGCTGCGGAGTTTAATGAATATCTGTTTCTTTGGAGTTGATGCTATGCGTAAGTCTGTTCTGCTGGTTGCTTCCTTTTCCACGATGGCGATGTTGCTCACTGGTTGCCAATCGAACCTGACCGGTGACTCCTACTCCCGTGACGAGGCGCGTCGTGTGCAGACCGTTCGCATGGGCACCATCGAAGCATTGCGTCCGGTGAAAATCGAAGGCACCAAAACCCCGATCGGCGGCGCTGCAGGCGCAGTGGTCGGCGGCGTTGGCGGTAGCTCCATCGGTGGTGGCAAAGGCAGCGTCGTTGCTGCCGTCATCGGTGCTGTGGCCGGCGGTCTGCTCGGTTCGGCCGCTGAAGAAGGCCTGACCCGCACCCAGGGCGTGGAAATCACCGTGCGCGAAGACGATGGCAGCATGCGCGCCTACGTTCAGGAAGTTCAGCCGAACGAGGTGTTCCGTGTTGGCGAGCGTGTGCGCATCGCCAGTGTGAATGGCACCAGCCGCGTTTCGCACTAAGCGCAAACACCGGATAAACAAAAAACCCGATCAGGTGACTGATCGGGTTTTTTGTTTTTGGCTGAGACGAGTCTTGATTGGCGCCAGGCGTTATCGCGGTTTATCAGGATGCCAGGCTGGAGTTCTTGCGGCTCGCCATCGCCGTCACCCCATAACCGATCAGCGCGGCCAGAATCGAACCGGTCAGGATCCCCATGCGGTCCATCCCGGCGAAATCACTCACGCCCGGCTCAAAGGCCAGCGAGCCGACAAACAGGCTCATGGTGAAGCCGATGCCGCAGAGAATCGCCACGCCCAATATCTGGCCCCAATTGGCGCCTTGGGGCAGGGCGGCGATACCGGTTTTCACGGCCAGCCAGGTCAGGCCGAAGACACCGACGGTCTTGCCCAGCAACAGCCCGATGGCGATGCCCATGGGGACGTGGTGAGTGAAGCTTTCGACGGTGACACCGCTCAGGGACAGGCCGGCATTGGCAAACGCGAACAGCGGCAGGATGCCGTAGGCGACCCACGGGTGCAGGGCGTGTTCCAGGGTCAGCAATGGCGAGGGCTCGGCATTTTTCGTGCGCAGCGGAATGCAGAAAGCCAGGGTTACACCGGCCAGGGTGGCGTGGACACCGCTCTTGAGCACGCAGACCCAGAGAATCAAGCCAATGATCATGTAGGGCCCGAGCTTGACCACGCCGAGCCGGTTCATCCCGATCAGCGCGGCAATACAGGCCGCGGCCAGCGCCAGGGACAGGGTCGACAGCGCACCGGAATAGAAGATCGCAATGATGATGATCGCGCCGAGGTCGTCGATGATCGCCAGGGTCATCAGGAACAGTTTCAGCGAGACCGGAACGCGTTTGCCCAGCAGCGCCAGCACACCAAGGGCGAAGGCGATGTCGGTAGCGGTCGGGATTGCCCAGCCGTTGAGGGCCGGTGGCGTGTCGCGATTGAGGTACCAGTAGATCAGCGCCGGCACTACCATGCCACCAATCGCCGCCGCGCCAGGCAGGACGATTTGCGACGGTTTGGACAACTGGCCGTCGAGGACTTCGCGCTTCACTTCCAGGCCAATCAGCAGGAAAAACAGCGCCATCAGGCCGTCGTTGATCCACAGCAGCAACGGCTTGGCGATTTTAAGCGCGCCGATCTGCGCCACCACGGGGGTGTCCAGCAGGCCGTTGTACAGCCACGACAGCGGCGAGTTGTTGATGATTAGAGCCAGAACGGCAGCGGCGATCAGTAACAGACCGCTGGCAGCTTCCAACTGAAAGAAACGCGTGAAAGTGCTACGCAGAGGCAAGGTCGCTCTCCATCCGTGAATTCAAAAGGTGTTACACCCTAACAAGTACTGTTAGTTGTTAAAACAAAAGTTATATTCTTTTTTGTTATATGCCGTTACAGAGTGAACCGCCAGTACCGAGCAGAGCCTAGCAGTTGCCGGGCGTATTGGACCTCAGCTGTACCTGTGCTGGATGTAGGTTTTTTCCTAAGCTTGTTGGATGAGCCTCGATAAAAGGCCGACCCCTGCCCGATTCAACGAGAAAACCATCATGAGCGACAACCGACAGTGGTCCCGCGAAGCGATCCGGATCATCGAAGCCGATTTCCAGCGCAGCGCCGACACCCACTTGATCCCCTTGCCGCTGCCGGGTTTTCCAGGCATCGAGTTGTACTTCAAGGATGAATCCAGCCACCCCACGGGCAGTCTCAAGCACCGACTGGCCCGTTCGCTGTTCCTGTACGCGCTGTGTAATGGCTGGCTCAAGCCAGGAGCGCCGGTCATTGAGGCTTCCAGCGGTTCCACGGCGATTTCCGAAGCATACTTCGCGCGCATGCTGGGCTTGCCGTTCATTGCGGTGATGCCGGCGACTACCTCGAAAGAAAAGATCGCGCAAATCGCCTTCTATGGCGGCCAAAGCCACCTGGTGGACGATCCGACCCAGATCTACGCCGAGTCCGAACGACTGGCCCGCGAAAACGACGGGCACTTCATTGACCAGTTCACCTACGCCGAGCGCGCCACCGACTGGCGGGCGAACAACAACATTGCCGAGTCGATCTTTCATCAGATGCGTTTCGAGCAGCATCCCGAGCCGAGCTGGCTGATTTCCAGTCCCGGTACCGGGGGCACCACGGCCACCCTGGGCCGATATGTGCGTTATCGCCAGTATTGCACCCGCGTGCTGTGTGCCGATGCCGAGCGTTCGGTGTTCTTCGATTACTACCAGACCGGCGATGCCAGCCTGCGACTGGACCACGGCTCGCGGATCGAAGGTATCGGCCGGCCGCGTGTGGAGGCGTCGTTTCTGCCCAAGGTGATCGACGCGATGGTCAAGGTGCCGGATGCCTTGTCACTGGCGGCCATGCACTACCTGGCGGAGCGTTTGGGACGCCATGTGGGCGGGTCGAGCGGGACCAACCTGATCGGCGCACTGATGGCCGCTCAGCACATGAAGGCGCAGGGGGAGACGGGGTCGATGGTGGCGATTCTGTGTGACAGCGGCGAGCGCTACGCCACAACCTATTACGATCAGGATTGGCTCAAGGCTCAGGGATATGAGTTGAGTGGTTTGATGGCTGCGGTAGCGGCGACGGTGGAGCGGGGTGAGGCGCTGCCGGCTAGCGTGTTGCGCGCCAATATCTGACACAAATGAAAAGATCGCAGCCTTCGGCAGCTCCTACAGGGAATGGTGTAAATCCTGTAGGAGCTGCCGAAGGCTGCGATCTTTTGCTCTAAGGCTTAAGCCTCCAGGCCGAGGATGTCCCGAGCCACAGCCTCTGCAATCCGAATCCCGTCAACACCCGCCGACAGAATCCCGCCCGCATAACCGGCACCCTCACCGGCCGGGAACAGGCCTTTCACGTTCAGGCTCTGCAACGACTCGTTACGGGTAATGCGCAGCGGTGAGGAGGTTCGGGTCTCGATGCCGGTCAACACCGCGTCGTGCAGCGAGTAACCACGAATCTGCTTCTCGAACGCCGGCAGGGCTTCGCGAATCGCTTCGATGGCGAACGCCGGCAGTGCCAACGCCAGGTCACCCAGGGCTACGCCCGGCTTGTAGGACGGTTCGACGCTGCCCAGTTCGGTGGACGGTTTGCCCGCGATAAAATCGCCGACCAGTTGCGCCGGGGCTTCGTAGTTGCTGCCGCCCAGCACAAAGGCGTGGGATTCCAGGCGCTCCTGCAGCTCGATACCGGCCAGCGGGCCGCCCGGGTAATCGACTTCCGGCGTGATGCCAACGACGATACCGGAGTTGGCATTGCGCTCGTTACGCGAGTACTGGCTCATGCCGTTGGTGACCACGCGGTTCGGCTCGGAAGTCGCTGCCACCACAGTACCGCCCGGGCACATGCAGAAGCTGTAGACCGAGCGGCCGTTCTTGGCGTGGTGCACCAGTTTGTAGTCGGCGGCGCCCAGTTTCGGGTGGCCGGCGTACTTGCCCAGGCGCGCACGGTCGATCAGCGACTGCGGGTGTTCGATGCGGAAACCCACCGAGAACGGCTTGGCTTCCATGAACACACCACGGCCGTGGAGCATGCGGAAAGTGTCGCGGGCGCTGTGGCCAAGGGCCAGGATCACGTGTTTCGAATGAATCTGTTCGCCGCCATTGAGTTCGACGCCGACCAGTTGTCCGTCTTCGATCAGCACGTCGGTGACACGCTGCTGGAAGCGCACTTCACCGCCCAGGGCGCGAATCTGCTCACGCATGTTTTCCACCACGCCGGTCAGACGGAACGTACCGATGTGCGGTTTGCTGACGTAGAGGATTTCTTCCGGGGCACCGGCCATGACGAATTCGTGCAGGACTTTACGACCGAGGAATTTCGGGTCCTTGATCTGGCTGTAGAGCTTGCCGTCGGAGAATGTCCCTGCTCCGCCTTCACCGAACTGCACGTTGGATTCCGGGTTGAGCACGCTTTTGCGCCACAGGCCCCAAGTGTCCTTGGTGCGCTGGCGTACTTCGGTGCCGCGTTCGAGGATGATCGGCTTGAAGCCCATTTGCGCCAGCAGCAGCCCGGCGAAAATCCCGCACGGGCCGAAGCCGACGACGATCGGCCGCGCGCTCAGGTCGGCCGGTGCCTGGCCTACCGCTTTGTAGCTGACATCAGGCGCCACGTTGACGTTACGGTCATCGGCAAACTTGTGCAGGACCAAAGCCTCATCGCGAACTTCAAGGTCGATGGTGTAGATGAAGCACAGCTCGGAGGACTTTTTTCGCGCATCGTAGCTGCGCTTGAACAAGGTGAAATCGAGCAGGTCATCGCTGGCAAGCCCTAAGCGCTGCACGATGGCAGGGCGCAGGTCTTCTTCGGGATGGTCGATCGGCAACTTGAGTTCGGTGATTCGTAACATGGCAGGATCCGGTTCGCGGGGCGCACAACTGCGCCAGGGCGTTTGAAGCCCGCGATTATAAGCCCCAAAGGCAATGCCCAGTGAGGCAAAAACCGCCTCTCGTCGAATCAGTCGTCGCGCGAGCCGCCGAAATACCCGCATCCACGCTGGACCTGGCCGTCAACGCGCAGCTCGGCACTCATGTGCTGGATGCTGCCAGTGCTGCTGTCGACGCAACGTTGCGGCGCAACCCACAGTTCGATGTGTTGGTTATTGGCTTCGGTGCTGAGGTTGAAACGGCCATCGCCCAGTTGCTCTTCCACGTAGGGCACGGCGAGGGGAGGCTGGCCGGCGCGGTCAATGACCATGCCTTTGCCGCTGACCTTGACGTTCCATTCCGGCGTATGGCCGGCGGCGCGCAGGATCAGCAGTTTGAAGTTCGGATCGTCGCACGCGGTGCCTGAGCGCTCGACACGGTACAACTGCTCCAGATCGACCTGACCGTCACCACCGCTGCCGGCCACAACCCGCCCACGCACGTCGGCAAACAGTTTGCCCTGCTTGTCCGCCAGGTTTGCCGCCTGCTGCAGGACGCTGGTACCACCCGTGTCGTTGACCACATAGCGGTTTGCCTGGTTGCACGGCTGGAACAGCAGCTTGCCGTCCGCCGCGGTCAGCTGGCCTTGCATGCGTGTCTGGCCGACGTGGGAGTCGCTCTGCCGTTCACCCTCGAACAACTGGCAAGCGGCGAACAGCGGAAGCAGGGCAACGAGGACTAGGGAACGGGCAACACGCATCTTGGGGTCTCCTGACAAGTGTCGCCACGTTACTCAGGCTGACCGTTCATCACAACCCGTTATTGCCTCCACTATGTACAGGCACTGTCACAACCTGTGTGCTTCGGTCTTCAGATGTGAAAGGTCTGACCGGTCTGCAACCCTTCCACGCTCTTGGCGTAGGCCAATGCAACATCCGCTGCAGGAACCGGCTTGAAGCCACGGAAGTACGGCGCGTATTTGCCCATGGCTTCCACCAGCACGTTCGGACTGATCGAATTCACCCGCAGACCGCGCGGCAGTTCGATGGCGGCGGCGCGGACGAAGCTGTCCAACGCTCCGTTGACCAAGGCTGCCGACGCGCCGCTGTAAATCGGATCGTGACTGAGCACGCCAGTGGTGAAGGTGAACGATGCGCCGTCATTGGCGAACTCGCGGCCGATCAACAGCAGGTTGACCTGGCCCATGAGTTTATCTTTCAGGCCCAGGGTAAAGCTCTCCTCGGTCATCTCATTGAGCGGTGCGAAGGTCACGTTGCCGGCGGCACACACCAGTGCATCGAATTTGCCGGTCTGCTCGAACAGTTTGCGAATCGAGGTGCTGTCGCTGATGTCCACCTGAAAATCGCCGCTGTTACGGCCAATCCGGATGATTTCGTGGCGTTGCGACAGTTCCTTGTCGACTGCCGAACCGATGGTGCCGTTTGCGCCGATCAAAAGAATTTTCATGGGGGCTGATCCTCGTATGGGTTGAACGAGGTATCAGTTTAGGGTGGTTTTTTCCGTAGATAAGCGCACTAATAGGCAACCTTTGGTTTTCAAATGGAAACAATCCATGAGCGAGATGGATGACCTGGCCGCGTTCGCCGTATTGATCGAAGCGGGAAGTTTCACCCTGGCGGCGCAGCAGCTCGGTTGCAGCAAAGGCCAGCTGTCCAAGCGCATCAGCCAGCTAGAAGCGCAGTTTTCCGTGGTGCTGTTGCAACGTACCACCCGCCGCTTGAGCCTGACCGCCGCCGGTGCTGCGTTGTTGCCCCAGGCACAGGCGCTGGTGGTGCAAGTCGAGCGGGCGCGTCAGGCCCTGGCGCGTCTGAAGGACGACATGGCCGGTCCGGTGCGGATGACGGTGCCGGTGTCGCTCGGGGAAACCTTCTTCGATGGGTTGTTGCTGGAGTTCTCCGCCAAATACCCTCAGGTGCAGATTGAGCTGGAGCTCAACAACAGCTACCGCGAACTGTCCCGCGACGGCTTCGATCTGGCGATTCGTTCTGACGTGGCGATTGACCAGCGACTGGTGGCGCGTCCGTTGCTGGCGTGGCAAGAACTGACCTGTGCCAGTCCGGCTTATCTGGAACAATACGGTGAGCCGCAAACGCCCCAGGCGCTGGCCGAACATCGCTGCCTGCTCAACAGCCATTACAGCGGCCGCGAAGAATGGCTGTATCACCAGCAGCATGAATTGTTGCGGGTGCGGGTGTCGGGGCCGTTCGCCAGCAACCACTACAACCTGTTGAAGAAAGCCGCACTGGTCGGTGCCGGTATTGCGCGCCTGCCGTCCTACTGTTTGCCAACGGAGCTGGCGGACGGGCGTTTGCGATGGCTGCTGCGCGATTATCAGACCCGCAGCATGCCGATGTATCTGGTGCATCCGTATCAGGGCGGTTTGCCCAAGCGCACGCAGGTACTGGCGGATTATTTGATCGGGTGGTTCAAGCGCAGCGGGGAGGTGCTGGATCGGCTGTAATCCTCACACGCGCCCTGTAGGAGCTGGCTTGCCAGCGAAGACGGTGGATCAGCCAACATCATCGTTGAATGTGAAAGCGCATTCGCTGGCAAGCCAGCTCCTACAGGAATGTACGCAGGCATAAAAAAACGGCCCGAAGGCCGTTTTCTGTTTAACGCAATGGTTTAGCCACCGAGGTACGCTTCGCGCACTTTCGGGTCGGTCAGCAGTGCTTCGCCGGTGCCTTGCATCACCACCCGGCCGTTCTCCAGCACGTAGGCGCGGTCAGCGATTTTCAGCGCCTGGTTGGCGTTCTGCTCGACCAGGAACACCGTCACACCGTCCTTGCGCAGCTGTTCGATGATGTCGAAGATCTGCTGGATGATGATCGGTGCCAGGCCCAGGGAAGGCTCGTCGAGCAGCAACAGCTTGGGCTTGCTCATCAGCGCACGGCCGATGGCGAGCATTTGCTGTTCGCCACCGGACATGGTGCCGCCACGCTGGGCGAAGCGTTCTTTCAGGCGTGGGAAAAGTCCGAGGACCTTGTCCATCTGTTCCTGATAATCGCCCTTGTCGGTGAAGAAACCACCCATGGAGAGGTTTTCTTCCACGGTCAGGCGGGAAAACACCCGACGACCTTCCGGTACCACGGCGATGCTCTTGCGCATGATCTGCGAGGAGTCCTGACCGACCAGTTCCTCACCCATGTAGCGGATGCTGCCGCTGTGGGCCTGCGGCGAACCGCAGAGCGTCATCAGCAGGGTCGACTTGCCGGCACCGTTGGCGCCGATCAGGGTCACGATCTCGCCCTGACGGACTTCGACGTTGACGCTGTGCAGGGCCTGGATCTTGCCGTAGAAGGTGGAAACGTTTTCGAACTGCAGCATTTACGCTTCCCCCAGGTAGGCTTTGATCACTTCAGGATTGTCGCGGATCTGTTCCGGCGTGCCGTTGGCCAGGGGGGTGCCCTGGTTGATCACGACGATGTGGTCGGAAATGCTCATGACCAGTTTCATGTCGTGTTCGATCAGCAGCACGGTGACGTTGTGCTCCTCACGCAGCACACTGATCAGCGCCTTGAGGTCTTCGGTTTCCTTTGGGTTCAGGCCGGCGGCCGGTTCGTCGAGCATGAGGATCCGCGGACGGGTCATCATGCAGCGGGCGATTTCCAGGCGACGTTGCTGACCGTAGGCCAGGGTGCCGGCCGGACGGTTGGCGAACTCCTTGAGGTGAACCTTTTCCAGCCAGTACTCGGCGTACTCCATGGCCTCGCGTTCGCTTCTGCGAAATGACGGAGTCTTGAACAGGCCGGACAGGAAGTTGGTGTTCAAGTGACGGTGCTGGGCGATCAAGAGGTTCTCGACCGCGGTCATGTCCTTGAACAGCCGCACGTTCTGGAAAGTACGCACCACGCCCTTGAGGGCGATCTTGTGGCCGGGCAGGCCCTCGATGGCCTCGCCGTCCAGCAGGATGCTGCCGCCGCTCGGCTTGTAGAAGCCGGTCAGGCAGTTGAACACGGTGGTCTTGCCGGCGCCATTGGGGCCGATCAGTGCCACGACCTGCTTTTCCTTCACGCTCAGGGCTACGCCGTTGACCGCCAGCAAACCGCCGAAGCGCATGCTCAGATTTTCTACTTTAAGGATCTCGCGGCTCATTTACGCAGCTCCATGTGAGGACGTTGCATGGGCAGCAGACCTTGAGGACGCCAGATCATCATCAGCACCATCAAGGCACCGAACATCAACATGCGGTATTCGCTGAAGTCACGCATCAGCTCGGGCAACAGAATCATTACGACGGCCGCGAGGACCACGCCCAATTGCGAGCCCATGCCGCCCAGCACCACGATGGCGAGGATGGTGGCCGATTCGATGAAGGTAAATGACTCCGGCGTCACCAGACCCTGACGTGCAGCGAAGAAGCTACCGGCAAATCCGGCGAAGCAGGCGCCCAGGGTGAAGGCCGACAGCTTGATCACGGTCGGGTTCAGGCCCAAGGCACGGCAGGCGATTTCGTCTTCACGCAAGGCTTCCCAGGCACGGCCGATCGGCATACGCAGCAGACGGTTGATCACGAACAGCGCGAACAGCGCCAGCAACAGCGCCACCAGGTAGAGGAATACCACCTTGCTGACCGGGTTGTAAGTCAAGCCGAAGTACTCGTGGAAAGTCTGCATGCCTTCGGCGGCCGTTCTATCGAAGCTCAGACCGAACAGCGACGGTTTGGGGATGTTGCTGATGCCGTTCGGTCCGCCCGTGAGGTCCGTCAGGTTACGCAGGAACAGACGGATGATCTCACCGAAGCCCAGGGTCACGATCGCCAGATAGTCACCGCGCAGACGCAGCACCGGGAAGCCCAGCAGGAAGCCGAACGTCGCAGACATCAGTCCGGCGATGGGCAGGCAGATCCAGAAGCTCAGGCCGTAGTAGTGCGACAGCAGCGCATAGCTGTAGGCGCCCACCGCGTAGAAACCGACGTAGCCCAGGTCGAGCAACCCCGCCAGACCGACCACGATGTTCAGGCCCAGACCGAGCAGTACATAGATCAGAATCAGCGTGGCGATATCCACCGCACCGCGCGAGCCGAAGAACGGCCACACCAGAGCGACCACGATCAACCCCATGATGATCCAGCGTTGGGTGCTGGGCAGGGTCATGAAGTGGCTGACCTTCGGCGAAACCAGCGAGCCTTTCGGCGCTGACTTCATCATGGTGCTCCACTGCTTGTCGAACAGCACCCGCAGGAACATCAGCACCGAGCTGGCGGTGATGATGAACAGCGTGGAGGTACTGGCACCCAGTACTTCGAGGTTGATGCCGGCGATGGACAGTTTCAGACCGAGTACCGGATAGGCCACGGCCCAGACCAGCAGGGCGCTGAACAGCGCTTGTTTAAGATTCCTAGTCATACTTTCTCAATCTCCGGACGCCCCAACAGGCCGGTTGGCCGGAATAACAACACCAGAACCAGAAGGCCGAAAGCCACCACGTCCTTGTACTGGTCACCGAATATATCGGCACCGAATGCTTCCGCCACCCCCAGCACCAGACCACCGAGCATGGCGCCCGGAATGCTGCCGATGCCACCCAGTACCGCCGCGGTAAAGGCCTTGAGGCCCACCAGGAATCCGGCGTTCGGGTTGATCACGCCATACTGCATGCTGAGCAATACAGCCGCCACGGCCGCCAGGGCGGCACCGATAACGAAGGTCAGGGCGATGATGTTGTTGGTGTTGATGCCCAGCAGGTTGGCCATCTTGATGTCTTCGGCACAGGCCCGGCAGGCACGTCCCAAGCGTGAACGCGAGATGAACTGGGTGAGGCAGAGCATCACCACCAGGGTCACCACGAACACCAGGATCTGCATGTAGGAAATCAGCACTTCCTGTGCTCCGCCCGGACCGAAACTGAAGCTGCCCGGAATCAGGTTGGGGATCGATTTGTCCTTGGAGTCCTGCGAGAGCAGTACGGAGTTTTGCAGGAAGATCGACATGCCGATGGCCGAGATCAGCGGGATCAGGCGGTTACTGCCCCGCAGGGGGCGGTAGGCGATCCGTTCGATGCTGTAGCCGTAGGCACTGGTTACAACGATGGTCGCCAGGAATGCGGCGGTCATCAACAGTGGCAGAGAATGGATACCCAGCATGGCCAGTCCGGCAAGGACGATGAAGGCCACGTAGGAGCCGATCATGTAGACCTCGCCATGGGCGAAGTTGATCATTCCAATAATGCCGTAAACCATTGTGTAGCCAATGGCAATCAGGGCATAGGTGCTGCCAATGGTCAGACCATTAACCAGCTGTTGGAAGAAGTGATAGATCTCAGGCATTACAACGCTCCTAAAAACCTGATACGCATTTCACTGGTGGAGTCATGTTCCGGCCCGGGCTGTGTGGTCTGTAGCCACCTTCGCACGAGCGTTTGCCAGCGAACCGCTGGTGACGGTTTTAAGATTTTCAGGTAAGTCAGCTCCCGGATCGCGGGACTCTGACCTATTAACCTCGTAAAACAAAGCCCACTGCTTGCGCAGTGGGCTCTATTACTTATGGAGCCAGTTTACTGAGGCGAAACTTCGGTCTTTGGTTTACCGAAATGCCACTGATAAACCACGAACTTGAAGTCCTTCAGGTCGCCCTTTTCGTCGAACGACAGGTCGCCGGTCGGAGTCTTGAAGGTGCCTTTGTGAATGGCTTCAGCCACCTTGGCGGTGTCTTCGCTCTTCGCTGCCTTGATGCCTTCGGCGATCACTTCGACAGCCGAGTAGGCCGGGAACACGAACGGGCCGGTCGGGTCCTGTTTCTTGGCGGCGAACGCCTCAACCAGCGCCTTGTTGGACGGGTCCTGGTCGAAAGACTTCGGCAGGGTCACCAACAGGCCTTCGGAAGCGTCCTGGGCGATTTGCGAGATGGAGTCGTTGCCCACACCTTCAGGCCCCATGAACTTGGCGTTCAGGCCCTTTTCCTTGGATTGACGCAGGATCAGGCCCAGTTCCGGGTGGTAGCCGCCGTAGTAGACGAAGTCGACGTTGGCTTGCTTGAGCTTCTGGATGATCGAGGAGAAGTCCTTGTCACCAGCGTTGAGGCCTTCGAACACGGCAACCTTGACGCCTTTGCCTTCGAGGGTTTTCTTCACGGAAGTGGCGATGCCTTCACCGTATTGCTGTTTGTCGTGCAGCACAGCAACGATTTTCGGTTTTACGTGGTTGGCGATGTAGTTACCGGCAGCAGGGCCCTGGGCGCTGTCCAGGCCGATGGTGCGGAACACCATTTTGTAACCACGTGCGGTGATGTCCGGGCTGGTGGCAGCCGGGGTGATCATGATCACGCCTTCGTCTTCGTAGATGTCCGAAGCCGGTTGAGTGGAGCTGGAGCAGAGGTGACCGACAACGAATTTCACACCATCGTTGACCACTTTGTTGGCGACGGCCACGGCTTGTTTAGGGTCGCACGCGTCGTCGTATTCCTTGGCTTCGAGCATCTTTCCGTCGACGCCGCCCTTGGCGTTGATCTGCTCGATGGCCATCTTGGCACCGATGAACTGCATGTCGCCGTATTGAGTGACCGGGCCGGTTTTAGGGCCTGCGATGCCGATCTTGATGGTGTCAGCTGCGAACGAATGGCTGGCAACCCCGGCCAGAACCATAGCGGCAAACAGTTTGGAAATCTGCTTAGTAGCCTTAGTCATAGTGCTCCACTCTTACTGTTGTAGTTTTTATAGTCCTGGCGCCGATGGCAGCAGAACCGGGTCAGATATCCACGACATCCCCCCGGAAATGCCCCCCGGCAACTGTACCGGTACAGTGTAGAGCGCCGATTGTCAGCCTGGGAAGGCGGCGCCGGGGGGCAAAACCTGCAGGTGTCGCTTTATTGAAAGAAAAAGACAGAATTGCGGCGGGGGTGTTGAAGGGCTTATAGCCGGATTCAGTGCATTCCCTGGCTTTACTGCGCTTTTCATTTCGGTCACTCAATTGCATCCGGGTTTTTCTGCCAGACCAGCGACGTTATCATTCGCGTCGATTTCTTTTCCGGACAGTCCCATGAATCAAGAACCTAGCACCCTCTATGCCAAGCTGCTTGGTGAAACCGCATCTATTACCTGGAAAGAGCTGGAGCCGTTCTTCGCCAAGGGTGCCCTATTGTGGGTCGATCCCGGCCTGGATTTGATCGCCGCCGCCGAGGCCGTGGCCCAGGATGAAGGGGAGAAAGTGGCCGCCTGGCTGGCTGCTGACAAACTCGCCAAGCTCTCTGAAACACGGGCGCTGGATCTTTTTGAACGTGATCCACAGTTGTGGGCCGTGGTTGTTTCGCCGTGGATTCTGGTCCAGGAAAGGGCGCAGGCTTGAAAGATTGCACCTGTTTAGTGCGTTCATTTCAGGGGGAAAAGTGTGTAGCCGGGTAGCGTGATGGCATGTTGCCGTAGAGAAAGGCCACAGCTTCACGGTGACGTAAACGTAACGGGAACAGTTGAGAGGGCAACTGAACGGCTGCTCAATTGTTTCTGGATGTGGATAAAAGAAAAAGATCGCAGCCTGCGGCAGCTCCTACAGGGCCAGGTGTACGCCCGTAGGAGCTGCCGCAGGCTGCGATCTTTTCAGGTTTAAGCCGTCTTGCCCGTATGGTTGTTCAACGAAATGACCTTGGTCTTGCCAATGCGGTGACGGTAGATCTCGCGCAGGTACTTGATCGCTTTCTTCACACAGTCGCGCGACAGGCGGATGTCGTTGATCGAGACGAATTTTTCCTTGTCGTTGATCAGCTCACGGTACTTCTTCTCATACATCGGTTTGATCGCGTACCAGTTGGTATCGAGGATCTTCGCCGGGTTCTCGAATTCGTTGAGCAAGTCGTCGATGCGGCCTTCGTCGAATTCCTCCTGGACGATGAAGTCCAGGATCGAGTTGTCCAGGGTTTCGTCGAAACGGTAGGCAGACTTCGCAAAGCAGCGCTTGATGAAGGCCACGATCAGTGTCAGGAAGTCGTCCGACAGGCACGGGCTCTTGGCGATCAGGGTGGTCAGCGACAGGTTGGCCGAGGCACCGATCACCAGCGCGTAGCGCTTGAGCGTGGTGTTGGGGAACAGGCTGTTGAGGTGAGTCTTCAACCGGTTCAAATCCATATAGGACAGCTTGTAGTCCTTCGGCAAGGAAACGATCGACACCACCGACGAGCAATTCTTGAAGAAGTGCAGGTCGTGCAGGGCCGCCGCGTCGTAACCCGAGTTCTTGTACTGCTCCAGCGACGCGCGATAGCGTTTGGACTCGATCGGTAACAGGCTGATGCCTTCGATGGCCTGGGTGACCTTGTTGAAGTGCGGCAGGTCGATCGAACGGAAGAACAGGTCATCGATGTTCAGACGCTGCGGCTCTTTCTCGAACACCTTGAATTTGTCGCTGCTCGGCGGCGGGGTTTCCGGCACTACGGACTCTGCGTAGGCAATCGCCACCGGGCCGGCCAGGCTCATGAACAGGTCGTTGGCGTCCAGGCGGATGGTTTCGCCGATGTCGATGCCGGCGCGACGGAAATAGTTCTGGTCGTAGTCGGTGGTCACCGCCTGGGCCGTCAGAATGTTGAAGATCTGCTGTGAGATGTATTGGTTGGCATGCTTTTCCATGGCATTGACATCAATGTTCTGGATATTGCCGTCATCGTTCTCTTCGGCGTAACGCATGATGTCGTTGGAGATCAGCATCATCGCGTTCCATGGGCGGATGCGGCCCATGACGCTGGCTTCGCTGCTGTCTTCGTTGGCGAAGTTGTAGGAGAAGTCCCACTCTTCCGACAGGTACTTGCACAGCAGGCGGCCGGCATTGATGTGCAGGGCCTCGGACATTTCACTGCGGTGATCGGAAATGTTCGGCAGTACACAGATGCCACTGGTGAAGATCGGTTCGAAGACGAAGGCGTGGCCGCTCTTGCTGTCGTGCTCGTCCATCGGTTTGGTGTCGAACGTCTTGTTCATGTACGAGTGCTGCTGGGCCAGGCCGAATTCCGAGGCCATGCCCGAGCCGGTACCGCCGCCGGCACTGAAGATCGAGAAATACAGGCGCGACTGGTTGGCCTTGATGCCGCAGCTGTCGATCAGGTACGAGTGGATCATCTTCCAGTCAGGGCTGGAGAAACGCTGGGTGTCCTTGTTCAGGATGATCTTGGCCAGGTACTGACCGAGGATCGGCGCGTTACCGGCGCCACCGGCGTGGACTTCCGACAAGTCCATGATTTTCATCTTGCTGTAGTCGCGCAGGAAGCCGCTTTTTTCGCCCTTGCGCGAGAAACGGATGCGTCCGGCGATGTCCTTGTCCAGGTCGCCGAGCATCACCAGCGGCTCGACCAGAAACACCGGCTTGGTGTTTTTGTTCTGGCCCAGGCGCAGGTTGTTGCGGATCCACTGGGCCGGGCTGTAGCCCTTTTCGGCAAAACGCTTGTCCGGCGACAGGCGATCTTCGTTGTTGAATTCGTTGAGGTAGAACTTGCGGGCGTTGTACACCAGCTCCGCCACGTCCAGCGCAATGTTCGAGCCGCAGCGGCCCAGGCCGATCAGGCACACCGACGGGAATTCCTGATCGTTGTGCTGTTCGCTGTCGCCTTCCAGGTGCGGAGCGCGCGGGAACACCATGTCGCGCAGGCCGTCGAGGTTATCGAGGATGCGGTCGGTGTTGGTTTCGGTGAAGTACAGGTATTGCTGGGTCGCCAACGGGCGGGAGTGAGTCAATGGCTTCGGTGATGACGGGCTGTTGGCCGCGGGGCTCAACGTCAGATCGGTTACTGCAGTGGCCGGGTTGTTTTTAGAAGTCATGGTTCGCCATCTACCTGGGCTGATTGGTTGGCCGACTCGCTGTCGTCGAACCGTCACGGAATACAATCGCGTCTTTTTTCAGCGCGTACCTGGACCATGCCTTGGTCTTTAGCCTGAGCATTGCTCGGAATGAATCCTTTCCTGAGTCATGATGAATCGGCCAATATTTGGTGATCTTTAATCAAGAAGAGGCAAAATGATGTCAACGCTACCTTCGCTAGGGTTTGCCGGGATCGGCCTGATGGGGCTGCCGATGTGCCGGCGCCTGTTGGCCGCGGGTTATCCGCTGGCGGTATGGAATCGCAATCCGGAGAAGTGCAAGCCGCTGGTGGAGGCAGGCGCACGCCAGGTCGCCAGCCCCGCCGAACTGTGCCAGCACGCGGACGTGGTGATGTTGTGCCTGGCGGATACGTCGGTCGTACGCGAGGTCGTGTTTGGTCCGGCAGGCATTGCGGAGGGAGCAGGAAAAGGCCAGTTACTGGTGGACCTTTCCAGCCTGGAGCCCAACGCCACGCGGGAAATGGCCGCAGAACTCGCCGGTAAAACCGGCATGGGCTGGCTCGACACGCCGGTGTCCGGCGGTGTGGTCGGCGCTGAAGCCGGGAGCCTGGCGATCATGGTGGGTGGCGAGTCACAGGATCTGGATCGGGTTCGTCCCGTTCTGCTGAACCTGGGGCAGCGTGTGGCGCACATGGGCGGCATCGGGGCAGGGCAGGTGACCAAGGCGTGCAACCAGATGATCGTCGCCTGCAATGCCTTGGTGATTGCCGAAGTGGTCGCGTTGGCGGAGCGTTCCGGGGTTGATGCCAGCCTGATCGCCGAAGCGCTGGCCGGCGGCTTTGCCGATTCGAAACCCTTGCAGATCCTGGCCCCACAGATGGCGGAAAACCGTTTCGAGCCGGTCAAGTGGCACGTGCGCACGTTGCTCAAGGATCTGGATACCGCGGTGAAGTTTTCCCGTGAGCAAGGCTCGGCGACACCGATCAGCGGTCTGGCCGCGCAGTTGATGCGCCTGCATGGCAGTCAGGGCTTCCTTGAAAAGGACCCGTCTACATTAGTGCAGATGTACCGTGAGCCAGGCTCAACGTCGTGACGGTACAGGTGTGCTTGCGCTGGTTGATTTCGTTCAGCACCGGATGCAGCTCGGCCAGTGGCACCGGCCGACTGAGCAAATAGCCCTGAGCGAAGTCACAGCCATGGTTTTCCAGGAACTGATATTGCTCGAAGGTTTCGACCCCTTCGGTGACCACTTGCAGGTGCAGGGTATGGGCCATGACGATGATCGCCTGGACAATTTCCATGTCTTGGGTGGCCTTGGGGATGTCCTGGATGAACGAGCGGTCGATTTTCAGTGTGTTGAGCGGCAAGCGCTTGAGGTAGGCCAGGGATGAATAGCCGGTGCCGAAGTCATCGATTGACAGCGACACGCCGAGGGCACGAATCTGTCGCAGCAACATCAGTGTGTTGGCGATATTGCCCATCAAGGCGTTTTCCGTGACTTCCAGTTCCAGCCGGTGGGGCTCCACACCGGCGGCTCGCAATGCGTACTCGATTTCATCGGCCAGTTCTACGCGCGCCAGGCTCAGGGGCGAGCAATTCACGGCGATCTTGAGGTCTACACAACCCTGGCGCGACAGCTCGCCCAGATCCTCGCAGGCCTTGCGCAGCACCCAGTTGTCCAGTTCGGCGATCAGGCCGTTGGCCTCGGCGATGGCGATAAAACGATCCGGCACGAGGAAACCATGGACCGGGTGTTGCCAGCGAATCAAGGCTTCGAGCTTGCTGACCTGACCGGTCTTGAGGTCATAGATCGGCTGGTAATAGAGCATCAGGCCAGTGTCTTCACGCAAGGCATGGCGCAGTTCTTCTTCCAGTTGCAGTTCCAGTGTGGCGCGGGTTTTCAGGTTGGCGCTGAAAAAGCTCAGGCCGTTGCGGCCGCCGCCCTTGGACTGATACAGCGCCAGGTCGGCGTTTTTCAGCAGTTCCTCACAAGTCTTGCCGTCCTCCGGAAACAGGCTGATGCCGATGCTGGTGGTCATGACCATGCGCCTGCCGGCCAGTTCGATGGGCTCCTTCATTTTCAACATGATGCGTTGGGCCATCTGCCGCGCCTCTTCACGATCATGCAGGTCGATGAGCAGGCAGAACTCGTCGCCGCCGAAGCGCGCGACCACATCCTCATGACTGCGAATCGAACTCTTGATGTGCCCGGCAAGCACTTTGAGCAGTTCGTCACCGGCATCGTGGCCAAGGCTGTCGTTGATCCGCTTGAAATGGTCGATGTCCAGGAACATGACCGCCAGCATCCCGCCTTTACTGGATTTCTCGATGAGTTTTTCGGCGAAGACCTGGTTGAATCCGCGGCGGTTGATCAGGTTGGTCAGCGCGTCGTAGTGCGCCACCTGTTGCAGCGACATGCGCGCCTGGTCCAGCTGGCTGAGCAGGGAGTTGACCCGTTGCAAGTCGTGGTCCTTGCGTTGCAGTTTCTTGTCCGCCAGCGCCGCGCTGATGCTGCTGCCGATGATCAGCAGGGTCATGACCGCCACGGTCAGTGCCAGTTGCAGTTGGCTGTTTTCGCCGGTTTGCGCTGGCAGGCTGCCTTCGGGCAGCACCAGGTTGAAGGCGGCCATGGCCGTGAGGTGCATACTGAGGATGCCAGCCCCGAGCAACAGGCTGGCGCAGTATTTGATGAGCTGATGCAGCATGCCGGCGCCGTCGCGCAGATACCATGCCAGTAACAAGGCTGCCAGCGCGGCACCGATCGCAATCACGATGGACAGGGCGAACAGGCCCGGATGGTAATAGACCGAGGCATTGGAGTGCATGGCCGTCATGCCCACGTAATGCATGGTCGCGATACCCAGGCCGATCCCGATCGATGACATGAGGCACTGTCGCAAACTCAGCTCGGGAAGGCTGAGGGTATGCATGGCCAGCCACGCGGCGAGCAGCGCGATGGTTAGCGAGAACACCGTGACAGGCAGTTGGTAGTGAAGATCGATAGGCGCCTGGAATGCCAGCATCCCGACGAAGTGCATGGCCCAGATACTGCCGGCCAGGCATCCGCTGCCAACCCAGCGCCAGAGTGTCTGGGAAGCGGATTTTTCAGCGTGAGCAACCCGTTCGGCGATGTCCAGTGTCGCGAAGCTGCCGACACAGGCGACCAGATAAGCCAGCAGCACCAGAAAAGGGTCATGTGTGCAATTAAGTACGACCTGCCCACTCTCTGGTAGCTCGGTAATGAAATGCAAACCAAGCCACTCCATAGCATGCCCCCATCGTTATCCCTCAGGCCGGCGCAAGGAGCGTCGGCGAATGTCCTGGAGTATAGAGGGCATGGGTGGGGCGCAAGCGGTAGTGGCACATTGCTTTCAATGATTTTGGCATTAGCCCAATAGCGACTAGTGCTAATGCTCAGGCGATTTGCTTCTGAGGCGTCTCGAATGCGGGTTGCAGGGCCGGCAAGCCGAAAGCGGCACGGGCCGCGTCGCAATCGGGATTGGCCACGCCATCGACCCACGAAGCGTCGAATTCCCGGCAGGTGCTGGAGCGTTTTTCGTAAATCGAGCACTGCACTGTACTGCCAACGTCTCCCACCAGGCTGGTGCAGCGCACGGGTTTGCAGCCGGTGCCGAGCATCGCGACCCGACTGGGGCTGATTTGCTCGACAAGCTCATCGGGTACCGTCCCCCCGGACGAGGCGCATTCACCCCAGAAAAATGACACGCGAAAATGAGAACAGCAGGCACCGCAATTCAGACACGGACTGGCTTCGGACATGGGCGATTATCGTAAGGAGGGGTGGAGACACAGGGGGGAATCAAGGCTGCTATTCTAGGCTTCGCCAACGGCTTGGGAAGGGGGGGTGAAAGGTATTTTTCAACGACCGGACGGACTGCGAAATACTCGCCCTGCGAAAGCTCCTACAGGTTGCGTCCCATGGGGGGGTATCAGCCTGGCGAATAATGAAAGACAGGTGTAGCCGGCCTGTCTAGATTGCAAAGTCCGGGGGCAGTGACGCCCCAAAAACAATAAAAGAGACGGACCCATGCAGAACTCGACCCAAGCGGCCAATGCCTGGCGCATCCTGTTCCTGTTGTTCCTGGCCAACCTGTTCAATTTTTTCGACCGCACCATTCCGGCCATCATCATCGAGCCCATTCGCATGGAATGGCACCTCAGTGATTTCCAGTTGGGGATCATCGGGACGGCATTCACCATCGTCTACGCCATTGCCGGCTTGCCGCTGGGGCGCATGGCCGATACCGGTTCGCGCAGCAAGCTGATGGGCTGGGGGCTGGCGGTGTGGAGCGGGTTGACCGCCGTCAACGGTATGGTGGGCAGTTTCTGGAGTTTCCTGATCGTGCGCATGGGCATCGGCATCGGCGAGGCCAGCTACGCGCCAGCCGCCAATTCGCTGATCGGCGACTTGTTCCCGGCGCACCGCCGGGCCCGCGCCATGGGCATCTTCATGCTGGGGCTGCCGTTGGGGCTGTTGCTGGCGTTCTTCACCATCGGCGCGATGGTCAAGGCCTTCGATAGCTGGCGCGCGCCGTTCTTTATCGCAGCGGTGCCCGGGCTGATCCTCGCGATCTTCATGTTTTTCATCAAGGAACCGAAGCGCGGCGCCGCCGAGAGCGTTCAGGTGTCGCAGGAAAAGATCGATCAGCCGATCCGTCGGGTATTGGCTGTGCCGACCTTCCTGTGGCTGGTGATGGCCGGCCTGTGTTTCAACTTCGCCACCTATGCCTGCAACTCGTTTCTGGTGCCGATGCTGCAACGGTACTTTCTCATGCCGTTGCAGGATGCCGCGGTCGCCACCGGAGTTATTGTCGGTGTGACCGGGTTGGTCGGCCTGACCCTCGGTGGCTGGATCGCGGACAAGATTCACCAGCGGATTGCCAACGGGCGGCTGTTGTTTGCGGCCTTCAGCCTGATGATTTCGACGGTCTGCACCGCGTGGGCGCTGCATTCCGGGCGCATCGAGATCGGTGTGTTTGTTGCGGTGTTTAGCCTGGGTTGGTTGTTCGCCTACAACTTCTACACCTGCGTGTACACGGCGATACAGGATGTGGTCGAGCCGAGGTTGCGGGCGACGGCGATGGCGCTGTTCTTTGCCGGGCTGTATCTGTTGGGCGGCGGTTTGGGGCCGGTGGTGGTCGGGGCCTTGTCGGATCACTTTGCCCACACGGCGATGCTCGAGGCAGGTGCGGAACAGATGACTGAGGCGTTTAAAGCGGTCGGCCTGCATGACGCGATGTACCTGATTCCGGTGGCGCTGTTGTTCACCGTGGTGTTTCTGTTCCTGGCTTCGCGGTGTTTCGTGCGCGATGCCAAGCGGATGAAGGAAGGGTTGGTGGCGGTGGGTGAACCTGAAGGTTCTGCGGTGACTGCTTAAGGTCAAAAGATCGTCCGAACGCGGCCCGAACCTTCGGCAGCTCCTACGCTAATCCTTGTAGGAGCTGCCGAAGGCTGCGATCTTTTGATGTTGATCTAAAACAAAAGGCCCGCATCACTGCGGGCCTTCTTTTTATAGCGGAGGAGGAGGAGGAGGAGGAGGAGGAGGGTTGTTAACCCGCCACCAACACCCGAATCGCTTCCAGTCGCAAGGCAGCCTTGTCGAGCATGGCCAGGCCTTGCTCGCGTTGTTTGCGCAGGGCCACCAGTTCGCTGTCGCGCACGGTCGGGTTGACCGCTTGCAACGCGGTCAAGCGCGCCAGTTCTTCCTCGGTATCGGCGGCCAGGCGACGCTGTGCCTCGGCGACACGTTCTGTGTGGCGCGGCAGGATCTTCGCTTCACCGGCGTTGATCCGTGGCGTCAACTGGTCACGCTGGGCCTGGATGAACTTGTTGGCGCTGGCACGCGGCACGCTTTCGAGCTGATCGTTCAAGGTTTCGAACGACACGCGGGCCGACAGGTCGTTGCCGTTGGTATCGAGCAGGCAGCGCAGGGCGGCCGGCGGCAGGTAGCGGCCCAGTTGCAGTGAGCGCGGGGCAACCACTTCGCTGACATACAACAGTTCCAGCAACACGGTGCCCGGCTTGAGTGCCTTGTTCTTGATCAGCGCCACGGCGGTGTTGCCCATGGAGCCGGACAGCACCAGATCCATGCCGCCCTGAACCATCGGGTGCTCCCAGGTGATGAATTGCATGTCTTCGCGAGACAGCGCCTGGTTACGGTCGTAAGTGATGGTCACGCCTTCGTCGTCGCCCAGCGGGAAGCTGGCGTCGAGCATTTTTTCGCTCGGCTTGAGGATCAGTGCATTTTCCGAATGGTCTTCGCTGTCGATGCCGAAGGCGTCGAACAGGGTTTCCATGTAGATCGGCAGTGCGAACTGATCGTCTTGCTCAAGGATATCCTCCACCAGCGCATCGCCTTCGCCCGCGCCACCGGAGTTCAGCTCCAGCAAACGGTCACGACCGGTGTGCAACTCGGCTTCCAGGCGCTCACGCTCGGTGCGGGCTTCGTCGATCAGCGCTTGCCACTCGCCATCGTCGGCTTCTTCGAGCAGCGGCAGCAGGCGCGGGCCGAACTGGTGCTGCAGGGCGTTGCCGGTCGGGCAGGTATTGAGGAACGCGTTCAGCGCTTCGTGGTACCACTGGAACAGGCGCTCTTGCGGGCTGGTTTCCAGGTATGGCACGTGCAGTTCGATGATGTGCTTCTGACCGATCCGGTCCAGTCGACCGATACGTTGTTCCAGCAGGTCCGGGTGGGACGGCAGGTCGAACAGCACCAAGTGATGGGAGAACTGGAAGTTGCGACCTTCACTGCCGATTTCCGAGCAGATCAGCACTTGCGCGCCAAACTCTTCGTCGGCGAAGTAGGCGGCGGCGCGGTCACGCTCGAGGATGTTCATGCCTTCGTGGAACACCGTGGCCGGGATGCCGGAACGCACGCGCAGGGCGTCTTCCAGGTCCATGGCGGTTTCGGCGTGGGCGCAGATCACCAGTACTTTGGTGCGCTTGAGCATCTTCAGCTGATCAATCAACCACTCGACGCGCGGGTCGAACTTCCACCAGCGATCTTCTTCGCTGGCATCCGGTTGGGCCTGGAAGCTGACTTCCGGGTACAACTCGGCGTGATCGCCCAACGGCAGTTCGAGGTATTCGTCCGGGCACGGCAGCGGGTACGGGTGCAGCTTGCGCTCCGGGAAACCCTGCACGGCGGCGCGGGTGTTACGGAACAGCACGCGGCCGGTGCCGTGGCGGTCGAGCAATTCACGCACCAGGCGGGCGCTGGCTTCGGTGTCGCCATCGTTGACGGCGGCCAACAGGGCTTCGCCTTCGTTGCCGAGGAACCCGTGGATGGTCTTGTGGGCTTGCGGCGACAGGCGTCCCTTGTCCAGCAACTCCTGAACGGCTTCAGCCACCGGGCGATAGTTTTCGCTCTCGGCGCGGAAGGCTTGCAGGTCGTGGAAACGGTTCGGGTCGAGCAGGCGCAGACGAGCGAAGTGGCTGTCCTGGCCGAGTTGTTCCGGGGTGGCGGTCAACAGCAGCACGCCGGGAATGGTTTCGGCGAGTTGCTCGACCAGCGAATACTCAGGGCTGACCTGATCTTCGTGCCACACCAGGTGGTGAGCTTCGTCGACCACCAGCAAGTCCCAGCCGGCCGCGAACAGCGCGTCCTGGGCTTTCTCGTCGTCCACCAGCCACTCGAGCGCGACCAGCGCGAGTTGGGTGTCTTCGAATGGGTTGCTGGCATCGCTTTCGATGAAGCGCTCTTCGTCGAACAGCGCGACCTGCAAGTTGAAACGGCGGCGCATCTCGACCAGCCACTGGTGCTGCAGGTTTTCCGGAACCAGGATCAGCACACGGCTGGCGCGGCCCGAGAGCAATTGGCGATGGATCACCAAGCCGGCTTCGATGGTTTTGCCCAGGCCTACTTCGTCGGCCAGCAGAACCCGTGGTGCGATACGGTCGGCGACTTCGCGGGCAATGTGCAACTGGTGCGCGATCGGTTGCGCACGCACGCCGCCCAGGCCCCAAAGGGAGGACTGCAACTGGCGGCTGGTGTGTTCCAGGGTGTGATAACGCAGGGAGAACCAGGCCAGCGGGTCGATCTGGCCGGCGAACAGACGGTCGCTGGCCAGGCGGAACTGGATGAAGTTCGACAGTTGGGTTTCCGGCAGGGTGACCACTTCGCTCTGCCCGTTGAGGCCGTGGTAAACCAGCAGGCCATCAATGTCATCGACTTCGCGGACGGTAAGCTTCCAGCCTTCGAAGTGAGTGATGGAGTCACCCGGTGAAAACCGCACACGGGTGAGGGGCGCATTCCGTAGCGCGTACTGGCGGGTGTCGCCAGTGGCCGGGTAGAGCACGGTCAACAAGCGGCCGTCCTGTGCCAGAACGGTGCCTAAACCCAGCTCGGCTTCGCTGTCACTGATCCAGCGTTGCCCCGGTTGATACTGCTGCGCCATGCTGCCTGACTCCCACCTGAAAAAGCGGGCTATCTTAACGGAATGAGGGCTTCAGGGCCAAAGGACTCTCAGAAAAACTCACAGTCATACGTTAGCCCACCTGTGCATGACGCGCCGCTCGGTGCACTAATGAGTGCCAAATGAGTCACAGTTTGCGACCGATGGCTCAAGTCGCCATCCCCGCAGCCGACAGCCTGCTGACAGGAGACCGAAAACCATGCTGCCACCGATGCTTCCCCTGAGTGCCGTGCCGATCACTTCGCAAACCGACCCGATCCGCCAGCGTCCGGACATTCCACCGGTGGTGCCGGTGCAGGAAAGCTCCAGTGAAAGCACCATTGACCTGCAAAAGCGCAACCCTGAAGAGGACGGGTTAGTGCTGCGCGAGGAACAGCGCCGCAAGCAGGAGCAGGAACGGCGTCGACGCGAGGCTGATAATGACCCCGAGGCGCACCTGGCGATTCCCGGCGATGAACTCAATGCCGACAACACCGTGCCGGTGGCGCCGCTGATGGAAGATCAGCCGCGGCAGGGGCTGTGGGTCGATATCGAGATTTGAGCGCAGGCTGGTCAGCGCGGCCGTCAGGCCGCATTATTGGCGAAGGGTTGCCGAACGCTACGGTGGCTGAAATTCATTTCAAGCGATGCACTGACTGCCATGAGCCAAGACGACAAACTGATTGACCTCAATGCTGAACGCGCCAAGCGTATTCATGACCTCAATGACAAGCGGCTCAATGAAGTTCGCCAGGCGTTCGAGCAGGCCATGCCACTGGGCAAGGCCAGGAAAAAGCCGAAAAACAAACCGAAAAAGCGCTGAAATCCCCCGCATTCATTGATGCGGGTCAAACGTTTCCCTTCCTCTTGCCCCGTCTCGGGCGACATTGATCCCGGTCAATATTCTCTCCTGCCCGTTCGGTTAACTTAGCCCTATCGCAACAGGCCAAGTGCAGGAGACGCGTCATGTTTTTCGACAACGTGGTGATCGCCGGAGTGCTGACTGTCAGCCTCATGTTTGTGTTTTTTGCAGGATTCGGACTTTTTATCTGGAAGGATTCGCACAAGCGGAAATAACCGTAGTTCTTTCTGGATGTAATGAGCACGCAAGGCATTTTGGGCAACTTCGGTTGCCCTTTTTTTTTGCCTGCAGATTTGTACGATATTCCCTGTAGGAGCTGCCGCAGCCTGCGGCAGCTCCTACAGGGGGAGTGTGGTGTTTTGGCAGCAATAAAAAAGGCGCGTTCCTTGCGGAGCGCGCCTTTTTCGTTTGGCTGCTTATCAGCTGCCAAGGGCCTTCGAAGCCAGCCAGAACAACCCGGCCGACAGGGCCACGGTGGCTGGCAGGGTCAATACCCAAGCCAGCAGGATGGTTCTGACGGTGCCGCCTTGCAGGCCGCTTTTGTTGGCGACCATGGTGCCTGCCACGCCCGAGGACAGCACGTGGGTGGTGGAAACCGGCAGGCTGAAGATGTTCGCCATGCCGATCAGGCTGGCAGTGGTGATCTGCGCCGACATGCCTTGGGAGTAGGTCATGCCTTGCTTGCCGATCTTCTCGCCAATGGTCAGTACCACGCGTTTCCAGCCGACCATGGTGCCCAGGCCCAAGGCCAGTGCAACCGCCAGAATCACCCAGAACGGCGCGTATTCAGTGGTAGTGGTCAGGTCTTTGCGCAGCTTGTCCAGGTCGGCCTTTTCACGAGCCCCGAGAGTTGGCAACTTGCTGACTTTCTTCGCGGTGTCGTCCAGGCAGAGCAGGTAGCGACGGACTTCGATACGGCTTTCCGCCGACAGCGAATGGTAGTCGGCTACACCCTTGAGGGTGCCGAGCAGGGCGGTGATGGTCGGTTCGGTCTGTTGCGGGTTGCAACGGAATTTCTCCGGCAAGTCGCCGTCCAAGCTCTTGCCCAGGGCCAGGAACTCGCCCAGGGTTTCGGAATTGCGCTGGTAGAACTGGCTCAGGTGCAGGGTCGCGTCGCGAGTCCGCTCGATCTGGTAGGTCGTGCTGTTCAGGTCGAGGACGAACTGGGCCGGCACGATACCGATCAGGACCAGCATGATCAGGCCGATACCTTTCTGGCCATCGTTGGAACCGTGCACGAAACTCACGGCCATGGCCGAAATCACCAGTACCAGGCGATTCCAGAACGGCGGGTGTTTCTTGTCGTCGATCTTGCGGCGCTGTTCCGGCGTCTTGTGCATCTTCGACAGCGGACGCCACCATTTAAGACCGATCAGGATCAGTGCGGCGATCAGGAAGCCGGCCATTGGCGAGAACACCAGGGAAGCGCCGATATCGATCGCTTTCTGCCAGTTCACACCGTCAGCCAGCGGAATGTCGTTGATCAGGGCGTTGGCCAGGCCGACACCGAGGATCGAACCGATCAGCGTGTGGGAACTGGAAGCGGGAATACCGAAGTACCAGGTGCCCAGGTTCCAGGCGATGGCGGCGGCGAGCAACGAGAACACCATGGCCAGTCCGTGACCGGTGTTCACATTGATCAGCAGTTCCACCGGCAGCAGGTGGACGATGGCGTACGCCACGCCGACCCCGCCCAGCAGCACGCCGAGGAAGTTGAACACACCGGAGAAGAACACCGCCAGGTGAGGCGGCATGGCTTTGGTGTAGATAACGGTCGCCACCGCGTTAGCGGTGTCATGAAAGCCGTTGATGAACTCGAAGGCGAGGACAAAGGCCAGGGCGAGCAAGAGGCTCACAAGCACCCAAGCATCCAGTCCGCTGAATAAATCGATCATGAAGGTTTTCTGACCCGGTCATAAGGGGGCGCGATTATGCCAGAAAAGACTGCTAATCAATGCACTAGCTGCTCATCGGTAACATTCTTCAACGAATTTTTTTGCCGCAACACCTGAAAACCCAGGGTTTTGCTGTGTTTTTTAAGTCATTGATTTTATTGGAAAAATACGCTGTCACAAAACCTTCGCGACCCGGTAATTGGGGTTTGAGCGGTTGTGCGAAAAATCTGAGAAATAGGTCAGATACCGGAAATCTGCCTGATTCGACGACGGTGATGGCCGCTGCCCGCTCATGGCGGGCGCGAAAGGCAACATCGATACATCCCGCTTTTAACGGGTGCAGAGGCAGGCCCTGGTAAGGATCAGGCCGAAGCAGTCATGGCTCTTCGGCTTTGAGTTCCTTTTCCATTTTTTGAAGTTCCTGCTGGAAAACCTGATCCTGAACGGTGGCGCGTTTACGCCAGGGTTTGCGTTCCGGTTCGGGTTGAGCGGCGTAAGTGGTGACTTCTCCGCCGTAAACTTCCTTGTAGCGTTGTTCCTGGCGCTCTAGTTCCGCGCGCAGTTCGTCTTTCGTCACAGTGCTACCTGATTGAGTTGGGATAAATTCTGGTGAACACGCGCTGCATCAAATCGATTGATCACGTTCGTCGAATGGGCAATGCCCGTCAGGCATCGTTTTGGCAACAGGGTGATCAATACTTCCATGTCACAGGCGGCCACGGCACCAGATATAAACAGCTGACGTAGCTTCAGTTTCCTGTATCAGCAAGCGCACTGGCAAGGTGGTTCAATGCGAGTCTGGCGCTTGCAACGGGCAACGGCGATGGAACATCGCATTGCCGGGCAGCGGGTTCGGCAAGTAAAAAACCGAAGCGCTACTGAATTGTATTATAGCGGCCGATTTGAAGAACACTATCTCCAACGAGTTAAAAGCGGATCCCGGTGTGACCGTTTTGTTGCTAGAAACTTTACGATTAACTGGAACGCCGACGGGTACCACATTGCAGCGATGCCTGCCTGACGCCATTAAGTTCGAACAAGTTACGGTATTTAGATTGCCCCATTAAGTCCTGTGTCGAGTCGATGTAAACAGCGGTTCGTGAGTCAGCGAAAAACCGGACACCAGCGAATCGGGTGATTGATCCGGTGGATTGCGATTATCGGTCGAGCGTTCGATAATCGCCCGAAGATGGCAGGCCGGGCTTGAGTGCCAGGCGGTAGCCCTTTGTAATAGTCGCTGATCCGAGTGGGTAAAAGGACCTTGTATGAACGATCAAATGCGCAATTCCTTCACTTCAGTGGCTCCCCCCATCGTTGCTTCACCGGCCAAGCGGATCCAGGCACTGACCGGCGACCCGGACTTCATGACGTCCCTGGCCCGTGGCCTGGCCGTGGTGCAAGCGTTCCAGGAGCGCAAACGACACCTGACCATCGCCCAGATCAGTCACCGAACGGAAATTCCCCGCGCCGCCGTGCGCCGTTGCCTGCACACCCTGATCAAACTCGGCTACGCCACCACCGACGGCCGCACCTATTCGTTGCTACCCAAAGTGCTGACCCTCGGCCATGCCTATGTGTCATCGACGCCGCTGGCGGTGTCCGCCCAGCCTTACCTGGACCGCATGAGCGAGCAACTGCACGAGGCCTGCAACATGGCCACGCTGGAAGGTGATGACATTTTGTACATCGCCCGCTCCGCAACCACCCAGCGCCTGATTTCGGTGGACCTGTCGGTGGGCGGGCGCTTGCCGGCCTATTGCACGTCGATGGGGCGGATTCTGCTGGCCGCGCTGGATGACACGTCGCTGGGCGAATACCTCGATCACGCCGAATTGCAAGCCAAGACCAGCCGTACGATTCACACCCCCGAGGCATTGCTCGAATGCCTGCAAGAGGTGCGACAGCAAGGCTGGTGCATCGTTGACCAGGAACTTGAGCAAGGGCTGCGTTCAATTGCCGTTCCTGTATATGATGCCTCCGGCCAGGTGGTTGCGGCCCTCAACGTCAGCACTCACGCCGGGCGAGTCAGCCGCAATGAGCTGGAACAGCGATTTCTGCCTGGCCTGCTGAGTGCCAGCCGCGACCTCAGCGCCCAGCTGTTTGCCTAAGCTGTTCGATAAACGCACAGAGTTGCGTTTATCGAATTGACGCTGTTTCCTCCGGATCATTACTGTCGCGGCTTCGTCAGCGTCTGCTGACACCGTTCGACTGCGATCCGTGGAATAAAAATAATGAACCAGCCTCAGTCTGCTGTAGGTAACTGCCTCGACGTGCAGTCCTTCATCAATGCCCAACCCATTTCGCGCTACCAGTGGCGCGTGGTGATCCTGTGTTTCCTGATTGTCTTCCTCGATGGCCTCGACACTGCGGCCATGGGTTTCATCGCCCCGGCCCTGTCCCAGGACTGGGGTATCGACCGCGCCAGCCTAGGCCCGGTGATGAGTGCGGCGCTGATCGGCATGGTCTTCGGCGCACTGGGCTCGGGCCCGTTGGCTGACCGCTTCGGACGAAAAGTCGTACTGGTCGGTGCGGTGCTGTTGTTCGGTGCCTTCAGCCTGGCCTCTGCCTACAGCAGCAATGTCGATCAGTTGCTGGTGTTGCGCTTCCTGACTGGTCTGGGTCTGGGCGCCGGCATGCCGAATGCCACGACCCTGCTGTCGGAGTACACCCCGGAGCGCAAAAAATCCCTGCTGGTAACCAGTATGTTCTGCGGTTTCAACCTGGGCATGGCCGGTGGCGGATTTATCTCGGCCAAGCTGATTCCGGCCTTTGGCTGGCACAGCCTGCTGCTGATCGGCGGGATTTTGCCGCTGATCCTCTCCGTCGTTTTGCTGCTCTGGCTGCCGGAGTCGGCGCGTTACCTGGTGGTACGCAATCGCGGTACGGACAAAGTGCGCAAGGCACTGGCGCCGATTGATCCGACGGTGGTGGCCCAGGCGTCCAGTTTCAGCGTGCCGGAACAGAAAACCGTGAAGGCGCGCAATGTGTTCGCGGTGATCTTCTCCGGCACCTACAGCGTCGGCACCTTGCTGCTGTGGCTGACCTACTTCATGGGCCTGGTGATCGTTTACCTGCTGACCAGCTGGCTGCCGACGCTGATGCGTGACAGTGGCGCGAGCATGGAGCAAGCCGCCTTCATCGGCGCGCTGTTCCAGTTTGGTGGCGTGCTGAGTGCAGTAGGCGTGGGCTGGGCAATGGACCGGTTCAATCCGCACAAGGTCATCGGCACTTTCTACCTGCTGGCCGGGGTGTTTGCCTACGCGGTAGGGCAGAGCCTGGGCAACATCACAATCCTGGCGACCCTGGTGCTGGTGGCCGGGATGTGTGTCAACGGCGCGCAATCGGCAATGCCGTCGCTGGCCGCACGGTTTTATCCGACTCAGGGGCGGGCCACCGGGGTGTCGTGGATGCTCGGGATCGGCCGCTTTGGCGCCATCCTCGGGGCGTGGATGGGTGCAACGCTGTTGGGGCTGGGCTGGAATTTCGAGCAAGTGCTGACAGCGCTGGTGATTCCGGCGGCGCTGGCGACCACGGCAGTGGTGATCAAGGGCATGGTCAGTCATGCGGATGCGACCTGATCCTGGTTTGAAATAGTGGTGTAACAGTAAAAGATCGCAGCTTGCGGCAGCTCCTACAGGGGAATGTGTAAATCTGTAGGAGCTGCCGCAGGCTGCGATCTTTTGGGGCAGCCTATAAAGATAGCCAGACAACAATATGTTCGATAATCGAACGCTTAGTCGATTATCGGATTGTTTGGCGTTTTGCACGGGCTTAATCTTCAGTCATTCCGGCGCTGCGCATCGGCGCCTTCTTCCACTGTCGGTTAACAATAAACGGGAGCCTGCCCCAATGGCTGAAATCCTTTCGCTGCACGACGCGGTGAAGCAATTCGTAAACGACGGCGATACGGTCGCGCTCGAAGGCTTTACTCACCTGATCCCGACGGCGGCGGGTCACGAAATCATTCGCCAGGGCAAGAAAGACCTGACCCTGGTGCGGATGACCCCTGACCTGATCTACGACCAGTTGATCGGTGCCGGTTGTGCCCGCAAGCTGATTTTCTCCTGGGGCGGCAACCCGGGTGTCGGCTCCCTGCATCGCCTGCGTGACGCAGTGGAGAAGCAGTGGCCCCACGCGCTGGAAATCGAAGAACACAGCCACGCCGACCTGGCCAATGCCTACGTCGCCGGTGCTTCCGGCCTGCCGTTCGCGGTGCTGCGTGCCTACGCCGGTTCCGACTTGCCGAAGGTCAACCCGCTGATCAAATCCGTCACTTGCCCGTTCACTGGCGAAGTGTTGGCCGCCGTGCCTTCGGTGCGCCCGGACATTACCGTGATTCACGCGCAGAAAGCCGACCGCAAGGGCAACGTGCTGCTCTGGGGCATCCTCGGCGTGCAGAAAGAAGCTGCACTGGCCGCCAAACGCTGCATCGTCACCGTTGAGGAAATCGTCGACGACCTCAATGCACCGATGAATTCCTGTGTACTGCCAACCTGGGCCTTGAGCGCGGTTTGCCACGTACCTGGCGGTGCGCATCCTTCCTACGCCCACGGCTACAACGAGCGCGACAACCGTTTCTACCAGGCCTGGGACCCGATTGCCCGCGACCGTGAAACCTTCACCGCGTGGATCAACGAATACATCCACGGCAGCGCTGACTTCAGCGAGTTCCAGGCCAAACTGGCCGCCGCTTCGGAGGCGAAGTAATGACTTACACCACCAATGAAATGATGACCGTCGCCGCCGCTCGCCGTCTGAAGAACGGTTCGGTGTGCTTCGTCGGTATCGGCCTGCCGTCGAAAGCGGCCAACCTGGCGCGCCTGACGTCCTCGCCTGATGTCGTTCTGATCTACGAATCGGGTCCGATCGGTGCCAAGCCGAGCGTACTGCCGTTGTCGATCGGCGACGGTGAACTGGCGGAAACCGCCGACACCGTGGTCCCGACCGGCGAGATTTTCCGCTACTGGCTGCAAGGCGGGCGTATCGACGTCGGCTTCCTTGGTGCGGCGCAGGTCGACCGTTTCGGCAACATCAACACCACCGTGGTCGGCGATTACCACGCACCGAAAGTGCGCCTGCCAGGTGCCGGTGGCGCGCCGGAAATTGCCGGTTCGGCCAAGAGCGTGTTGATCATCCTCAAGCAGTCGTCGCGCTCCTTTGTCGACAAACTCGATTTCATTACTTCGGTCGGTCACGGTGAGGGTGGCGATTCGCGCAAGCGTCTTGGCCTGCCAGGCGCCGGTCCGGTGGGGATCATCACCGACCTGTGCATCATGGAACCGGAGGAGGGTACCCACGAATTCGTGGTCACCGCACTGCACCCCGGCGTGACCCGCGAGCAAGTGGTCGCAGCCACCGGTTGGGCGATACGTTTTGCCGACAACGTTGAGCAAACCGCTGAGCCAACAGAGGTCGAGCTGACCGCATTGCGTGATCTCGAAGCCCGCACTGCTGCCGCCCACGGCCAAGCACCCGGAGAAGCGTGATGCGTGACGTTTATATCTGCGACGCGATTCGTACCCCCATCGGCCGTTTCGGCGGCGGCCTGTCGACGGTGCGTGCCGACGACCTGGCTGCCGTGCCGATCAAAGCCTTGATGGAGCGCAACCCGTCGGTGGACTGGAACGCCGTGGACGAGGTATTCCTCGGCTGCGCCAACCAGGCCGGTGAAGACAACCGCAACGTCGCGCGTATGGCGCTGTTGCTGGCCGGGCTGCCGGAAACCATTCCGGGCGTGACCCTCAATCGCCTCTGTGCTTCGGGCATGGATGCCATCGGTACCGCGTTCCGCGCTATCGCCAGCGGCGAGATGGAGCTGGCGATTGCCGGTGGCGTCGAGTCGATGTCCCGTGCGCCGTTCGTGATGGGCAAAGCTGATGCCGCGTTCTCGCGCAACATGAAACTGGAAGACACCACCATTGGCTGGCGTTTTATCAACCCGATGATGAAAGCCCAGTACGGTGTGGATGCGATGCCGCAGACCGCTGACAACGTGGCCGACGATTACAAGGTGTCCCGCGCCGATCAGGACGCGTTCGCCCTGCGCAGTCAACAACGCACAGCCGCCGCGCAAGCCGCCGGGTTCTTCGCCGAAGAAATTGTTGAAGTGCGCATTGCCCACAAGAAGGGTGAAACCGTGGTCAGCCAGGACGAGCATCCTCGCGCCGACACCACCCTGGAAGCCCTGACCAAACTCAAACCGGTCAACGGCCCCGACAAAACCGTCACCGCCGGCAACGCCTCCGGAGTGAACGATGGCGCGGCAGTATTGATCCTGGCCTCGGCCGAAGCCGTGAAGAAACACGGCCTGACGGCCCGCGCCAAAGTGCTGGGCATGGCCAGCGCCGGTGTTGCGCCGCGGGTGATGGGCATTGGCCCGGTGCCTGCGGTGCGCAAACTGACCGAACGCCTCGGTGTGGCTGTCAGCGATTTCGACGTGATCGAACTCAACGAAGCCTTCGCCAGCCAGGGTTTGGCGGTGCTGCGTGAACTGGGGATCGCGGACGATGCGGCCCAGGTCAATCCCAATGGTGGCGCGATTGCCTTGGGTCATCCGTTGGGCATGAGCGGTGCGCGACTGGTGTTGACCGCGTTGCATCAGCTGGAAAAAACCGGCGGCAAGAAAGGTCTGGCGACCATGTGTGTCGGTGTCGGTCAAGGTCTGGCCCTGGCGATCGAGCGCGTCTGACGCGCTCTGAAGACTTATAAGAACTGAGGAATGCTTCATGACTGACAAGCCTGGTTACCGTCGCCCGCAGGCGGGCACTCAGCCGGAATACCTGCACCCGACCTATCAATCCACCAACCTGCGCTCGCCGTCCAGGCCGTTGGTGTTTCTGCCGCATTCGTTGTCGGAAATCACCGGTCCGAGCGTCGGCGCCGAGCGCGTCAACGAGAAGGACAACGACCTGACCGCCCAGCATGAGGGGCAGCCACAGGGTGAGCGCATCATCATCCACGGTCGTGTACTGGATGAAAACGGTCTGCCGGTGCCGGGGATTCTGGTGGAGATCTGGCAGGCCAACGCCGCCGGTCGCTACGCCCATGCCCGCGACCTGCATGACGCACCGCTGGACCCGAATTTCACCGGCACGGGCCGCACCGTGACCGACGCCGATGGCTGGTATCAGTTCCAGACCATCAAGCCCGGCGCCTATCCATGGGGTAACCACCACAACGCCTGGCGCCCGGCGCACATCCATTTCTCGCTGTTCGGGCCGAGCATTCTGACGCGCCTGGTGACGCAGATGTATTTCCCGGGCGACCCGTTGCTGGCGTACGACCCGATCTACAACTGCGTGCCCGATACCGGCGCCAAAGAGCGCTTGATCGCCACGTTCGATCTGGAAAAAACCATCCCTTCCTATGCCCTCGGTTATCGCTGGGACATCGTATTGCGCGGCCGCGATGCCACGCCGATGGAGAAATAAGATGACGCTGACTGCGACCACGTCCCACACCGTCGGGCCGTACTACCACATCGGCCTGACCTGGCTGAACCGCGAAAACCTGACTGTCGAACAAACCCTGGGCGAGCGCGTGGCGATCACCGGGCAAGTGGTCGATGGCAACGGTGATGTCGTCAACGACGCAATGCTGGAAGTCTGGCAGGCCAACGCCGCCGGCAAGTACGATCACCCGGAAGATGACCAGGACAAACCCCTGGACCCGAACTTCGAAGGTTTTGGCCGGGTACCGGTGGATGCCGAAGGGCGTTTTCGCTTCACTACCATCAAGCCGGGCACGGTTGAGGGGCTCAAAGGCACGACCCAGGCGCCGCACTTGGTGGTGCTGGTGTTTGCCCGTGGCCTGGTGAAGCACTTGCTGACGCGGATTTACTTTGATGGCGAGGCGGCCAACGTGAGTGATCCGTTGCTGGAGTGCGTGCCGGCCGAGCGTCGCAATACGCTGATGGCGAAGCAGGATGCGTCGGGCGTGTACCAGTGGAACGTGATTCTGCAGGGTACCGATGCCGAGACGGTGTTTTTCGATTATTGAGTGAGCACTGTTCACCTGTAGGAGCGAGCCTGCTCGCGATGGCGTCGGTACATTCACCGTCGATGTCGTCTGACACACTGCTATCGCGAGCAGGCTCGCTCCTACAGGGGTTGCGTATTGCTGATCCATCTGCGGAACGGGATTGTTGCAAAGTGTGTCTAGACTCTCACTGTCCCCATTGAGTGAAAAAAACAATGACAACACCCACGGCTCCTATAGCTCTTTATACGGGCGAAGAACGCAACAAGCGGATTTTCGCCATTGTCGGTGCTTCGTCCGGCAACCTGGTCGAATGGTTCGACTTCTATGTCTACGCCTTCTGTGCGATCTATTTCGCGCCGGCCTTTTTCCCGTCCGACAACCCCACGGTGCAGTTGGTCAACACGGCTGGCGTGTTTGCCGCCGGGTTCCTGATGCGGCCTATTGGTGGCTGGATTTTCGGGCGGTTGGCGGACAAGCACGGGCGCAAGAACTCGATGCTGATCTCGATTCTGATGATGTGCTTCGGCTCGTTGCTTATCGCCTGTTTGCCGACCTACAACAGTATCGGGGTCTGGGCGCCGGTGATGTTGCTGTTCGCCCGTTTGCTGCAAGGTTTGTCGGTGGGCGGTGAGTACGGCACTACCGCGACCTACATGAGTGAAGTGGCGCTCAAGGGCCAGCGCGGTTTCTTCGCCTCGTTCCAGTACGTGACCCTGATTGGCGGCCAGTTGCTCGCGGTGTCGCTGGTGGTGATCCTGCAACAGTTCCTCACCGAGGATGACCTGCGTGCCTACGGCTGGCGGATTCCCTTTGTGGTCGGTGCCATGGCGGCGTTGGTTTCGCTGTATTTGCGTCGTTCGCTTAAAGAAACTTCCAGCAAGGAAATGCGCGAAAACAAGGACGCCGGCAGTATCCGCGCGTTGTTTCGCGACCATAAAGCCGCGTTCATCACCGTGCTCGGTTACACCGCCGGTGGCTCGCTGATTTTCTACACCTTCACCACGTACATGCAGAAGTACCTGGTGAACACCGCCGGCATGCCGGCCAAGACCGCCAGCTACATCATGACCGGCGCGCTGTTCCTTTATATGTGCATGCAACCGGTTTTCGGCATGCTCGCCGACAAGATCGGCCGGCGTAACTCGATGCTCTGGTTCGGCGCCCTCGGCACGCTGTTCACCGTACCGATCCTGTTGAGCCTGAAAAGTGTCAGCAGTCCGTTCCTGGCCTTTGTGTTGATTACCCTGGCGCTGGTGATCGTCAGTTTCTACACCTCGATCAGCGGTCTGGTAAAAGCCGAGATGTTCCCGCCGGAAGTACGTGCCCTGGGTGTCGGCCTGGCGTATGCGGTGGCGAATGCGATCTTCGGTGGTTCGGCGGAGTATGTGGCCTTGAGCCTCAAGGCCGTGGGTATGGAAAACTCCTTCTACTGGTACGTCACGGTGATGATGGCGGTGGCATTCCTGTTCAGCCTGCGCCTGCCGAAACAGGCGAAGTATCTGCAGCAAGACCTTTGATCTTCACGCGCGGGTCGCAAAGGCCCGCGCCTCCAGGAACTGTTTATGAATCAGCGACCGGGCAATCAATTGTTCGATGCCTATTTCACTGCCCGCGATATGCGTGAGGTGTTCTGCGATCAGGGCCGGGTCCAGGCCATGCTCGATTTCGAAGCGGCACTGGCCCGGGCCGAAGCGCAGGTAGGGTTGATTCCGTCGAGTGCTGTCGCGCCGATTGAAGCGGCTTGCCGCGCAGGGCTTTATGACTTCGCGGCGTTGGGCGAGGCGATTGCCACGGCGGGTAACTCGGCCATTCCGTTGGTCAAGGCGCTGGGCAAACAGATCGCGGCCACCGATGCCGAAGCCGAGCGATATGTGCATCTGGGCGCGACCAGCCAGGACGTGATGGACAGCGGCCTGGTGCTGCAACTGCGCCGCGCACTGGCGCTGATCGAAAGCGATCTGGCGCAACTGGGCCAAACCCTTGCGACGCAGGCCCAACGTTATACAGCGACGCCATTGGCCGGGCGCACCTGGTTGCAACACGCAACGCCTGTCACCCTCGGCATGAAAATCGCCGGTTGGCTGGGGGCAGTGACGCGCAGTCGCCAGCGCTTGGCCGAACTCAAGCCGCGCCTGCTGGTGCTGCAATTCGGCGGTGCGTCCGGAACCCTTGCGGCCCTTGGCGACCTGGCCATGCCAATTGCCCAGGCGCTGGCCGAAGAACTGCAACTGGCCTTGCCCGAACAGCCGTGGCACACCCAGCGCGATCGCGTGGTTGAATTCGCTGCAGTACTCGGCCTGATCGCCGGCAGTCTCGGCAAACTCGGGCGCGATATCAGCCTGTTGATGCAAACCGAGGCTGGCGAAGTGTTCGAACCTTCGGCGCCGGGCAAGGGCGGTTCTTCGACCATGCCGCACAAGCGCAATCCGGTGGGCGCGGCGGTGCTGATCGGTGCGGCAACGCGTGTACCCGGTCTGCTCTCGACGCTGTTCAGCGCCATGCCCCAGGAACACGAACGCAGCCTCGGCCTGTGGCATGCCGAGTGGGAAACCCTGCCGGAGATTTGCTGCCTGGTGTCGGGCAGCCTGCAGCAAGCGCTGTTGATCGCCAAAGGACTGGAAGTGGATGCCGAGCGCATGGCGCGCAACCTCGATTTGACCCAGGGCCTGGTGCTTGCCGAAGCGGTGAGCATCGTCCTCGCGCAACGGGTAGGGCGCGACACTGCGCATCATCTCTTGGAGCAATGCTGCAAACGCGCCGTGGCCGAACAACGTCACCTGCGTGCGGTCCTCGGCGACGAACCGCAAGTGACCGCCGAACTGTCGGTGGCTGAACTCGATCATCTGCTGGACCCCGCCCATTACCTCGGTCAGGCCAAAACCTGGGTCGAGCGCGCGGTGGCTGAACATTCTGCATTGACTGCCTGAAGGAGACTTGCTGTGGCTTTTGTACAACTCGCCGAGGGCGAACTGCATTACCAACTCGATGGACCGGTCGATGCGCCGGTACTGGTGTTGTCCAATTCGTTGGGCACCGACCTGCACATGTGGGACGCGCAAATCCCGGCGTTCTCCGGGCATTTTCGCGTGTTGCGTTTCGACACCCGTGGTCATGGCCAGTCATTGGTGACGCCGGGGCCTTACAGCATCGAGCAACTGGGTCACGACGTGCTTGCCTTGCTGGATGCCTTGCACATCGAACGCGCGCATTTCTGCGGTCTGTCCATGGGTGGGTTGATTGGCCAGTGGCTGGGGATCAATGCCGGCGAACGCCTGAACAAGCTGATCGTGTGCAACACAGCAGCGAAAATCGGCGATCCGTCAGTGTGGAACCCACGTATCGAAATGGTGCTGCGTGATCGTCAGGCGGCTATGGTTGCCCTGCGCGATGCGTCGATTGCCCGCTGGTTCACCCCGGACTTCTCCGCCGCCAACCCGGCGGCAGCCAAGCAAATCACCGACATGCTCGCGGCCACTTCGCCCGAAGGCTATGCAGCCAATTGCGCTGCGGTGCGCGATGCCGATTTCCGCGATCAGTTGTCTGCGATCAAGGCGCCGCTGTTGGTGGTTGCCGGAAGCGAAGATGCGGTGACGCCACCGTCCGGTGGGCATTTCATCCAGGAGCATGTGCGCGGGGCCGAGTACGCCGAGTTCTATGCGGCGCACTTATCCAACGTCCAGGCAGGCAATGCGTTCAGCGAGCGTGTGCTGGCGTTTCTGTCGGCTGATTGAGGGGATTTCCGTGGACGAGAAACAACGTTATGACGAGGGCCTGAAGGTCCGTCGCGCGGTCTTGGGCGATGCCCACGTCGACCGCAGCCTGAATGCCTTGACCGAGTTCAACTCGGAGTTTCAGGAGATGATCACCCGTCACGCCTGGGGCGACATCTGGACCCGCCCTGGCCTGCCGCGCCACACCCGCAGCCTGATCACCATCGCCATGCTGATCGGCATGAATCGCAACGAAGAATTGAAACTGCACCTGCGCGCTGCCGCCAACAACGGCGTGAGTCGTGGCGAGATCAAGGAAGTGATCATGCAGAGCGCCATCTACTGCGGGATCCCGGCGGCCAATGCGACGTTCCATTTGGCCGAGTCGGTGTGGGATGAGTTGGGGGTTGAGTCGCGGGAGTGATCCCGGCGATTTTTGTTGCCTGAGCTGACGCCATCGCGAGCAGGCTCGCTCCTACAGTTGACCGTGTTGTCATGGCGGACGCGTCTAATGTAGGAGCGAGCCTGCTCGCGATGGCGGTGGTGAGGGTTACAACAGGCTGATCGGATAGCTGATGATCAGGCGGTTCTCATCGAACTCGTTATTGCTGTAATCCCGGCGCATGGTCGAGTTGCGCCATTTCAGGTTCAGGTCTTTCAGCGCACCGCTCTGCACGGTGTAGCCCAGTTCACTTTCACGCCCCCATTCCTTGCCATCGGTGATGCTGCCGGTGTGCACATTGTCGCCGCTGATATAGCGGTTCATCAGGGTCAAACCCGGTACGCCGAGGGCGGCGAAGTTGTAGTCGTGGCGTACCTGCCAGGAGCGTTCCTGGGCATTGTCGTAGCTGGAGTTGTAGCTGTCGTTGGCCAGTGTGCCGCCGCTGGTGCCATTGACCCGCATCCAGGCATTGTCGCCGGTGAGTTTTTGCAGGCCGACGTAGAAGGTGTTGCCGCCGTGCTTGGCCGAAAACAAGCCATACATTGTTTTGTTGTCCAGCTCGCCAGCCAGGGCGCTGCCGTCATCCTTGCCGTAGAAGAAACCCAGGTTGGCGCCCAGGGTCCAGTCGCCGATCGGTTGGTTGTGGGTCAGGTTGATGAATTGCTGGCTGTAGATGTCCTTGAGCTCGGCATTCCACAGACCGATCTGGGTGCGCTTGTCGTTGAATACGTACTCGCCGCCCTCGAAGTTGAAACGGTCAGAGTTGAACGCGGCTTTGCCGGTCATCGACATGTCGCTCATGCTGCTGTCGTCGCGCGGGCTGTTCTGGCGGAACTGGCCGCCGTAGAGCGTCAGGCCATTGATTTCCTTCGACGTGATCTGGCCGCCACGGAAGGTTTGCGGCAACGAGCGACCGTCGTCCGAACGCAGGATTGGCAGCACCGGCATCCATTCCCCAACTTTCACTTCGGTTTGCGACAGCTTTGCCTTGAACGCCACGTTGGTGCGGCCGAAATTGTCCGCCGGGCGACCGTCGTGATCCAGCGGCAGCAGTTGCGTGCCGCCGGTGCCTTTGCCGCCATCAAGCTTCACCGAATACAAACCGAGCACATCCATGCCGAACCCGACGGTGCCCTGGGTGAACCCGGATTTGGCGTCGAGGATGAAACTTTGCGTCCACTCTTCAGCCTTGCCCTGGGCCTTGGTCGGGTTGGTGAAGTTGCGGTTGATGTAGAAGTTGCGCAGGTTCAGGTTGACCTTGGCCCCATCGACGAAGCCCGACTCTTCGGCGTTGGCGGGCAGGGCCGCGCTGGCCAGGGCAATGGCAATCAGGCTGGGAACGAAATACTGCGCGGTGGAAGGCGTCATGGACTCGGGTCTCTCTAATTCTTGGGGATGAAACGGGGTGATGCCGCAACCCGGGGTTGCAGACGAATTTTCGAAATCAGTACAAACGAAGCGGATCAGCCGGAGAGGGCAGGGCGCGGGGACATGGTGTCGAACCTGTTGTTATTGGTTTTGTGGTTCGGATGGTGTGGGAAATGTACTGGATGGTTCAATTGCTAAAGGCGGTTTTTGGGCGATTATCGAACGGCAAAAGATCGCAGCCTTCGGCAGCTCCTACAAGGGAACGCGAATTTCCGCGTAGGAGCTTCCGAAGGCTGCGATCTTTTGATTTTAGCCAACAAAATCTATGGTCGCCCCCATTTTTGCAATACTGATTAACGGGTGGTGTGGTTGGCTTGCTTAAATCTATCCGGCGTCTGTTTGGGGCATGCCCCAGCGCCACGATGAGAATCGCGCCTGACGATCCTAAAAAGCCCATCGGCTTCTTAAAGCCGATTTTTATGCCAGGATCTTCGCCAGGCCGGTAGGCCGTTCACGTCATCTGTTGTTCAGCTATCGCAAAACCTGAAGGGTGAATCGTGGTACTGC